>NVXL01000109.1 GCA_002746115.1 Alteromonadaceae bacterium
ACTCCGTCTCATCCCTATTTGAAGATACCCTCGGCACACTCTGGATGAACTGCAGCAGCGAAACCCAAAGCGCAGGCTTGTGCGCCCTGTCCTCACCACAAATCGCCAATATGCTCAGCAAAAACACCGCCAGAATGGACAACAGCGCCACCGTAAGATATTACCGTTATGATCAAGTCGAACTAACAGGAAGCACCGGCACAGCTAAATCATTTTGGGTTTACGCCACAGTTACACTGCTAACGTTATTTATTATCACCGTAGGTTTTTTTACATACCAACTCAAAAGAGTAGCAACAGGTGAGCGCAAGACCAACACGGGCGCTACCGACGCAGATACACAAAACCTAAACTACGACGCGGCACACACACGCGCCTCCGCGATCAACAGCGCCGCCTACGCTGAAGATGCCGACGAAGATACCCCCTTAAACCCAGAAGAGTTCCACATCCTTATCGTTGATGACGAAGTCATGAACCGTCGCGTACTCACACAACTGCTATCCCCCAGAAAATACCAAATTAGCCAGTGCTCATCCGGAACGGAAGCACTTGAAGTATTTGAAAAAAAACCACACGGCATTGACCTAATCCTACTCGACATTATGATGCCGGATATTAATGGCTATGTCGTGTGCGAGCGACTGCGCAAAAAGTACTCTATGAG
Source organism: Alteromonadaceae bacterium (assembly GCA_002746115.1). Lineage (GTDB taxonomy): Bacteria > Pseudomonadota > Gammaproteobacteria > Pseudomonadales > Cellvibrionaceae. Next base: position 668 of record NVXL01000109.1, read on the forward strand.
CCAGTTACCCATTTTATTCTTAACCGCAAATTCCAAAGCAGACAATTTATCGAAAAGTTATCGCGCTGGCGGCAATGATTTTCTAACCAAACCGACCGCCAAAGAAGAACTGTTTTGCCGCATTGAAACGCATTTGAAATTACTGAAAATTGGCCGTCAATATGCAGATGCTAATAAGGCACTAAAAGAAGTCAGTATCACCGACGAACTCACAAAACTGCACAACCGCCTGCACTTTAATCACCAAATTGAAATTATTTGGGCATTATCATCCCGAGTTAATAGCAGTGTTAGTATTATATTATGCGATATCGACTTTTTTAAAAACCTGAACGATACCCATGGGCATTTATGCGGAGACGAGTGTTTACGCCATACAGGAAAATTACTTAAAGAACACATTCGACGGGCGGGTGATTTTTCAGCACGTTTCGGCGGTGAAGAATTTGTGATTGTGCACCAAGGTGCAACTCCGACTGAAGCGCAAAAATTAGCAGAAATGTTACGCGAAAAGTTTGAACAAGCTCCCATAACTTGGCAAGACAAAACGATCAATCTCACCATTAGCATTGGCATTTATACCTGCGTTCCCACTAAACAAATGAACATTGACATCGCCATCCATAATGCCGATCAGGCGTTATACAGGGCCAAAGCCAATGGCCGAAATTGCTGCGTCGACTTTGATAGCGCCGACAAATAACTCTCAGGCTCGAAACTCTAACTCAAAACCTAAGTTCTAAAAGCTAAACCCCAAACACCAAAAGACACCTATGATTAAGCGCCTATGATTCAGCGCCAATCATTACTAGATATTCCGCTTCCGTGACAACTTTAGTGCCTAAAGACTCAGCCTTCTCAATTTTCTTGGCGCCAACTTTCTCACCGATAACTAAGTAATTCGTCTTCTTATTAACTGCACTTTGAACATTCGCCCCTAGGCGCTGCGCGGCGGCTTTCATATCATCCCGAGAGGACTGCATAGCACCAGTAAACACAATAAACTGATCAGTAATGACGCTTTCGGTCACGTCGAACTTTTCTTCTTTACGTAAATTAAAGCCCAAATCAATTATGGTTTTCATCGCGAGCCAGTGTAAGGCAATGGATTTAGGAATGGATTCTGCGGTAATTTCACCAAAGCCGGGGATTTCAATTAACTGCTCTGATGTCAGCTGATCAAGCGCTTCAAGCTTGTACACCGCCAATAGCTTTTTAGCGTCGCCCTTACCTAGGTGATGAATACCAAACGCGGCGAGCAGGCGCCAATCCTCCACCTCTTCGCTACGCGAACGCTCTAGCTGGGCAACTAAATTGGTGGACTGCTTGGGGCCAAAACCCATGCCTTCAAAATCGCTCGCTTGCAGTTTATAGATTGCCGCTAAATCTCTAATATCATTTTCGACAAGCGTATTAATTGTGCTTGGGCCGAAAAGATCGATATTACCTAGGGTATTGAAAAAGTGCTGTAATTGCGCTTCGATCTGCGCAACGCAGGTCTCGCCCTGACAGACGAGGAAGTCTTTTTCCATCTTAGCAGGCGCTTTACAGGCCGGGCAAAGGTCTGGAATATCAGCGTCTTTACCTGGTTTAACCACACCAAGTAATTTAGGAATTACCTCCCCACTGCGCACAATTTCAATATGTGCGCCAACACCAACATTTAAATTTTTAACATTACCGGCATTGTGACCCGTAACATTGGAAATATCTGCGCCAGATAAGTTAATGGTTTTTACGTTCAAGACCGGTGTGATACGGCGCGTACGACCGGTACGCCAAGTAATGCCCTCGATCTCAGCAACCGCTGTAACGCCTTTACTTTTTTTAGCAATTTGCCAATTGTGGTGATGATTAGTCGCCCCCATTTCGATACGAAGTTCTAGATTAAGAACATCGATAACGCTGCCGTCGAGGGGGTAGATACAGGCCTTTTCTATTTTTTCACACAAACCTTCAGCATCCGCCAGCAAGTCTTCAACGTCGCACTCTGAAGCTTTTAGGCCGCTATAAGGGACAAACTGCACGGCGCCATCTTGCATCGCCTCTTTTGCCTCCTCCGATAAGTTATCGGCGCCAATAAGCCCGGTCACAAAATTACGAGGGTGGGAGAAACTGTCGGCTAAAACATCGTTAAAATACTGCTCTGGTATCACAATTTCACCAACGCCCGTATTTTCGCGAACACCCGCTTTCTCACCCTCAAGCATCACTAAGCCACGCTTTATATTGCGCGTAATATCATTCCCTAGTTGACCATTACCACGCGTGGCAAGAATGCCATCACTGTAGCGTGCGGCCATGCCATCGAGCTTTGGGGTGATTCTAAAGCGGATATCAGCACTGGGGATTTCCTGCGCATCTGCCGCTTTTTGTACACGCACCACAAAGGCGGTCACTTCTTCTTGATTGTAGGCTTTATCGGTAGACAGCATTGGTTCGGTGTGGCGAATTTTTGAACTGCCAGCACCAACGGTATCCGGCTGAACTTGATCGAGATACGGATGCTCAGGCTCACGTTTTTTTAGCTCCGCGAGATAGATATGGTCAAAGGTATCGTCGTCGATAATCGGATTCCCCGTACGATAAGCCTCATTTGCCCGCGTAAGCAAGGCGACGAGTTCGTCAGTGGTCATATCGGGTGCAGGTATTATCTCAGGGACGCTCAAGAATATTCTCCATTGATTGGTAGTTTTGCGCTACTAGGCGGCGGGCATTATATAGCGGGTGCGGCTTGTAAGCCAGTAGATAGCTTATTGTGCTTCCTTAATGACACTTACTCCGCCAAAGCCTGCTGATCCTCACAGTAACGCAAGTTATTCAACAAGCTTGGGTGATCGCTCGTTTTAATCGCTCTCTTGTAAAGCCTTATCGCGTGCGTCCAATCGCCAGCGTCCATATAAGGCCGAATCAAGGCGTACCAGTCAACGACAATATTTTGCATCATGCCTTCATCACCCGGTAAATCCACTAAGCCACGCTGATAGGTATTGATTGCCTGTTCGTAGTTTTGCTGCTTACTGAACATTTCTGCCCACTGAAAATAAAGTGACCGCGTTAACAACAGTGAGGCTTCTTCCGTTAACAAATTATCCGTATGTAGCCATCTAAGCGCCGCCTCGTAAGCGCCCTCCTCGATCAATGTTTGAACGATATAATGGCTTTCATTTTGGGCAAATGGTTTAAGCTTAGGGTGATTAGGGAAGCGCTCCAATACATTTGCAAATATCTTTTGCGCATCCGCTCGATCATCCTGGACCCAAGACTGAGTAAGGTACAAAAGATTACCATTCACCACATCACTGTCGGGGAATTTTTTAAGCGCTGCCCCATAAATATCTGCCGCTTTTTGCCACTGACCCGCAGTCATGGCGAGGCGCGCTCGATGCGTCCAGTAATAATGTTGCTGCTGACTTAAAAGCTCGTCCTCTGGGTACCAAGCTAAACCTTGATTTAATATTACCTCAGCCTGATCAAAACCATCAGACTCAATTAGTTTATATACGATATGGTGCAATAGACCGGCACGACTGACATGTAAGGGTTCACGCATCGTGGGCGACACACCTTGTAGGGTTTTCTCCATTATTGATAAAGCCTGCTTATACTCGCCCGCATCAATAGCCGTAAGCGCTAACTGCTCAAATACCCAGGCTTGTAAATGCTCAAAATATTCACCGGGGATTTCCTTGTAAGCTTGCAAGGCAAACTCCGCAGTTTTACCAGCGGCACCATGTTTTAAGCTATACCGCACCCGTGCAGACCATGCGTGCTCGTGCTGATGATTAAGTGCAGTATCCTCAGGTGCCAATATTAAGCCGACATTAATTACTTTTAGCGCTTGCTCAAACTTTTGCTCTTTAACTAGTTGGCCACTCCAATTAACTAACACGGCCAAAATATTTTTTACGGATGAATTTGATTTTTTATCGAAACTGAGCGCTTTAAAATAGGCATCCAATGCCTCGGTATGCCGCCCTTTTCTACTCAAATCAACGCCTTTATTATAGTAAATAACACCGATTAAATTTAAGGTGCTAATCTCTCTGCGCCGATCTTTGTCGCTGCCCGGGGTATAATTAAAGCCTGTCGTCGCCTCAAATTTTTGGCGGGCATTTTGGCTTGGCGCAAAACCGTGAGCATTCGTTGTTTCAACATCAAAATTTTCCTCACCGTCATAGAATATGGATAAGGCATGATCCGGCACCTCGATGGCGCGCAGCTCTAAACCCAAGTTGACGCCAACAAGATTGTAAATAACGGCAGAAGATACGCAGTTATAGCGACCTCGATCGAGTAAACGATCTAGCCGTGTTTGATTTTTTTTATAACCACGTTTTAATACTTTTTCATGCAAAAAAGTTAATAAGCCTTTAGCTTTTTGAGCCTTACCCTCAAGATCGGCCGTAACATCGCTTGCCTGTGCGGTAATGCGCTGCAGTTTGCGGAGGTAGCGCTGGCGCTTATCGGGATCAAAGACGCCGCTTGCTATCAATGCCGCATCGCCATAACTAAAATCGTCTAAACGCCCATCCATGACATCTTCCACTAACTGACGCTCAAGCGCGGCACCTCTGGGGTCTTTACGAGAAAAGGCTTTTAGCTGCTGTAAGACTTGCAGGGCATCTGCGGGGGTCTCATTAAAAGCGTAATCGGAGGCCGCCTCGACGCGGCCTTGATGTGGCGGTTGCTCCCGAAAGCGCATGGCGCTATCCGCATCAAATAAACTCTGCTCAGTGTGATTAATCGGCTCAGCGCCACTAGCAAACACGGCATTAAAGGCTACGATAAAGACAAAAAACAACGCAAAAAATGCGAGCCGGGCTCGTCTAGAAGTGAGTGTAGAGGTAATCATTACCACCTATTCTTAATGAGTAAAAAAACCGAAGGTCTCCTTAAGCCACCAGCGTAAGCCGACAAAAAGAAAGCGCCAATCGCGAAGAAATTCTGGCGGTTTACCCTCATAATAATGCCCAAGGAACTGTAAGGCCCAACCAAACGAGAACAATGCTAAAGCCAGCCATATTAGCTGGAACCAGAAGATAGCACATAGCGCAAACGGGATGGACGATACAATCAAGGGAATACCTAACTGGTGGCAAAAGCGATTAACCGGGTGTTGGTGGACACTTGCGTACTGAGCGATCCACTCGTCCCAGCTTTGCTCGCTAAATAAGGCCATAAAAAAATACTCAAGTACGTTAGTATTGAATAAAGCCTAGTTGAGTAAATAAGCGATTTCAACTAACGGTATCTAGTGGCTAGTAAACACTGCTTAGAAGCGGATCTGCAGTTAAAAGATCGTAGTCGAAAGAATTTCGTATATCAAGCATTCTCGCTTTACCTGATTTGGATTTCTCCCTATTAGCTTTTTGCTGCCTATCTTTACCATAGGCACCGAGCAGATGATCGGGGTATTGCTGCGCTTTATCTGAAGCGCTTAGTTTACCTTTAACCGAAACTCTGATTTTTGCGTCATCATTGACCGACGCTTCTTTGCCAAAGCTTTGCACAAGCGGATCCGGGGTGAGCTGCTCAGCATCAGCAAGGGCTATGCTTGAAGCAATACCAATACACAAGGTGCCAGTTATAGATACAATAAATCTGTCTAGTATTTTCATACTCAATTAAACCTCAGATTCAATTAGACCATAGATTTCAAACATTCGTCTTCCACTATTTTTGTATAAAAACCCACTGTCATATTTATTTAACACTTGTTTAATGCCTATTAGGCCTATGTGGTTTATATTTTTTCAACTCAATCGACGCAAGTCGCTTGCTTGTTCATATAAAGTTCAGGTATTAGCATGTAAAGTCTTAATACACACACAAACCATCCCGATTAGGTGCCAGCAATGGAACTCAATTACTACCTGCTCTCGCTCGGTTTTATCCCTTTACTAGCCTCCCGTGGTGCCTTACCTATATTAACGGCCGCCTTGGTTTCGGGTCTGGGTGAGAAATGGCAGCTGTTCTCAGATTATGCAGGTATTGAGCTAATTTACGGCTTACCCGAATGGCTATCCAGCCCGACGGGGCTGTTTTTATTGGTTATCATGTCTTTCGTTGAGCACGGCTACCAAAAAAGCCCGGAAGCACGTGAACTCATTGCCAGCAGCGAATCCCACCTAAAAGGTATATTTGCATTCTTTTTATGCTTTTTTATGGTCGGCGGGCAAGTCGACACCCTCGTTCAGCATGTTGAGAACGAAGGTCTTAGCACTAACTTTGGCGGCTTTCTCTCCCTTGAATACATCTGGGCCTTTGGCGTAGGCTTACTCACTTGGTTTTTAGCATTTATACGTAAATCTGTTTATACGCTCTACAGCGAGCTCGACCCAAATGACGACCTTGCCATTCAAAAGCTGTTAATTTATATGGAGGCCGGTCTAGGCATTGCAGGCCCGCTCATCTTTATAGCGTTTCCCGCCCTTGCAGCGATCGTGGCGGTGATTAGTATCGTCAGCCTAAAACTCATACAAATACGTTTTGAACGGCTTGAGGAACAACAAAAAGCCCCCTGCCCAAACTGCAAAACCCTAAATCACTTAAGCGCCTTAGGCTGTAGCAATTGTGATCATGTAGCGACGCAGCCGCGAGATGTTGGCCTATTCGGACAAGCACAAGAGACCGTCGTAAGTGATTACGATGCACATAGGTTTGCCATGATCGAGCGTAAACGCTGCTCACACTGCGGTGAGCGCTGCAAGTTAAAAGGCCTAAACATTCAATGCGAACGCTGCCAAAGACCGTTTTTTAATGGTCCTGATGATGGTAAGCGATATTTACGATACATTAGCGCTAAGCTCCCTAAGACCTTAATTATTTCTGGTTTATGCAGCCTTATTCCAGTCATTGGTTTAATCCCGGGGGTTATTTACTATCGACTGAACCTCGTTGGTGGGCTACGGGCGTATCTGCCCTTAGGAGCAACGTTTATTAACCGTTGGTTAGTGCGTATTTTGTGCCTATTTGTCTTGTTCTTCCAAACGATGCCAATCATCGGCTTAGTATCCATTCCAATTATGTGTCTAATTAACTATTCAATCTATGGTTTATCCATGCGCCGTCGGGTGTCGAGCATCCGTTCTCACTAAGGCTGAACTATACTGCTAGCATGCATGCGGGTACTAGGGCCGCTTCACTACGCAATCATTGAGAGCACATTGAGCAACAAAGCAAGCAGCGCTATTAGCCCGTATGCACGCCACCTATTATTGCTAAGCCAAGAGCAAACAGTCACCTTGCGAGAGGATATTACCTCCCGCAGCTACCAAGTGCTGTTTAAACGCGGCACGCCACTAGATGAGCAGGTTGTCAAAACACTCAATCGCGAGACGGCCTTAAAACCGCTTGAGCAGCTGATTACCATAGAGGACGAACTCAATGCCGATGTCCTCTATCAAGTATTAGACCAGTTCATTAACTGTGACCCGTGCTTTACAGAACTCTACCAACAGCGGGATTTGAGCAATAAATTTAAGCAATGCATCGAGACCTTTTGTGAATTTGAACTGCTACGACAAAAACTCACGGTGCTCGCGGTACGTATACCGGAAGTATTCGACCAATCACTGTTTTGCGCTTGGCTTGCGATCACAATTTTAAGCAGTGAAAACTACCCACAAAATTCGCTCAACAGTATGTTTATCGCAGCGCTTAGCCACGACTTGGGCTTGCTAAACATTCCACCGGAATACTTCCAAGAAGACAAAGGACAGAACCCGCAGCACTGGCAAGAAATTCAGCAACATACCACCCACAGTGCTGAACTACTAAAAGGCATCGCAGGCGTGGATGCTGATTGTATTCGCGCAGTGATGGAACATCACGAAACCATTGATGGGACGGGCTACCCAAAAGGGAAGATTAAGAATCAACTCAACGAATATGGCCAAATGCTACATATCCTCGATAATATTTACGTCACTTATCGCAAACATTTTAAAGTACGAGGCCGCACTCTGCATGATTTAGTCCCTATCATTCAGATGACGACATTCAGTATGAGTGATCGCTTTTCAAAAATATTAATTGCGCTTTTTAACAAAACTAGCACCACAGAACATCACTGTATCGCTGACAAACTGGTCAGCCCTGCGATCAAACTCATAAAATCGAACGCGAGAGAAATCCAATCCTTTATCGATATTACGGAAAAATTTGTTCGGAGAATAGGCTCGGAACACAAAGATATCAAGTTACTAATTTTGCAAAAAATGTCCGCCCTCATCAAAACGATTACGGCCAATTGCGGCATCATCAACGACGCTTATTTACGCTGGCTAGATCAGGTCGAAGAAGAGCAGCTAGATTCCGCCTATCGCGAGCTTGAGGATGTTCTGTTAATGACGCAGGAAATTCAAAGCCACATTACGAATTACAAGAAGCACTTGGTCATATACCTCACCAAGCACGGGCAAAGCACCAATGCCCCCGAGGTGACGGAGATGAAGCTTGCACTCGAAGCCATAAGCCATGAGGAACCGGAAATTGAACTACAGAGTTATCTAAAAGGTGATGAGTTGTCGCTGCACTTTATTGCTCAAATCTAAGGAAGTGTAAAATTTTCGTTGCAACATTCTATCAAAGAAGAGAGCGTAACCGGGAAGGCAAGTGAACCTCACCTGAGTAGAAAACATATGCTCGTTAAGAGTGATTAAGCTTCGATAGGACTTAGCACGCGTAACGCTACGACTACCATCCGGCAATTTGTTATTAATAATAAGGTGATGCACAACGCAATTGGATTCACGGAATAAATAGATCTTCCCAAACGTGTGGTGCACGAATTAACCTTACGTTTAGAACTATTTATTCAAATAGCCAACACGTTTAAAGAAATGCTACTCTAAAATATTTAGCCTGATAGACGTGAACACGATAAAGACATTCAAAAAATTATTAAAAATACTCAGCAACATTAAAAGAAAAATCTTCCGCCAAACGAGTAGCAACAATTTTTGGGGCGTGATCGCCTGCGGCTAAATTAACCATTTTTGCAGATTCTCGTAGACGAGAAGTGAGACTGTAGAAAGACTTCACCCTTGGTTTATCGGGTTTGCTGCTATTCGTCTCAACCACAATGGCCAAACGACCATTACTCAACTCCACCAAAGTCCCAACCGGATAGACGTTCATGCAGCGAATAAAACCATAAACTAAAGACTTATCTAAATGGTTATCATCCGTTAAACCTTTTAAAAAACGCATTGCAGTAAAGGGGCACATACCTTTATGGTAAACACGCTCCGCAGTGACAGCATCATAAATATCCACCACAGAAGCCATACGGCCATATATTGGCACCTCATCCTCTTTTAAGCCCCGAGGATAGCCTGAACCGTCAAGGCGCTCATGGTGAAAAGAACAAACTGAGCGCGAGATATCCGTCATGCCGGTAGAGTTAAGCAAAACCTCTTCGCCATAAGTCACATGGCGCTTCATCTCCTCCCATTCACTTGGAGTGAGTTTGCCGGACTTATTTAAAATGGAGGAAGCTACGCGAATTTTACCGATGTCATGTAACACCGCGCCAGTGGTTAATTCTATGACAGTGTTGCGCTCAAAACCGAGGTAAGACGAAAAAATATTCATCAATATGCCAACATTGATGGAGTGTTCAAGCAGGTAGGTGTCTTTTTCCCTAATTTGGCTCAGACACAAGAGTGCATTAGGGTTATTCAGAACCGATTGGTCGATATTTTCAGCAAGCTCAGTGACAGCACTAACGTCAATGGATTTTCCCATTTTGACGTTAGAGAGCAAATTACCAAGAATACAGCGTGCTTCGCCATAGATTTTCTCGGCTTTGTCACGCTCCTCATCCAGCTTCACGCGACTGACTAGCGGCTTTGCTTTTTCGATCAACGGAATTGAAAGCACGGAGTCAATGCCCTTATCGGTATCGATAATGAGCTCACGAATCCCTTTGCTTTTGAGTTTTCCGATAGTCTCCACACGGCGAATAAAGCCTTGAGACATCATCTTGCCGTCGGCGACGCCCTCAGATTGCTGAGCGACGTACATTCCAACTTCGAGGTTACTTATATAAACGCGCTTAAGGCCTGCCATCGCCACCTCTGCTTGCTAATTAGCTAAAGTATAGCAAAGCTTTCACGTAAACTTTCACGTAAAACCTAGGCTTCAAATAAGCTCTTTTCGATGATGCCGCACAGAATATGACCAATTAGAATATGGCTCTCTTGAATACGAGCCGTGCATGCAGACGGCACCGCTAAGGTGTAATCACAGCACTCAGAGAGTACGCCGCTGTCTCCGCATAAGCCTACCGTTATAATGCCAGACGCCTTAGCGCTTTCGATGGCCTTAAGAATATTGGCTGAGTTGCCAGAGGTGCTAATCCCAATAAATACATCCCCCGCCACGCCATTCGCCTGTAACTGACGGCTAAACAAATACTCATAACCGTAATCATTGCCAATGGCTGTCAGCATTGAGGTATCCGTAGTTAACGCCAGTGCAGGCAAGGCTTTACGGTCAAGCTCAAAGCGAGCGACTAGTTCAGCTGCGATATGCTGCGCGTCACCGGCACTGCCACCATTACCTGCGAGCATAAGTTTATTGCCCTGACGGTAAGCATTGACACATACCTCAGCGACTTTATTGATGCACTCTAACTGAGCCTCACTGCTAAGTATTTTTTGTTTGACTGCAATGGAATCAGCAATCAGAGTTTCGATGTACGCTCGGTGCATAGGTTTTGGTCTCGGGTTTTAGTCTCGATAGCCTTATGGCGCATGCGACGTAAATATGAACGCAAGCTCACCTTGAGGTGACGCGAATTGGGCGGATTTTATCACAGCATTCCCCCCGCCTTGGGAATAACCACGCAAAAGATACCCCGCTCGCATAGGCTAAACGCCTGTTTCATGCGCACAAGTCAGGGTATAATGCCGGTTGCGTTCATTGAGCGCCTTACTTTTTATGAAACCTATTTGATCATGCCAATGCTCAAACACAAGCGAGGACACTTTTTTTGGACATCAACAGCGCCAGTAAAGAGCAATTAAACACTTGGGAATCAACGCTTGCTGCCGAGTATCAGAGCATTAAAGCAAAGAATCTCAACTTGGATCTTACTCGAGGAAAACCCTCCTCAGAGCAGCTCGCCTTATCAGAGGCACTTGATGGCATTCTCGCCGGTAACTACAATACGCCATCCGGTGCTGACGTACGCAACTACGGCGGACTCGACGGTATTCTTGAAGCCCGCCAGTTAGGCGCCGATGTGTTAGGCATGCCTGTCGACAACATCCTCGCAGGCGGTAACAGCAGCTTAACGCTGATGCACCAAACTATGTGCGCGGCATACTTTTTCGGTTTGAGCGGATCTGATTCCGCATGGCAAAAACAAGGCACCGTAAAGTTTGTTTGCCCTGTGCCAGGTTACGATCGTCACTTTAGCGTGTGCGAACAACTCGGCATCGAAATGGTCACAGCTCCAATGACCGCCACCGGCCCCGATATGGATGCTGTTGAAGCTTTGATAAAGCAAGACCCAAGCATCAAGGGCATGTGGTGCGTACCTAAGTACTCCAACCCTACCGGCGTGATTTACAGTGATGACACCGTTAAACGCATTGCTGCGCTAGGTAATATTGCAAGCGAAGGCTTCCGAGTGTTTTGGGATAACGCCTACGCCGTTCACGACCTATCCGACACGCCCCCTGTACTTGCGAGTATTTTTGACGCATGCGCAGAGGCTGGCACGCAAGATAGTGTTATTCAATTCGCATCCACGTCTAAAATCACCTTAGCAGGCGCAGGCGTCGCGTTCTTAGGTGCAAGCGCGGCTAACTTAGCGGGTATGAAGAAGATCTTAAACATTTTGACCATCGGCCCTGACAAAGTTAACCAACTGCGTCACGTTCGCTTTTTTGAAGCGGAAGGCTCGGTGCAGGCACACATGGCTAAGCATGCTGAAATTATCAAACCACGCTTTACGAGTGTACTTAATCACCTAAACGAAGCTTTCGGCGACAATGACCTTGGCAGCTGGGAGAGTGCAGACGGGGGTTATTTTATCTCCTTTGATGCTCACCCAGGCTTAGCTAAAACGATTGTAGCTATGGCCGGAGATGCAGGCGTTAAACTTACGCCAGCTGGAGCCACCTTCCCTTACAGCAATGACCCGCAAGACTGTAATATTCGTATTGCCCCGACTGTGCCTAGCGTGCAGCAGGTGGACGATGCAATGAAAGTATTTGTGCTTTGCGTCAAGCTTGCCTCTGTTAGGCAGGCTATCGCGGCTTAACTTAGGCATCTCCGCCGTCAAAGTTGACGCACAAGAGGTTGAATCTACGCTTTCCAGTAGATGCAAACAAAAAACCGCTCACTAGGAGCGGTTTTTTTATTTTAACGTGAGCTAACCCTGCGTGTTACACGTTGTTGCAGCAACACAACTTTGACTGTTCTCATTACCCCAGCCAGTGCTCTGACTTTGGCATATGGGCACCATCCAACCATACCAGTTACACATAGTCCCACCGCCGCTTGACGAAGAACTTGAACTGCTTGAACTTGACGAAGAGCTTGAAGAAGAACTTGAACTGCTTGAGCTTGAACTACTCGAACTTGATGAAGAACTTGAACTTGAAGTACTCGAACTCGACGAAGAGCTAGTTGCCCCCTTCAGCTCACAAAAACCTTCATTAAGATCAAACGTAGTCGGAATATGTGGCTGACCATTACCGCTCACCTGGAAGCCAAAGCTTACAGAGGCACCATTAGCACCGATTACACCATTCCAATGGTTTGCGGGATTGGAAGCCGTCACCTCGTTCCCTGCTGGAATAAAGTCAGCATTCCAACCGGAACTAAAGCTTTCCCCTGCACCAAGATCCCAATTTAAATCATAGCCGTTAATAATTTCAGCAGAAGTATTAGTAATAGTTAAATTAACTTGAAAACTATCTCCCCAAGAGTCGCTAACATCGTAATCCACCTCACACAACTTAGGCTTTGCCTCTGGCGCTTGAGGACAGGTAGCGCTAGACATACCATAACCGCAACCCTGTGCACCAGAGCAATCAACACTTAAGAGCATGGATACAGAGTCCAAGTTTGGCCCACCGCCTACCGATGTAGCTCTAAGGGAAAGCCCGTCGAAAGCACTGACCGGCATAAAGGTCTCCTGCTCCTCTTGCGCCCACTGATCCCATCCACCCGTTGGGGGAAACTCATAGCTCACGGATAAAATAGCATCGCCGTCGCTCAAATGCATATCCATTGGTAAATTGGACTCACTGCCATTAGCGTAACGAACAGCAATACGCCCATAATCAGCGACTTGCGGTCCGCCTACGATAGAGAATGACGCAAAATGGACACCACCATATAGCGTCGGGTCTGGGTTAAAGTAGGTGCTGGATTGAGCCCCCGGATAAACGCTCTCAAGCACGCCGTCACTCCCCTCACAAACATCATGACCATGTAACGGAAGTGAAACCCACGTGCCCGAACCGCTAGAGCTTGTCGAACTTGAACTACTCGTTGATGTGCTGCTCGTTGATGTACTGGATGATTGAGCAACGCTATTCGTTGCTGCTACTAATATCAGCGCACCAACACTACAGGTGATGATAGAGCTTAAGGCTCAGGTATTATTATTTTTCATGTTATCTCAACTCAAAATTATTATTATGATTTTATAGCTAGCAAAATATAGGTACACCGCTGCCTTTATTTTTCAAGCTAAAAACTTACTCCTCGACCCTGCTATACAGGTAAAGGGCTATACTTACCTTCTTTTTTGCACCGCCAACACTACACTCATTATTGACACCAGTTCAAGTGACTATAGGCACACCCACCGGTGCACTATTATTTTTTAGGGCATGCAGAACAACATAACTAATGCAAGAAAATATTTTTCCATCTCGACCGGGTCTCCAATACCTCAGTCGTGACGCCATTTACCAAGCCTAGCCTAGCCTAGCCTCAAATAGAAAGTGGCGACTTTGTTATAGCTACTTTTTTACGGTTACTACTGTACCTATAAGCGCCACACCAGCTACAAATTTACCAGCACCACACTTAAAGCTGACCTCGCTAGATGTAGTATTGCTTTTATAGTTTGAACGGATGTTAACAACGGCATTACCACCTTCCCTCCTCGCCCTATCACGCAGTGATTTCATTGCAGAACTAAACACCCAGTTACAAGCTTGTAGGTCAGATTTATTGAATGCATTCGTTTTTTTGTTGGTAGGGAAAGCACCGTGGCCTTTAATTATTTTAGGGTGTTTTTGTCCACCAAAATAAAATGATATATCGTCACCAAGCACGGCCTCTTGAAGGGCACCAGCAATCTGATAATCCCCAACATGATCACGAGCGTGTGACACGGTAGATATAACCAGAACAATAATAAATACAGCAATTTTCCTCATACTTACTCCTAATTAGTAATAATGTGTCTAAGATTTTCAATGCTCAGTCATGGCAGAACGGCCAGCTACCCGAACCGCCCCCACAAGACCCGGACTTCCGAGATTACCGCACCCGGCTCTTTAGTAATATCCTTGCTCGTGTAATTACACAAGCCCTCAATGCCAACCCTCTAAAATATGCCGCTTACGCACTCTTAGCGGGTATATTTGAAAACATTTTAACATATCTTTTAGCCCTTGCCAGCTGAAGCTATGTCGCTGACTTCGTCTAATCAACCAGCCACGTTCAACCAGTAAGTGCACCATCAATTAACGGCTAGGTTAGGGGGTCACCCATTTTCCAGGCCTAGGGGTCGGGAAATAGCGATTGCCCCTCCATGGATATGACCACAGACAACAATTACAATACGCTTCGCCGCTGGGGCTTAGAAGTTGCTGTCACTGACTTTAACAGCATTGCAAACACCTCAATAACGCCTGCCAGTATTATTAATATGCCCGCAGGCTCGT
>NVXL01000110.1 GCA_002746115.1 Alteromonadaceae bacterium
GCAAACACCTCAATAACGCCTGCCAGTATTATTAATATGTCCGTAGGCTCGTTACCCCCGACCCCCTACACGTTTACAAATAACGCTGCTAAAAACAAGCCTGTTAGGGTTTCATCTGTCGAAAACACCAGTCTTTCAGGCAGCCTTGCCGTGGATGAAAATATCGCAAGCCGCTGAGCCAGCTTGTCTAGTGATTGACGACCAACCCTAAGCATTGGCCTAGAAGAAAAGTTACGATATTAACGAGATCATCCTCACGTAACGCGTCTTTTAATAAACGCAATAACATGACCTAACATCGCTATACCGAAGCACTTCCCATATAGTTATGGGTCAATAAAAATCCGCCTATTTCGACTTCACTCATAGAGACAAAACCAACAGGTACATTACTTTCTATAATAGTTAGTATAATTCACGCTTACGTTATGACCCGTTTCCCTGAGTAATACTTCTAAAGGTTAAGTTAATCCTTGGTTCGCTGACTTTTTTTGTCGGCGGCAAGCAGTGCTGCCAAAAAGTTTGGGTTGCACCACTCATAACAAGAAGGCTGCCATGCTCCAGAACCAAGGATACTTTTTCGTTAGTTTTTTTGTGCCTAAAAGAAAACTTTCTTTCTGCACCGAAACTCAGTGAGCCTATCGCACCATTCTTTACTAAATCCTTCTCTCCATCACTATGCCACGCCATAGCTTCACTACCAGTATGATACAGATTAAGCAGGCACGAATTAAAGCTCTCTCCTGCCTCCTTCTCTACTAATGATTTTAATTGCAATAACTCATCAGTCCAAAATTGCGCACGCTTGGTCGTTCTTGAATACGTGTACTCAAAGGGCTGACCGGCATACCAAGCCACCTTTCGCTTGGTAATAATACGCTTTCCATAGACAACAGCCTCATCGTTCTTCCATTCGATACCTTTTAGGAGGCGATTGAAATAATTATCAGCAAAATCTAACGGCATTAGTATTCCGTAATACTTCGCAGTCCCTTCCATAGGTAACATATTTTCCGGATATTCTATTTTTTGACTAAACAGATCCATTATTCACCTCTCACACATTGACTACAAGGTCTACGCTCTATTTTTTTGATTCCTCGGGAGATACAAAAACACCCGATTATAACGCTTCATTTTACCCGTTTTTCATCTAGGTGATGCACCTGTTCGTTATACCTTACCACCCCTAACTCATCGCATCATGGAATATGAGGCCTAAAGCGTGTCGACTTCCACTCGTAACCTCACTCACACCATGCTTCATGTTAGCCCGAGAATAGCCCCTGGCACTCCTAATTGGCCTGAAGTTAGTAGTGAAAATAATCATATCTCCCTTTTTCGGCTTTAGTACAATCGCTTTTGATTGCGCTCTAGGCACTTGCTGCATGAGAACAAATTCGCCACCCTTATAATCAACATCAGGCTCATTTAAGAAAATAGCAGCCTGAAGTGGAAAATAAATATCGCCATATAAATCTTGATGTAACGTATTGAACCCTCCCTGACCATATTTTAAAATAAGAGGTGTTGGTTTTAATTGATTACTCAAACGACATTCGGCTTGCAGATCTTTAAACAATGCGGGGAATTTTTTCTCCAATTTCAGCATCATCATCCACGAGTTAGCAACGGGAACTAGCTTGGGGTAGATGCGCTCTCTCAATGTTTGAATAATATCGGGTAATGGGTAATCAAAATATTTGTATTCGCCCAAACCAAAACGATATCGCTCCATATTTACTGTTTTACGGTACCCCTTTGGGTTGTCGTATTGATCAATGAACTGCTGGCATTGCAATTCGGAAAAGAAGTTCGAAATCAGAATATAACCTTTGCTATTAAGCTCATTGGTCAAATGCCCTCGGTCTATTTGGTCAATTTTTTCGTCTATGCTTTTTGTCATTTACAACTCGCTTTTTGACGCTTCCCAGCCGATGATCGCTGATTTTCGAGCCCCCCCCCACATGTAGCCACCAACATTACCGCTGGCTTGTATCACCCTGTGACAAGGAATGAGAAACGCCACTGGGTTGCTGCCTATTGCAGTGCCAACCGCGCGAGACGCTTTTGGCTTACCTATCTGCTGAGCCAGACCCCCATACGTGGTTAACTGTGCCGTGGGGATGGCTAACAAGGCTTCCCACACCTTTAACTGGAAGTCTGTACCCCTCAGGTGCAGCTTTATCTGATCCAACTGTTTCCAGTCATTTTGGAAAACAAATAGAGCGTCTTGCTGAAATTTATCAACGACTTGGTGATACTGCGCCTTCGGGAAGCGTTGTTTGAGGTCGGTAAAGGCTTGGCTTTCATCTTCCTCAAAGAACATATGACAAACACCCTTTGTTGTTGATGCGACAATTATTTTTCCAAAAGGGCTTTCGGCAAAACAATAGTTTATGGTCAGTTTCTCGCCGCCATTCTTAAACTCCCCGGGGGTCATTCCTTCAATATTGACAAACAGGTCGTGCAAGCGGCTAGTGCCAGACAAGCCTGTTTTGTGAGCTGTATCCAATAGGGTTGACCGCTCTTTTTTCAGCAGCTGTTTCGCGTATCCAACGCTCAAATATTGCATGAATTTTTTAGGGCTAACACCTGCCCACTCAGTGAATAAGCGTTGAAAATGAAATTGACTGAGGCCTATTTCACTCGCAACGGTATCCAAAGATGGCTGGTCTTTGAAATGGTCATTGATATAATCAATTGCTTTTTCAATTCGATGATAATTTGTATGTTCTTGAGCAGCTATCTCAGTATCCCCTAAGTCTTATTAATTGACACGCCGCCATCGACTAACATAGCCGACCCAGTGGTAAAGCTTGACGCATCAGAAGCAAGATAGAGTGCTGACTGCGCAATTTCTTCAGGCGATGCACGCCTTTTTAAGGCGTGGATACTATTTACAAACTCGATGACCTCTGGGCTATCCCCAAACTCTTTACTCATTGGCGTGTCTGCGCCTCCGGGCACTAAAGAATTTACCCGAATACCAACCGCCCCATATTCGGTAGCGAGAGCCTTTGTTAACCCAACAATACCCGCTTTACTGGCGGCATAAGCTGCCTTTTGTGGGAACCCCGTGGTATAGCCAACAAATGACGAGGTGAAAATAATAGATCCCCCTGACTCTAGCATTACAGGTATTTGATATTTGGCACCTAAGAACGCGCTTGTTAGGTTGGTAGTAATTGTATTATCCCATTGTTCAAGCGTTATATCTGGGGTTGGCCCAGAAGCACCTAAAATCCCCGCATTATTGAAGGCTATATCAAGACGACCATACTCTTTAATGGCCAATTCGACGAGCGCTTTAGCGTACTGCTCTTTGGTTACATCTCCAGCGAGTGCTTTTGCCGTTCCGCCTGCCGATACTATTTCTTCTACCAGCGTGTCAAGCTCATGCTGCCTTCTAGCCGCGACCACAACCTTTGCGCCTTGCTGTGCAAACAGTTTAGCACTTGCCCTGCCAATGCCTGAACTCGCGCCAGTAACAATTGCGACCTTATTCAACAATATACTCATAATTAAATCACCTCGTTTGAACATGATGAAGGGAAAGATAAAGTATTTATTACTTTAGATCGACCCGAATCTTGCTAAATACGATCTCAGGAGCTTATTGAATAGCGACTATCACCAATAAAAATATCAGTAAAGAGCTATTGAATTTTGCAATATCAATCAGAGAAACACGGCGAGTAGCAGGACGAACACCCCCACTTGGAGACTCAAGTTTCAGACGCGACTACAAAAACACCCTAACATGTTGAATAACAAACAAGGTATATGACGACACATTTTATCAATTTCAAAAACCAAAAAGTTAACAAATGTATAAAATCATCAGAATCTAGTAGGCGTAGCAGTACTAAAATTACAGAATCCGTATTTGTGTTATTACTGTGTAAATATAGTGTAAATTACTGCGCAAACTGCTTAACGTATCATCAATAGTATTACCACCACGAAAACAATGAGTGTATTCAACGATAAAAATAATGAATTATGCGACGTACCCCAGAGAGAATATATTACTTGGCGAAGATTTAATTTTCAGGCAGTTAAAGGTAGATATAATTATCATCAGTACAAAGCCTGTCACCCAGCATATTAATATACATACCTATTAACTATTCTAAATAGTTAAAGACACGTAACAACTTAACCTAGAAATCAACTTACTGCGAACACTGTGCCCCTGCAAGCACTGCGGACGACACTTTCAATAACGGCGTAAAATACAACATCAATATTTTTACGATAGAAATCTCTCTACCGGCAAAGAGCGGTGAGCTGCCGATGCTCAACCTTCCTGAAATATACAGTCACCAGAATGAAGCGTCGACCGAGCAAAGTTACCCCAAAGCACTGATCTATTCCAAGCTTACGGGCACCGAAATTTGGCAAGGCCGTATCATCCGCACCCCTGGTTCTATTGACGAAAACAGTAGGCAGCTACACGTGTTTGCACGTATTGAAGACCCCTTCGGGCAAAAATCTGAAGGTCGCTTCCCGCTTAAATTGGTCAGTACATGACTGCCGAAATCGAGGGCAAATCGCGTCAGGGACGATTGCGCGTACTAAGGACTCAAAATTTAATCCAACACCTAATGCAAAACCAAGAGTAAAACCTAAAGCAAACGACAAGCAGACAACAAGCAGTAGAGGGTAGTCCGGATGACCGCATGGTTCACTAAGAATGATGTCGCCCCTAAACCTGCTGAGGTTAAGTATCGAAGCGGCCATTAAGGATTTAGAAGGCGTCAAACGATACGCGAGCGAGTCGTTTGAGGACGGTAGCGGGTGTACATCGTCAACGATCTCGATGTGCCTAAGATTCTCAATCTCTAGTCATGGTAGAACGACCAGTTACCCGAACAGCCCCCATACAAGAGGTACCCTTAAATGCGAATCCCCCATCCTATGCCTACACCTGATTCAAATCGAGAATTAGATAGCGAAATGAGTTCTTTCGCTTGCCTAATATCGGAGAAGGCCGCAAGAGCTAACTAATAGCACCAAATACACTAACCGCCTGACATCGCTCTGGGGTAAATACGTGGTAAAGGTGCAACGTTAGTGTGTGTATAGTGTGCCACACGTTAACGGAGACTAAGCTTTGCCCCCCACCCTGCCAATATGTTCTACCCATTAGACACACATAAAAAACCGCTCACTAAGAGCGGTTTTTTGAGTCTTAACATTTAAACTTAATAATACCCACGGAACCTGCGAGTAAGCCCTAGCTTTTAAATAAAAATTACCGCTGCTGTTGCTGCCGCCGTAAAGCCTCCAAGACTTCAGGAGGAAGATCCTCCATTGACATTCCTTGTGGCAGGCCTCCAGGCATTCCCCCCTGCACCCCTCCTGGTATCATCCCAGCAGGTGGCATTGCTGGTGCAACAACCTCAGGCGCCTCCTCAGTTAACCAAGCCAAGTTCGCCTGAGTCAGGGTCTCGAAATCACTTTTAGTAATGCTAAAAAATACGGCTTGATCGCTGCGTTTTACCCAATAATCATCGCCTTGTTGGAACAGCGCATAATCGAGAGCATCCCCTGTCGCTTTACCAATACTGACCATCGTAGCCTCGCCATCAACGCTATCGGAAGCCGTCTGAATACGCAAACCACTTAGGGTGTCCGCGAGTTTTTCCACTTGATCGGTATTCAACGGCAATGCATCCTCTACAGGCTCAGGGACTAAACTCCAAGCGTCATCTTGCTTTTGCAAAGTATAATCAGCGCCTTTAACACTGTTAAGATCACTCACAACTAACAAGGCTTTATCTAGCCACTCTTCGTTTTTAACATAAACATCGTGGGCATTTAATTCAACCGAGAAAATATCTGTCGAACCGGCCAAGCGGATATGCGCACGACGATAGGCGGGTGAAGTACCAACATAAATATCCGCCAATAATTCATCACCACGGAACAGCTGCATACGCTTCTCAAATTTATCCTCTGCCACTTCAAAACGCGCTTGCGCAGCAGAAGAATTAGCGACAGGCCAACCGGCTTGTAACTCACCCAATTTGCTTAGCAAGGTATCTAAGCCTTCGTTATTGACAGGTAGATCGTGATATTCAGGAATGCTCCAAGCATCGGATTTTTTCGCTAGCGTGACACTTGCGTCAGGGCTAGAAAATACTAGCTTATCCGCCAAGCTAGTGTCCGTCGTTAATAGCGACTCACCCAAGGCTTCAAAGTTATCGCCTTGCGAGCCCCAGTACAATCCAGCGGCTAACGCCAACTGTGCGGCCAATAAGATGGCCAACCATGAAATTGTTTTATTCATATTCAACTCCGTAGACCTTCATTAGTTAGCTGACCAACATGGCCAAGTAAGCGTTCTGACGCAATTTTTTCCGCTGAAATTGCACCAAGGCAATCAACAACAAAGCCAGCGCCGCGAGGCCATAGTTAAGATACTCCCAAAACATTTGCGCGCTCTGCTCCATTGGTGGCAAGGTACGATTGAAATTGCCACGCGAGCGAATACTCAATAGCCCAGCATCCTCCAATGACCAATCAAGTACGTTATGAACCAACTGCAAGGTGTTCAGGTATTGTCCGCCAGTGCCTGCTCCGGCCATCTGAACAATCTGGTCTTTTAAGGTGTCATTTGAGCTAATCAAAATAATTCGTGCCGAGCTGCTTGAGCTGTCAATCACGCTATCAATAACAAGCGCTGGCTTAGCCTCTTCCTCACCCTCTGCCGCCGGGGCTTCGGGTGTATCGCTAGCGGCATCAATTAAAGGCGATTTTTTCCCTGCAAAAAAGGAGTCAAAGCGCCCTTGTGCCACCACGCCGAGTAAATACGAATCGCGCACACCGTTGGGAATAAAGCTCGCACCTGTCGCTTGCGGCATGATGTCGGTCGATGAAGAAAGCCAAGCCTCGTCTGAACTACGTATTAACTTAATGATTTCACGCTGGGCGTTTTTATCCACATTGACCTCAATCGGTGAGGCCCAAGATAGCGTCACCTGCGGCAAGCCCGAAGTAATGAGGTTATCACCATTGAGACCGCCCTCACGCACATCGATAAAATAGGGATAATCCAGCATGGTCATATCTTGCAGCTCAAAACCGCCAACATTGCGCGTTACCGGTACTGGGAAGGATGCATTTTGCGTGTCCATTACCAGCTGCTTTTGAATATTCAAACCATGATGAGCAAACCAATCCTCTAAGCCACTCGTATGCTCGGTCATATTCATACTGCGCTGACTAAACTCGACGCTGTAAGGCGAAGTCATAGCGACAACCGTACCACCACGCATTAAGAACTGATCGACTGCAAACAAGGCTTTTTCAGAAAGATCCTTAGGCGAGGCCAACACGAGGATATCGGCTTGCGCGCCAACACTGCCATCTTCAAGATCCTCTTGTTCGACATTTAGGTCGCTCGACAAAAAGCTCTCTAATTGACGAAACATCGAAGCGCCTTGCTGCTGGCCATAGCCGGGGTAAGCTGGCTTGCTTTTCTGTGAAACCAAGGCGACGGTTTTAGTGAAGCCACTCGCGAAGCGTTTAAGGGCGGCATCAAAGTTACGCTCAAAGCTCTCTTTGCTAATGTCATCTACGGGGATTTGAATGACCTGATCATCTTTATGTAGGGTCAGGTAGAAATAAAACGACTGGCCGCTGAACATGCTAGTCGCCATTGGCTGAAAACCATAGTTCTGCGCGAGTTCTTCCGCTAAGAGGCCGCCATTGGCAAGCGGGTCTTCAACACTTACGCTGAGTCGCCCTTTGGATGCTTTTTCTTTGTCTGCCAAAAAAGCCACAACCTCACGCTTAAAGCTCGTTAACTCATCCGGCAAAGTCGAGTCAGCAGAGATATAGGCTTTAAAGCTTAGATCCCCCTGAACCGTCTCGAACAAATTGCCTCCAGCTTGATAGGCCTTAAGTACTTTCTTAATCGTGCGAGTTAGGTCATGCTCGGGATTGCGCAATTTGACTTCAATATCGCCAACACCGGCAACTTTCGCTTCAATTAAGTCGCTAAAGCTAATCACCTCGTGCTCACTGCCGTATTGCACTAAGACATTAAAATAAGAGCTGACAATCGTCGATTGATAACGGTCGGCAATCTGAAATGGCACTGCTTGAATGCCGTATTTTTGATTCGCCTCTTCTTCCAGCTCAGGGTTTAAGGCTGGGTCGATAAATTCAACGCGCACACGACCTTGACCTACCACCTGATACTCGCGCATTAAATCACGTAACTGGGGTATCAACGGGGCCAATAATGGGTGCGTCTTAGCGCTGAAATAACCGCGCAATAACAAGGGCTCTTGTAACTGGTTCAAATAGCCCTTGGTCGCATCTGAGATAGAATACATATTACCTTCAGTGACATCCATACGCAGCGTACTAACCTGACCTAACCATAAGTTAGCACCGAGTGCATTTGCGATCACAAGTAAGCTCACGCGCCGCCACACTCGGTGATGGGATTGGCGTCCGCCTTTAGCCCAACGCTCTTTTTCTAAGACAAAAGTATTCAACGTAAGAAAGACCAGAATAATACTGATGTAGTAAAACAGGTCCCGAAAATCAATGACGCCACGCGTAATCGCGTCAAAGCGCGAACCGGAGCCAAGTAGACGCAACCACTCCCCTACCGCAGTCCCAAAAAAGTCGGTAATCGCTGGGGCGCCAAACAAGTAAAACAATCCGCAGATGGCCACCGCCACAATTAGGCTCACAATTTGATTGTCACTGCGCGCGGATACGAACAGACCGATGGACAGATAAGCCGCGCCTAATAAAAACGCCGCCAAGTAACCGGCAATCACAGGCCCCCAGTCCAAGTTACCAATAATCGACACGGTAATTGGCAAGGGTAAGGTAATCAGTAAAGCTATGGCCAACAAACTGATGCAGCCAAGAAATTTACCCACCACAAACTGCCAAAGCGGCACCGGTTGCGTTAATACGTGCTCCAAAGTGCCAGTGCGGCGCTCTTCGCTCCACAGGCGCATGGTTAAGGTGCTACACAGGAAAATTAGCAATACTGGCATCCACTCAAACAAGGGGCGAACATCAGCAATGTTGCGGGAGAAAAACGCTTCCCCCCAAAAGAAAACAAATAATGTGACGCCAGCGAACACGGCCAAAAACAAATAAGCAATTGGCGATGCGAAGAACAAAGTCGTCTCTTTACTGGCAATTCTACGAATTGAACGGGAAGCGGGGTTAGGCTGCACGAGTGGAACCCTCCTCTAAAGAAGCTTTATTAGAATCTACGTTAGCATCATGAAATAAGCTTTCGAGATTGCGCTCAACGCACTGCAATTGGAAGAGCTCGTTACCCGACGCGATAATAGCTTTCGATAGTTGAGAAGCTATGTATTTTGATTCGGAGCCCTGGCTAAGCCCGATGCGATAATCGCTGCTGCCTAGCCGCTCGTCGCGACCTGTCGCACTTAGACTGACGACGCCGTCAAGGCCGTCCGCCAGTGCTTTCATCTGCTCTGGTGTCATGGTCGATGAAATTAATAAGAGATTACTCTGACGCAAATGCTCAAGTTTTTCATCGACGATTAATCGACCTTTTTTAATGATCAAAGCACGGTCACACAATGCATCCACCTCTTGCATGATGTGCGTTGAGAGAATCACCGTCGCTTCGCGTGCGATATCGCGTATCAATTCGCGCATATGCTCAGTTTGCGTGGGGTCTAGTCCGTTAGTTGGCTCATCAAGAATCAACAGCTTGGGCTGGCCGAGAATCGCCTGAGCAACACCAACGCGCTGCTTGAACCCGCGTGAGAGCTGGTTGATGGGCGCTAATAGCTTCTCTGTAATATCGGTGGCGAAGATGGCGCGCTTGATTTCATTCTTTTTGACCTCGCCACTAAGCCCTTTGAGCTCTGCAGCATAGTCTAAATAGTCGACAACACTAAGCTCAGGGTATATAGGTAAACTCTCGGGCAAATATCCGATACTGCACTGCGCCCGTTTAGGGTCATCCGCAATATCGATATCACCGATCGATACGCTGCCCGAATTAGCTTCTAAGTAGCCGCTAATTACTTTCATAATCGTAGTTTTACCAGCACCGTTATGGCCTAGTAGTCCCACAATTTCCCCTTTGCCTATTGAGAATGAAATATCGTCAACAGCGACAAAATCACCATAGGTTCGGATAAGATTGCTAACGCTTAGCATAGTATCCCCTTGTAAGTTTTACGGCAGAGCCGGAATTCGACCGGCAGGTTTGAGCGGATAATTTGGGGGAGGTTTCACCTAATTTCAACAGCTAAATCTGATTTTCTGTAAAAAAGAGTCACTCTATGACTGAATTGCACATGTTAACGACGTTTTATCCCTGCACAACAAAAAGCCGTAAAACAGTTATAACGCGCTGCAATAAAGACATAAGGTAAATTACAAAAGAGCATAAAAAACCAAGCGCGTGTGCTGCAAAAAGGATATAAGAAGACAATAACAGGGTCACAAGTAAGCCGCGGGGTAATCTCAAGAAGAAAATGCCAATAAAGCGTGAATTAACACAAGCCTGACTAGCGCAAGTCGTGATCGTCAAATATAATTCACTAGGTGTTACTTAACAACGACGCTATCTCAAGTGAGTTTATATGCTCTCCACTTTGCAAACCATTGCCACCGCCTTCTATGCATTTCTCATCAAATATTCGTTTTCCCTAAGCGCACTCATTTTTGTAGTGCCGCCATTTATCGTTGCCGAAACAGATAGCGCTCAAACGCTATCTGTTAACAAACAAAGCACACAAGCATCTGTGGACACGGCAGGCAACAAGAGTACAAGGCCTCTTGTGCAGAATACCCCCAGAAACATTCAAGAAGCGGAACAGCGCTACCTGAGATGGTGCGCCAAAATGGGGCGAGAAGATGTCTGCCAAACCGACCTTGATCAAATGAAACAACGTAAGGGCGACCAAGGTGTTTACACGGCACTCAATACACTTGGCATCTCTTTTTGGTGTCTCAACCAATCAAAAGATGCGGAAAAAATCGTCGCTTGCAGTAAAAATCAAATTGAAGCCGAACAAGTACTAAAACGCACCTATTTAGCTTACCTTGAGGTCAGCACAGAGGCAGCAAGCAGCGTAATGCGCACCTGTAGCCCTCTGCATGTAAGAGAATATACCGATAAAAGCCTGAAGACTTTGTTAGACGATTACGGGATTCCCTACCACGACACTCCCGGTATGCTGTCTTGTGTTAAAGATGAATGGGCGCAAGCCATGGGCTCTTAGCTTAAAGCCAAGCCCCAAGCCCCCTCCCAAACTCCAACGCCTCCTCTAAGGTGCTAAACATGGTATCGGTATACAACAGATAGCCCTGAGCCGAAAAAAGCGCCAGCAACACACTCAATAAAAGTACAAGTACGAGCACATTGCGCCGTGTTTTAGCAGGCTTCGCCTCGCGGCTATGCGCTGCATCACTAGCATCCTCCTCAGATCGAATCTCAGTATGAAGGGTTCTCGCTACCGTCATGTCCTCAGAGCTAAGGTCAATCGCCGGTGTTTTAGGCGACAGAGAGAGGATCTGTGTTTGATCTCCACCATAAGCATCGTTTAGGGTTTTCAGTACTCTCGTGAAGGTGATGCTACGTTTTTCGCTTTCGAGCGTTAGCATTTTTCGAATCAATAATTGTATCGACTCAGGGGCTTTGGTAAAACTACGTGAGCGCATTAAACGCCCCTCTTTCCACTCGGGTAAGTCACCGGTTAGCATCTGATAAAAAACCACACCTGCGGCAAAGATATCCGCACGCTTACCGTCCGGCTCGCCTTGGCGACGATAGCGGTTCGACTTATCGCCGTAAAAACGATATTCCTCTAGGGCGAAATCACTTAATTTCACATCACCATAATCACTAAACAAAATGTTACTGGGGCGTAAATTGCCATGCACCACACCCGCAGCGTGAGCGGCGACCATGGCGCTCGCGATGCCCTGGCTTATGGAATAAAACTCGCTTGAATCAAAACCCTGAGCCATTCGCTCTGCTAAGGTACCACCGGGGCAATATTCCAAAATCAAGATAAACGATCGTTTAGTTTTTGAGGCTCCGACAACTTTCGCAATATTCGGGTGCTCATTCGCGGCAAGTTTTTTCGACGCGCTAAAGCCCGGACTATCTAGCGATTTTTTCTTCATAATGAGCAGCGAACGCGTATCCTGCTCTTCGTACAGATAAACACCGCCTGAGCTTTCGTCTTTAATTACGTCCAATAATTTGAAAGCTTTTTTAAGGTCCTCATTGGTATTGTCTTGCCTATCATTAAAGTTCTCATCTTTTGACACACTCACTAAGCGATGCTGAATCTCATCAGCGCTATTTGGGCGCGCCTCGGGGTCAGTCTCCAAGCACTGTAAAATGAGCTGGTTAAGCGCTTGTGATACATCGGGATTTACCTCGATCGGTGGCGGGAAATTACGCGCGGGCAAACGCTTGGTAAAAAACAGGTACATCATGGTGCCAAAGGAATAGATGTCGCTTTTTTCCGTCGCCCGGGCACTCGATTCATGCTGCTCCGGTGCCATGTAACGGTAGGAGCCCATCACAAAGGCCTCGTCATCGCTATCGTTTTCTTCAAATATTTGTGCGATACCAAAATCCAGCACACGTGCAAAACCTTCAAAATCAACCAAGATGTTTTCTGGTTTAATATCACAATGGATGACTTTGTTTTTGTGCGCGTAGGCCAGCGCTTTGGCAATTTGTATGAAAATATCGAGCGCACGACTGTAGGTCATGCCGCCCCGTTCCATCGCCGATTTGAAGTTAATGCTTTTAACGTAGTCCATAATAAAAAACGGGCGTCCGTCTTCCATAATTCCTTGATCAATAACACTAATAATATTGGGGTGATTCAGACGTGCAATGATGAGCGATTCGCGCTCAAAACGCTTGCGGATTTCGCTGTGACCTAAGAGGTTTTTTTTCAAGACTTTGATTGCTACCGGACGCCGCAGCGACAGCTGGGTACCACGGTAGACAGAGGCCATGCCTCCGTCACCTAGCAAGCTGCCTACTTTATAACCGGGTAGTTCAATCATAGTTACAATAAATAGCTACAATAAATAGTCACTACACCAAGCCTGCGGACTCAGAGTGAGTGGTGGAATTAAAACCTGCGTCTACTGTTAAGCTTAGACAATATTATCTAAAGCGCGATGACTTTATAGATTCATGTGATGTAAGCCGCTAATATGCCTTCATACCTATAACCGAGCCAGCCAAATGAAAGCCCTTATTCAACGTGTCGTCCATGCCGAGGTCGTCGTCAACGACGAATGTATAGGGAAAATCGATAGCGGTATTTTGCTTCTCGTAGGTATCGATAAAGGCGATGACGAGGCAGTTGTGCAACGCATGGCTGACAAAGTTCTGGCCTATCGTATTTTTAGCGATGATGAAGATAAAATGAATTTAAGCGTGCGTGATATCAACGGCGGCGTCTTAGCCATCTCGCAATTTACGCTGGCAGCCAACACCAAAAAAGGCTTGCGTCCGAGCTTCTCTAGCGCGGCTCCCCCGGCTGAAGCCGAAACCACCTACAACAGTTTTGTGGCGGCACTAAAAACACGCCATAGCCACATTGAAACGGGTCGCTTTGCAGCGGATATGAAAGTCAGCTTATTAAACGATGGCCCGGTCACTTTTTTATTAGAAATGTAAATAAGCCATGAAACTTAACTGCGATATGGGCGAAGGTTTTACTGAAGCCGAAGCCAGCCTCATGCCATTAATCGACATGGCCAACATTGCCTGTGGTGGCCACACGGGCGACCGAGACTCAATGATGCACACCCTCGCCCTTGCGAAAAAGTATCAGATACAAGTCGGCGCCCATCCTAGCTATCCAGATCGCGAACACTTTGGCCGTCGCTCTATAGATATTAGCCCCGAGGCGCTTGAGGCAAGTTTGATACAACAGCTTGAGCACTTAGCCCTGTGCTGTCATGACAGCGGCGCCAGCATGACTTACATCAAGCCTCACGGCGCGCTTTATAATGATTTAGTTCAACAGGACAAACATTGGCATAGCGTGCTCAGTGCTGCTAAGCGTTTTCAACTGCCGCTTGTCATTCAGGCTCATCCAAAAAACCAACAGCATAAAGATACTGCGCAAAACTATCAGGTCGAATTAATTTTCGAAGCTTTTGCCGATCGTGCCTACAATAAACTTGGTAACTTGCTTGGCCGTAGCGAAACTAACAGTGTTCATAGCAATGTTAAACAGGTAATGTCACAAGTGAGCAGTCTTCATTTAAACAGCGAAATTATTAGCATCGAGGGCACAGTACTTGCTATTAATGCGCAAACTTTATGTATTCATAGTGATTCGAAAATAGCATTAGAAGCTGCGCAAGCGATTCGCACGTTCTTAACCCATGAAAATTAAACATAAAATAACACTGGTCTCAGAAAGCACCCTGCTTATCACTTTCGATATAGCCAGTTCAGACTCAAGTTCAAAGAAAGAACATATAAACGCGCAAGCTATACAAGTTATCGAGGATAAAAATCGCATACTTTTATCCCGCAATATCGCGCATAGCCAAAAGATGCTTTGTGAACAGTATCGAGGTTTTATTGTCGATGCTATCCCCTCTTATACCACGCTATTAATTACGGTAAATTTCTTAAAAATAGACCCATTATCTTTTTCACAAGATATTGACCGGTGCTTGCAAAAGACGCTGTCACAGCAAAACCAACACGAGGCAGCGACACGCCAAATTGATATTCCCGTATATTATGACCCAAGCACAGGGCTCGACCTCGAAGATATGGCACGCGCAAAAAGCTGCACACTCGCAGATATCATCGAAGCACACACGAATCGTGACTACACCGTATTTGCCCTGGGTTTTTTACCCGGCTTTGCATACTTAGGCTTTGTCAGCCCCGATATTTCCATGGCTCGCAAAGCGAACCCTCGGCAACACGTACCCAAAGGATCAGTCGGCATTGCTGACCGACAAACAGGCATTTACCCCAATGTATCCGCTGGTGGATGGCAAATCATCGGTCGTACTGCCTTGCCCATGCTGGAAGTAAACAATACTCAAGAGCCCCTCTGCCACTTAGCTGTAGGCGATAACGTGCGCTTTCATGCAATTAGCCAAGCGGAATATTTGCAGCAAGGCGGTGAGCTATGAACGGCACGATGCACATCCAGAAAAACGCGCCGTTAACGCTACTTATTCAAGGCCAAGGCACCGGTAGACAACACTTAGGGTTTAGCCCCGGCGGCGCTATCGACGAGCATGCATTTTGGTGGGCAAACAAACTCGTTGGGAATTATTTAAATGATAACTTTCACTCCCCAGGCACATTAGAAATTACCCTAGGCCCCTTTCATTGCGTATTCCGCCAAGCCGCCAAGATCGCGATCACGGGTGCTGCCGATAGGATA
>NVXL01000111.1 GCA_002746115.1 Alteromonadaceae bacterium
AGAGTGGCGTAAATCTGAATTAGCCTTAATAAGTTAATAGTGTCGGTGAGATTTAGGTAGACTTCAGAGCTGGCTTTCGGCGGCGTGCAAACTTTGTAAGATAATCCCTCTCAAAGTATGTCGCGTTATTTAGCCAAGTTTATTAAGCCACATCAGATGGGTGGAAGGGCAACGGAAATAGCGCCACGTTTATCCTCGCGAACACAGCGACCAGTGTAATCAACAAGCTGAAGATAATCCTCAAAAGAAAACAGAATTCCGGATTGTTCACCCGGTGTGACGTTACCTTCGAATGTCGCCAGTGGTTTTACTGGCACATCAAACTTTAACAGGGATTCCAGCGCAACTTGTTCTTTCACGGCTTCTGCTAGGTCAAAGCTAGGGGCTATACGTTCTTTAATGCTGGTGTGATCAGATGATTCTGGCGTATCGGCCATGCAAGCTCGAATAGGGTTTAGATCTACGTAAGCCAAACATGACAAAAGGGCTTCGTCGGTAAGCAGTGCTTGGGATTTATAGCGGGATTTATTTACATGGATGTAATGTATGCAAGTTTTGCAGGAGCAAAAACTTGTCCCAAAAGTGACCGGCACAGCCGTCCTCCTTATTGGCTTGTCGAGCAATTGGCTCGTTGAGGCATTTCATAAACCATCCTAGGTCATTAAGTCTGAGTTTATACCTTTCGGTTTCTTCGGAGACGGTGTTTAACTCCGCTGAGTCGAGCTGGTCACCGTTGTGCCATTTTTGAAAGAGTAAAGAGCCTTTGAATAAGCACGTCCAGCGCTGTGCGCTTTCCTTGTAGGGTAGGCTCTGTGTGAAAGGGTCAATTTGCGATGGCATAAGCTTTATCGCTATATGGATATGCTTTGACATAACTGCATAGGCACAGACATCGATACCCAAAGATAGAGGAGAGGAGCCTTAACCGGTTTTCTATCCACGATCGCCGGTGTTCGTAGGATTTCCCAGTGCTAGCGTCAGTCCCGCGTGTCCCCGGCGCTTATGGCGGAGGACTAGAAAAAGCCGCAAGTTTCTAGATAACGGAATAGTGGCCTTAGGTAACAATATACGGGTATTTTTGTTTGAGTACGGAATAACAGCTAATATTGAGGTATACAGCAGTTGTACTGCAAGAGTGAGTACAACTAGGAGCCGGTGGTGCGGCATTCCGATACGGGAAAACCGCAGATCCGGATCTGCATAGGGGCTTTATGTAAATGAAGTTCCTACCATTACGATGCACACAAAAAGAAATTTGTGTGCAGTCACGGAGGCAACTAATGTTTATCAGCGTTCTTGACCTTTTTAAAGTTGGCATTGGCCCCTCAAGCTCACACACTATGGGGCCTATGGTAGCCGCCAGTGAATTTGTTCATCTCGTCAAACAAACCTTATTAACCAATGAGTTTACTCAAGACATTGCTATTCGATGTACGCTTAAAGGCTCTTTATCTGCGACAGGCAAGGGCCATGGAACTGATCGAGCGATAGCATTAGGTCTACACGGCTACCTGCCTAAAGATGTAGCCAATTATGATTTAGACTCTCTTGTGCAGAAAGTCTGGAACGATCATTCGATCAAAATTGACGACACGCACCTTGCTAAATTTTCTGCAAGCAATGACATTATTTTTGATACTGGCGCGCCGCTTCCTGAGCATCCAAATGGTATGATTTTTGAATTGCTTGGCAATGACTCGGAAGTATTGTTATCCGAAACCTATTTTTCTATTGGGGGTGGTTTTATAAATACATCTTCTGAAATAGGCACATTAGTTGCACCACTAAAAATGACCGCGGTGGCCTCACATCCTTATGGATTTGATTCAGCGCAGTTGATGATGGATATGTCTGCTGACAGCGGCCTGTCTATAGCCGCGATGAAGCGAATCAATGAGATTGAATTCATTTCAGAACAAGAGCTGGATCAGGGGCTGGATTTAATATGGCAAGCAATGACGCGTTGTATAGAAAGGGGATTAAGTACGGATGGCACTTTACCCGGTGGCCTGAATATTCCCCGGCGTGCTAAAAAGTTGTATCAACAGCTTCAGGAACAACCCGACAAAGCAGATGTTAACGATTATTTATGTGCCTATGCAATGGCCGTCAACGAGGAAAATGCTGATGGACATATGGTGGTTACTGCGCCAACAAATGGTGCTGCTGGCGTAATACCCGCTATTTTGTATTACTTCATGATTCATGATAACGGTTCGATACAGCAAGTAAGAGATTTTCTCCTAACGGCCGGCGCCGTGGGTGGTCTAATAAAACATCTCAGTTCAATTTCAGGAGCGGAAGTGGGATGCCAAGGTGAGGTAGGTTCTGCTGCTTCGATGGCTGCAGCCGGATTGTGCGCTATTCGTGGCGGCACAGCCCAGCAAATAGAGCATGCTGCCGAAATTGCGCTTGAACATCATCTTGGTATGACATGCGATCCGGTTGGTGGGCTGGTACAAGTGCCTTGCATTGAGCGGAATGGTTTTGGTGCAATCAAAGCCTATGCTGCCACGTCTCTCGCCATCCGTGGCAATGGTGAACACTTTATGTCATTGGATAATTGCATTGCCGCGATGAAGGAAACAGGTTTGGAAATGTCGGTGAAATTCAAGGAGACATCTTTAGGTGGACTCGCTATTACTATTACTGAATGTTGAAAATGATGCATGACCAGAGGAGGTGGTTCGGTGTGATAAGTCAAGATCTGCCCCCTTGTTACTTACATGATGAATCCGGAATCCTGCTTTCTTTTGAGGATTATCTTCAGCTTGTAGATTACACTGGACGCTGCGCTCGTGACGGTAAACGCGGCGCTATTTCCGCTGCGCTTCCGCCAAGTTTGCATGATTTTTTATTGATAACGATATGTGTCACCGATTGCTTTATCTCTAAACAAAGAGAAGAAATTAACTTCCTTTTCCGTAGGAGTGTACACGTCTATAGCTTTTGAACTTGGCAGTTCAACTGGTTTTCGAGGTGTTTTTGAGGATGCAATGGGGTTGTTGCGAACCAAATGAGATTTTTTCTTGATGACTTCTATAGTATCAAACATCTCAGAATTAACTTTGCTTGAGGTAATTAAGAAATCCAACTCCAATGACTTGCCATCTTCAAATTTAGCTTGCACCGTTGCTAACTGTTCTAATATACGTCCATTCCACTGTGGCTTAGATGTTGATACTAAATGGGTTGTTTTCAACTTATTATCTCTACCAACCAAGCCGAAAAACCAATTGAAATTTTCTTGGATAACTTTATCCCAATCAATTGTTTGTGTACGTCGACGGTTTAAATCGTTGTAGCGCTCTTTTGCTGTTGACGTCCAAACAGCAGGCTCTTCGATTAACGGATATGTTTTACCCACCGAAAAACCATCTGTCTGATGGGTATATTTAATGGCATTAACAAGTTTTATAGGTAGCTTTCCAGCTATCTCTTTATATTCTTTACTGAATATTTTTTCAATTTCTTTTAAATATTTTTGGTTTGCGTCAAACACTTCCTTATCTTCTTGATCAAACTTGGCTGTATCCCTGTCATTCTGAAAAATTCCCTCCCCATAGGCCGGCTTACCCGAAACAAAAGTATGCTTAGTCATAACTTCGTCCCAATTCGGGTCATTTGCTTTTAGTACTAATTTATTCAGGTTTTTACTAATGGCTCCAGGCAAACCATCAAGTTTAGAAACAATACATACATTTTTAACCATTTGATCCTTTTTGGTTTGCCCACTTTTCAATAAACCCCTAGCCATTATGGACATGTTTTCTGTAGCTTTGAAGGTTAAAGAATAATTTCCATAAGGTGAGTTGTAGTAGTATGTCCCGTTTGAAATGGTATCTGTGTTGGTGAAAACATAGGAGGGCTTAAATGATCGGAGATTATTAATGTCCTCGCCGCATACAATTCCATGGATAATAATATCTCGCTCTCTATCTATATAGATATCTTTATAGCCTTCTACTGCATAAGTTACTGAGCTGACTAAAAGGCTAATTGCTATAGTGATTTTTTTCATTTTTAAACTCTTTTCAAAATTAATTTTATTTTTATTAGACAAAAAGTCTTTCAAATTTGGTTTTTTCAACACCTCTATATAGAAAATATAACGATAGAAGATGTCTATCAGTCATGGGCAACACGGACAGCTAACGCTTTGCTCGCACGTGCATTTTGCGGAGCGTTTTTTGGGGTGTATTCTGGGAGCTTGCAGCCCACACCAAAAAGTGCGCAGCAATATGTATCGCCGTGGAGCAAGGGGTTATGCACCCAACCATCAGCTGCGCACGTTCTGTTTATAACAATAATAGACGAAACAGCACGCTAAGCAACGCCAAACGTGCCACGCTAGCGTTAGTCGAACGATATTTTTCTCTTTCGGTGCTTCTTCGATACTGATTTGTTTTTTTCTGGGGCGGGTCACGAGGCTTGCCCTTAAGCTGGTTGGGTGTGCAGTATGGTTTGCGAGTCTTTTTGTCAATAGGGTGGTGCCTGTCCCGCGTAGTAATATTTTCCTATCTAGATGAAAAAACAGCTATCAAAGCTACTCACTTCATCGGTAGCAAGGAGGTTATTGTTATTGGTATAGGAATTGCTTTTAGTAGGTAACTTTATTTGAATTTAGGCCATAGACTATGGATGTTTCAACAGCTTACCCCGCGACCACGGTTACCAATCGGCAAACAGTTTCCCCTTCGTCACACTCTGGGCGGCAAGAGAAGGCTCCTATTGTCCAGTTTAGTGGCAATACTGAGGTTGTGGCTATTAGTGATCGAGGGAAGTACCTATCTGCTGAAGCTGCGGCCCAATGGAAAGACCCCCTAGATTTTCTTAGTAGTTCTGAGATGGAACTCTATACTCACTTGAACCAAATAGGCGAGGAGGGAGCGGCGGAGACTATTAGGTCAATTGGGGCCGTTAGAACAGGTCAAATGATAGGCCATCCAGTAACAAACGCGGATCAGGGGCCTATAACGGCTGAGGGCATCAACAACTATTGGTCTGAGTTGCTGGGTGTAAGTAAAGAGGCCAGAGAGGGGCTACAGAGCCTGTTTAATTTTATTAGATAGAGCCCGGTGCTGTTAGTAAGGGCTTCCTATGAATCAGGGTTGCACGGTAATAAGGCATTTCTTTCATGACTCTGTGTGGGTTAAAAGTAGTAAAGGCCGTTGCGATCCACTTTAACGGTTGACCAGGAATGCGTGCTGACGAGGGGGTCGAAATAGGCTTCGAACTGTTCTTGTTTGAGTATGTCTGGTGGGCAGTCAAAGAGCTCGAAAATACGGCGCAGAGCAAGAGAATAGACATCAATCGTGCTCTCGGCTTTGCCTTGGCGTTTTAATGCGCTAACATGTTTACGGTACAGTGAGTCGAATCGTTTTTGCTGTGCTTTGGTCATTAGGTGTTCTTCTAGTTGTCGTGCTGCACTCAGTATTGATGGGTGGCGGAGTTTCCAAAACGCTATGATAGGTTCAAAATTCAACAACTGTTTTGGTAACGGTGATACCAAAATTATATAAACTTACTTCACTAATAGGTAAAGATGCAGTATGAGTAAAGATCAAGAAAAATGGTTTGATGTTGCTAGAAGCGTCGGTAGTGATTCTTCAGAAGGCGATAGTAAAGATGATTCTGTAATTCAGGGTAAAATCACCTTGATACGAGACTACATTAACAACGTTAAGACTCGCTGTACCTACAATGCGGCAGCTGAAGCGCTAGGTGTTAAACCGGCTAAATTTAAAAAATTACTCGGTGATCGTCAACCGGAAAGTTCTTGGTTCGTAAACACAGGTGCTGGAGAGCCTGTGGGATATGCTGACAACGAAAAACACCCTGATCTTTATCGAACAACACGAATTATTACATCCGCAGAGGTTTTAACTAGAAATCTTGATTTGTGAAAAGAGTTAACAAATGCAGCCATAGGAAAATAGGTACTGCACTTCGCGTTGTGAATTTTCTGCGTAAATTTTATCACAACGCTAGTCTCCATACCTATTTCCTATGCTGCAAGCGTTAACCTCTAGCTAGAGCCAGAAATACTCATGAAAACAAATTCTCTATACATAGCTTGTCTGTTAATTGTGGCGATAAGTTTGTCCGCTCAGGAAAGTGCAGAAGTAGTGTATGGAGATAATTCAAAAGCCGGCTCATATAAAAATATAAATGGGATAAAGTTATATTACGAAGTGTATGGYAATGGAGARCCTATAGTGTTACTTCATGGCAATAGTGACAGCATTAGTMGTATGAGCGCACAAATTAAATATTTTTCAAATGATTATCAAGTCTTCGCCGTTGATAGCCGGGGGCACGGGAAAAGCGAATTTGGTAATAAGCAGCTTACTCATAGGCAAATGGCTGACGATATTGCAGTGTTATTAGAGAAGGAAGGTGTCCAAAAGTCGAGTATTATTGGTTGGAGTGATGGCGGAATTGTCGGATTACATCTTGCAATATCTTACCCGGAAAAGGTGGATAAACTTATTGTATTTGGAGCGAATATAAACGGAATAACAGGGAGAGAGCATAAGTGGGTGCACGCTATTGATCGGAAACAAAAAGAGAAAATAGAACAAAAGATTGCAGAAAAGGATACGACTAAAGATTGGCGTAAGGAGAAGATCCTATTTGAATTAATGACTGGTCAACCAGGAATAGATGAATCTGACTTAAACAAGATAAAATCCCCTGTACTTGTAATGGCTGGAGATAGAGACTTTATATCTGATGAGCACACCTTATTGATCTATCGAAGTATACAAAAATCACATTTAGCAATTTTACCTGGTGAAACGCATTTTGCGCCACGTACTAGCTCTGATTTGTTCAATCAGATGGTAGAACGCTTTTTAGAAAACACATTCTCTCGACCTGACAGTCGGGATTTTATTGAGTAATTAAGCAGCTAGGTAAATCTAGGTATACTGCGTATGATGTCGGTGCGCCTTATGCGAACACAGTGTCCTTTGTGTACCCCACCCCTAACCTGTGTCACCCATCAGTAAATAAGCAACCACCTACATAAATTCGCCTGCTACGGCGTTATGCCGAAGAGAATCTAGTTTTATGCCTGAACCCGACCCAGCGAAAATCATGAGCTTTGTATCGCCGAAAGATCTTGGCCGATGGCTCAAGGTGAATCACTCCATCGAAAGTGAACTGTGGGTGAAGATATTCAAGAAAAATACTGGGATTCCGAGCGTGACTTGGGGCGATGTCGTGATTGAGGCGCTGTGTTGGGGCTGGATCGATGGTGTCAAGAAGTCAATCGATGATCAAGCCTATCTACAGCGGGTCACTCCAAGAAAAGCGCGAAGCAATTGGTCAAAAAGGAACACAGAGCATGTGGAGCGTTTGATAAACGAGGGTCGGATGACGGAGTCAGGACTCGAGCACGTTCGTGCCGCCAAAGCAGACGGCCGGTGGGAGAGCGCCTATGCGGCAAGTGAAATGAAAGTGCCGGCGGATTTCCTAGCAGCGCTAGAGGGTAAGCCGAAGGCGAAACAGTTTTTTGAAGCGCTCACTAAATCGAGTCATTATGTCATCGCGCACGGATTGACAAGTGCGAAGAAACTCGAAACTAGGCAGAGGCGATTTGCAAAATTCATAGACATGCTTGTCCGCGAAGAAAAGCCGACTTAGGCTTCCAAAATACGAAAAAGGCAAATAAGTAAATAGTAGGGCAGGCCTGGTTGGTGGAAACTTAATCTACAATCAGCGCCTGTCGACTAAATTTGAGAAATAGCCTCTTTAGTTGGTAGAAATAAACCGAAGTGCGAGAAGATTATCCGAGGTGCTTGCCTTTAACCGTCATATTTTGGTGGTAATTGTAGCGCTTGATCGTTTATCATGGCAATCCCCGCTTGATGACCCTCTCCAGTTTTGCAGAGTTTATTGCCTTGTAGTGTTTGTGGCTAAAAATTATGGCTAAAAATAATACAGTTGTAGCTTTTGATATTGTTAAGTATATCAGCGAAGGATTTCTGATATAGGCATAAAGCTTTGATGTGTTTTATCGTTTTTCGCTTAAGTTGTACGGTGAAGAATTGTAAAAATAAAATTATTAATATAAGAGTTACTAGGAAGTTTTTACTGTAACCAAGTGTTCAGATCTAAGGTAAGTAACATGTTTAAGATTTTTTCTAAGCTAATAACGCCTCCGAAAACCAATTTGTCGCATCCAAAATATCGCCCAGATATCGATGGTCTGAGAGCCGTTGCGATTTTGTCTGTTATTGCCTTCCATGCCTTCCCTGATTGGTTGAAGGGTGGTTTTGTCGGTGTAGATATATTCTTTGTTATCTCTGGGTTTTTAATTTCCACGATTATTTTTGAAAATTTAGATCGGGGAACATTCAGTTTTTCTGAGTTCTATTCGCGTCGTATTAAGCGCATCTTTCCTGCACTGATTCTCGTGCTGATAGCGTGCTTTGTATTTGGTTGGTTTGCATTATTAGTGGGTGAATATGAGCAGCTGGGCAAACATATGGCCGCGGGGACGATGTTTGTGTCTAACTTCGTACTGTGGGGGGAGGCTGGCTACTTTGATGGTTCCGCCGAGGCTAAGCCATTACTTCATTTGTGGAGTTTAGCTATTGAGGAGCAATTTTATATTGTTTGGCCGGTGCTACTGTGGTTGGCGTGGAAGTGGAAGGTTAACTTCTTAGCCATTACGATACTTATTGCGGGCGCATCTTTTTATCTAAATATGAGAGGTGTTAATCAAGATTCGGTAGCCGCATTTTTCTCCCCACAAACGCGTTTCTGGGAGTTGTTGAGTGGTAGTTTATTAGCATGGGTAAGCCTTTACCGAAAAGATGCTTGTGCAAGCGTTAAGGTGAGGTTAAGTGCTTGGCTGAGTACTGTATTCAAGCAAACATCCGTTGCCAATGGTAAGGCATTGTCTAATGTTATTTCATTTGCTGGCTTGTCGTTGCTGGTTTGCGGGTTTTTGACCATAAATAAAGAGCTTAGCTTTCCGGGTCTGTGGGCTTTAATGCCTGTGTTAGGGGCTGTATTGGTCATTCTGGCTGGGTCGGAGGCGTGGGTTAATCGTGTGGTTTTGTCTAATCGCATTGTCGTTTGGGTTGGTCTAATTAGTTATCCGCTTTATTTGTGGCATTGGCCGCTATTGTCCTTTGCTCGTATTATGGAAGGTGAGGTTCCTAGTGAAAGTATTCGTATCACCGCTGTCGTGCTTTCTTTTGTACTTGCTTGGCTTACGTATCGGTTTGTTGAACAGCGTATTCGCTTTGGGGGGGAAGGTAAATCTAAAGTGATTGTTCTTGTCGCGATGATGGTTGTGATCGGCGGTCTTGGTTTTAGCACGATGATTAAGGGTGGTTGGGCATCTAGATACGAGGACGAATCGGCTGCTATACAAGCCATTATGGCTTTGCCTTTGCCTTTCGTGAATGGGACTGATTGCGGAAAACATATTCCTGAATTTAAAGAGAATAATATAGTATTTAATGGGCCGTGCTTGCTGACACAAGATGCGCCGCCTTCACTTGCCTTTGTCGGTGATTCGCATCTACTTCATTACCTAAATGGTATCTGGGGTAGTTTTACCTCGGAATCAGTCTTGATGGTAGTGCAGTGGAGTTGCTTGCCTTTTGCTGGCGATCACTTTTTAACGGGTGATTGTAAGAAAAATCACGATGCTTTGACTCGTTATTTAGAGAGTAGCTCATCAGTTAAAACCGTTGTTCTTTCTGCACATTGGGCTTATTTAATGTCGGGAGTTTTTGAGCCGGAAGGTGATGGCTGGCGAATGGCAAAGCCTTTTACGGAAGCTGGCGCTAAAAGTTTCCAAGAGAGCGGCATAAATATGATTACTAAGCTGGTGAATGGGGGTAAACAAGTTGTCTTCATGAAGGATGTTCCTGATTTGGGTTTTAGTATTAACGATTGTTTTGATGTCCGCCCTTTTAGGCTGTCTCCGTTTTCCAATTTTAATCAAGACTGCTCTCACAGTCAGCAGCGGTATCTAGAGCGTATAGCGGCTGTTGATGCCGTGGTTGAGGAGATGTTAAGTCAGCTACCTTCAGTAAAGGTTTATGATCCTCGCTCGTTGTTTTGTTCGAATGGTAAATGCAAAGGGAAAGGTGATTTTTTACCGTATTATATGGATGGTGATCACCTTAATCATCATGGGGCAAGTATGGTGATGAAGGACTTGATTGATAAGGTGGATTTAAACGGAAGTTGAGGGACGAATAAAGCCCCTCAAACCAATGGCTGAGGGGCAAGCGTATTACAGTGGGACTGTGTTCTATTTATTTTTTTAAAAAACGATTAATGACACCAGCGGCCGGGTTTTCCTTTTTCCAGGCGGTGCGCATATTCATCTAAATACGCCGTGATCCACGCGAGCGAGGCATTCCAGTTAATGGCAACCTCGTTCACTGAATACGCTTCGATATCGTCAACATAACAACGCTGAGCCGGGCAGCCGAACAAGCTTGCGGAGATCGGATCTTCAATCGCACTGTTGGGGCCGCCTGATAAGGCACCGGCAGGTACGATTGGGAAGGCGGAATTCGCAGCGTTGGCCCAAAAGCGGTGATGTGGGTTTTGTAAAGCCGCTTCACCGTAGCCGGAAACGTAGGACTTACCTAAAGGGTTGCGACCGAACAAGTAATCGGCACTTTGCAGTAGGCTATCCGCAAAAACGTCACCACAGGAAAAGTCATTCGCTAAGGCCATAACAATCATATTACTAACCACGTTCGAGTTAGAGCCCCATGGGTAACGGGTGACACTGAAGGGCGTGCCATAGGCTTCGTTGGCAACATTATTGGAAAACACCTCAGCCATTGTAGTGATCAAACTACGCGCGTTTTGTGTCATTTGTTCAGAGGCGAAGTAATTATGGTCACCGACGGTCGCCATCGAAATAACACCCAAGGTGCCCGTGTCCAGCCAGCTCATAAATGAGCCTCTAACCGCGTCGCCAACACCGTGAATAGGTGAAGCAATCATGTCGTCGGCAAAGCGCTGCTGGCCCGTCGATAGGAACAACTCCGTGGCCGCCCAGTAGAACTCATCGCTAACATCCGTATCCCAATACGCACCACCGCCATTACTGATCGTGGGGGCTAGGGCAATCGGCATAGTTTTAGCCGCGTGGTAAGCCGCTTTTGCGCGAATTAAACACTCCAAAGCAAAAGGGAAGTCGAAGCGGCGATAAACACGAAAGCACTGTGCGCCCACTGCGGCGACGTTTAATGTCGCGGCTGTTGATACGGGATGCACATAGCGCGTTTCTGGATCTTCATGTGGTGCGGTAGGCAAACCAGTCCAGTTTAAATCGTGCATTTTGTGGTAAACCGCACCCGCGTTAGGGCGACCAAGTGGCACTTGCATTTTGAAGAACCATTCA
Source organism: Alteromonadaceae bacterium (assembly GCA_002746115.1). Lineage (GTDB taxonomy): Bacteria > Pseudomonadota > Gammaproteobacteria > Pseudomonadales > Cellvibrionaceae. The sequence continues at coordinate 11,393 of NVXL01000111.1, forward strand.
ATTTCCCAGCGAGCCTCGTCGAGTAGGTCGCTCATGCCGTTAGTGCGTTCTTCTTCTGGCAGTTGCATGGTGCCGTCGGCAAAATCATCAAGCGTTCGGCCTTGAAATCGGGTGCGCTCGTATTGGTTGAGCATTGTCCAGACGGAAATTCCGCCGTTCACCACGTATTTACCTTGGTCTCCAGCGTCGTACCATCCGCCACTGGCATCCACTGTGTAGCAACCTTCGCTACCTTGTAAACACTCAATGGTTTCAACAGCACTATCGCCTGCATGGCCTACTGGGCGTGCCCATGTTTCACCGACGACCTCAGCCAGAATTGGGGTGCCGCTACGGTTGTGATAGAAGTAGGAAAGCGCATCGTACTTCATCTCGCTGTAAAGCTCATAGCTTAGGTCAAATGCTTCACTGGTTAAGGTTGTGTCGTTGTCGTAAACCGTTAGGGTGTAGTCTTCGCCTGCCTGCTCATAAAAACTAAAGTCGATGTTATGTACCACATCGCCAGAGGCGCGATCGGGCGTATTACTGTGCGGCACGGTGCTGCCTGTGGCTACAGTAAGGCCGCCTTGCATTAATGCCCATGGGCGTGGGGTGTCGGTATCGGTGTCGTCTTCCGCCAGCGCAAAAGCCGCACGTTTGTAGCCTTTAGGTAGATAGCCGACTTGGTTAACCTGTACAGCAGCGGCCAATGGTTCGGCTCCGTTGCCGTCAAGGTTGATCATGGTGATATCATCAAAACAAACCGTTTCCCCTAGTGGTACCGCGCCGCCACCCATAAGGATGCGGAAGATGCCGTTATTGTCGGCATCAGCATCGGCCATGAAGTTTAACTCTATTTCCTGCCCTTCACCGTCAAGCGGGGCGTCTACCTCGAAGTTGCTGCCGAAGACCCAAACAAAGCCAGTGCTTTCTTCGCTGGCGCCGAGCTGTAAGGAGATGGGGGTGGTGGACCAAGCGCGAAGGTTAACGCGGTAAAGTCCGCCGGTAACGTAGGTTTTACCAAATTGTCGTAACTGAGCACCCCAGTCGTCAGTGCCGAGGGTGGTGACGGTGGTGCAGTGGCGCCCCAATGCATCAACACCCGAGTCACCCGTGCCGCCGGCCCACCAACCGGGTTCTTCCCAAGCGGCGTTACCATTGTCGAAGTTGCCGTTAAGCACCATGTTGGCACTTTGAGCGTGTGCATTTTCGAGGCTGCTAAGAACGGCGATCGGTAGAACTGAAAATGCTGCGATTTTCATCATGCGTAACCATTGCATTGTAATTTCCTCTTTATTATTGTTTTTTGAAAACGAACTCATAGGTTCGATTTTTATTCTTGGAGACGAGCTGTGACCTGAGGTCGTTTTTGATGCTAGCAGGGTAATTTTCAGCGAACAATAGGGCCTCAGGCGGAGGGGAGCGTCAATAAACCCTGACAAATCAAGGGTATAAATTATGACGTATGGGTATATATTCGACGAGGTAAGACTTTTAACAAGTATAGAAACCAGCAAAATGGCACATATACTTATACTTTCGCCAAATCAACATGAGTTGACTCACTTAGTTGGCACTTAATCCTTTCATATATAAAATAAGCACGTCGTTTAATAATTCGGCTACTGTCAGCATGCGCTGATAAAAGTAAATAAAGTTTGAAGGGGGAATTGTAGGGAATAAGACTTAAAAAGTGAAAGTGGGAAGTGATGAGCGACAAAGTGGGAAGTGACGAAGGACTAAAATGTGAGCTAGTTCCGTCTTGTTTGGCGCATCAAATTGATTGCCTCCTATTGATGATAGGGCTTGGGGGGCTAGTTTGGTTGAAAGTACATCGATTTTACGGCTGTAAATTGGGAAGTCACGGAGTGTATTTTCAATAATAACGATTGAATTCTTTATAGTAGCGCTAGCCGAGCTGTGCTTTCTGGCGCTATTAGAAATCCTACCCTTAACTTTTTGTTGGAGCATTATAAGCGTTCTGTGTATAAGAAGAACAAACGCCTTTCAGCTTAAAAGTAACTCTATGGAGGCGGTGGTGGCCTTAGTAAAAAACGGTCATGGCTTAACGGCACTGGCCGATTTTGTCGTGCATGAGGATATTATGAATGGGCATTTACAGCCCGTGTTACAGGATTATCACTTAAAGCCTTTAGGTGTTTGTGCGGTATATCCCCATCGTGAACATTTGCCGCCCAAAGTGCGTATTTTTATGGAGTTCTTAACCAAGCATTGTGACCAGGCTCAGTGGGCTATTCCGAGGGAGCATGTTGAGGGGGTAAGTTCCCTATCGCGTTAAGTGATAAATATCCTTCTCCGTGTCTCAAGAACCGGTAACCTTAGGGAAAACCTTGGCGTGTGAAAGCATCGCCCCAATTTGCGTATCATCTTAATAATTCACCCAGTCTAATAATTGACAGCAGGGGTATGCCCACGATGATTGGTAACGATGGGCGTCCTGATTTTTCCGATTAGTTTCGTTTGTGTTGTTGCGGTGTTAATTTTATTTAAGTTTTTAAAAATGGATGTCAATATTAGTTTTTTTATTTGTTGACCTAAGCGGCCGTTGTCTAGTAGCATTAAGTCGACTCGATGAGTTTGGTTTTCGACATCTTGAGGTGCGGGGCAAAGTTTAAAAGCCTATATGCCGTTTTAAATTAAGTGATGTCAGTTTAAGGTAAAATAATAATAACAATATTGCCGAAAAATATATAAAAATTTATCACCCTCTAATTCCAGTGACGACAATAATGGTTTTGTTGTTAAAAGAAAATAATGCCATTGTCACAGGAGATGTTTTATGTGTTAATAATTGGGCGCGCACTAAATGTGCCAACTGTATTTAAATATTTGGTATTTTTTTGCCGAGTTCAACCGCTAATCGGAGGTCGACATGGGAAATGTTTAACTATAACTAAAGAGTTTGTAATTAATGTTTATGAAGATGTGGGTTTGCCTTTTTGTAAATAAAAAATTGGCAGATAATTTAATTAAATTTAATGAGAATAATAAATTATGAAAAATACATTACGTCACCTGCCTTTACCTGCAATGAAAACCTCACTCGCAGTTGGTATTTTTGGGCTTGCACTGTCATCGGCTATGCCTGTGATGTCGGCGGCCATTGGGGATTGCCCAAGTCCATGCGTAGCCGCAAACATGTCCATTACTAAAAATACAACCTTGACGAGTAATATCTCAGGTAGCATTACTATTCTTGGTAATGGCGTCACTTTAAATGGTAATGGTTTTGGCCTTTACGGAAATAGTTCAAGCGATGGTGTGTCTGTAATTTATGTTGCCAATGTGACCATCGAAAATATCGATATTGAAGGCTTTGATATTGGTATTAACGCTTACCACAGTGACGGTATTCATTTAGATCATATCGACGTCTATGATTCCAGTATTGGCATTCTTGTTGACTCTTCAGATCACAGTGTTGTTGAATCAATCTATGCGAGCGGCAATAGTAGTATCGGTGTGGCTATTTGGGGGTCTGACGATGCCACCATAGAATATGTTACCGCTAGGGGCAACGACGGTATGGGGGTTGAGGTGTACTTGTCACATAATGCCTACCTTAATCGTGTTTATGGTTATAATAATGATGATGAGGGTATTGCTTTTCAATACAATCAAAATTTAAACGCTAATCGCTTGCTCGCTCGAGATAATGGTAGCTATGGTATAGCTCTTTATTCTGTTGATGGTGCAACTATCACTAGCTCGGCATTACAGTGCAATGAAAAGAGTTGGAGTTCTCCTCGCAGCTATAGCTGCGGAAACGATCTGCTTGTCGATAATACTTCGGATGGGAATACTATCGACATTAATTCTGGCGCCATAGTCGTCAACAACGGATCAGGGAATACCATTTATTAGGCCGTGCAATTTATTGGGTAACAAAATAATAATAATAATTAATCCGGAGTTGGGGTCAGGTTTTTTTACAGCATACAAAAACAATTTATATTGCTCAGTTTTATATGTTGTA
>NVXL01000112.1 GCA_002746115.1 Alteromonadaceae bacterium
TAGGCTTTTCACCCAAACTGACCTCAGAAGCTTCCACTAGCGCCCAAGAGCCATTAGCTTGAGGCTCAGAAACGTAGACCTTACCGTTAAACACGATATCCTGACGCCCGTCTCCGTTATAGTCGAGGACGTTGATACGCTCTTCAAATTTGGTTGTCTCAAAATCCCCGGCAAAGCTGCTGAGTATTCCCACATTCGAGGTACCAGAGACTTGCACCGTTAAGTTATAGCGATATTCTAGGTTCGCTTGATCAACGATTACTGTCGCCATGGCTAGGTCACTAACGCCGTCTCCGTTAATATCCGGAAACTTGTAATCCACCATATTCGTGTAGTTGGTATCATTAAAAGTAAAACCAGCATCCGTTTCTAGCGCTAAGTTTCCGGTGCCCCATGTAAAGCTAGTAGCTGCTTCGCTATGACAAACACCTGCGGCACAGAGGCTAACACTCCCAAGGCGACTAAGATCATCGTCAGGGAAGTCAGCGGCAGCATGGTAGTTTAACTCATAGCGGCGAATCTCGGCTGACACGCCATTAACGGTGTTGTATGAACTGACATGCGCCAAACGTTGCGTATTTCTAAACGGGTAACCTGATACATAGCCCATGGATTGGTCATCGCGCGGCTCATAAATAAACTGCACTTCAGCACCGGCAGTAGCGGAATGGCCATAAGCATATTTAGCCGAGGAAATAAGGTAATCATCTTGGCTGTCTAGGTATTCGTAGGTGATTTTATTGCCGACGTTATCGCGAAATTCACTGATATTCCAATTAAGCACACGACCACTTTGTTTTACAGCATCAAGATAACCCGCCTGATCAGCATTACCAAGACCGCCAGGGCTGCCATAGGTAGTGGTTGTGCCGTCTTTTCCAAGTACTTCAAAGTAGTCAGGGTGAAATGCATCTCCACCTTTGGCCGTGACCAACACGTGTGAGTCAATTGCGGTTCTATAGGTACTGTCTGGAGCCCCATAAACACCGGAAACCACGACTAAACGCGCTCCGTTGTAACAAAACCGATCGTCGCTCCCCCAAGAGATGGCCGTATTGTTTTTGTCCTGAAATGTTGTCTGGCGGCAACGACCAATAGACGTGAGACCTTGTAAAGCCCAACCCCAACCAGCAATACCGTTGCTCGCTTGACTGGAGTAATATAAACCTAATGATGGCGCAACACCTGCGGTTCCGTGAGCAACCATAAAGGGAATACTATAAGTTGCGCTACCGCCCTGACTAACACGAAAATCTGCACCAATAGTGGTAAATTTATCCATGTTATTTTGAGCAGTACTAGACACCACTGAGGCGTCGCCCAGTACAGGTGTCGGGGGCGTATCAAATTGGTGTGCAGGTAATACGTTATTATCAACAAAAGCTGGCTCTCCCGCCGCACTTGAGCCAATCAGGGATATATCGGAGCCGTTAACACCGGGAATATGAATAGTTAAATCGCTAATGCCATCACCGGAAGTATCCCCGAATTGATAGTCTTGACCTTCCACGCCTTCAATTGCGGAATTCAGCTCGCTTGCACTCAGGTCAGCCCAAATAGGCGTACTTTCTGAGCCCGAGTGGTAAATAACGCCCGCCCCCCCGCTTATAGTTATAGGGATTGCAACAGCACCGTGAATTAATATAATTTTTGGTTTGGTGCGCAGATAAACATCACCCGAGACGCCGTCATTGTTAAAATCGCCAAAATACACACTGTATTTTGATGCGCTTAATTCAACAATTGATTCGGTGGCTTGAGCAATAGCCGATACTGTGGTAATGGCTATTAAAAAGATAAACTGTAGAGGGGGTACATATTTAAGGGCTAAACGCAGGGACGCCTTGATCATATCCGGTATTATCCTATCCATTTCATACTATAGTGAGATTATTACACTTGGGGAACTTTGGCGAAAACTTTCTCCTAATACCGATGTAGATCCTATAAATATTAACCTTCCTAGATTAGTATTTATGTTTGGCAATAAGGGGATCCGCCAAGCACTTCGCGAGGGAGCGTAGCACATAAAAAAACTGGGGTAAACCCACACAAGTACAAGGGTTGCAAGAGTGACGCCAGATTCAAAATCAACCACTTTAACGCTCAAACCGTATCATTACCCTCCCCCCATAAGCACAAATACTATTTTGATGAAAGCTCACAGGCCATTGCTCTTTAGGGGTTTAACCTTGCCTCCGCAAACATGCTTAAACTGTATTTCATCAGCATTAGAAATATAGCCGCTCTTAGCTCGCACACTCCCCTTATCGCTAGCTTCCAAATGTATGGTAAAAGAATTCTATGCCGCCCTAAATACAGCTTTGAACCTTGGGCGATTTACACAGTGTGTGACGCCTTTCTCAGCGCACTACCCCTCCACACATTTCACTTTCACCTCACCTAAACCTGACTTAGGCTTTACCCACCATCCGTATACTGATCACATCAGATGGCTGAGGGCAAAAACAAAAGCAACTCCGCCGGACAAACAAACCAGTCAACAYACACAAACAACGATCACTGATCGAACAGGACATTATCATGACATTCGCTCCCCGAACTACCATTGTTAAAAAATCACTTAGCGCCATCGCTTTTGTTGCTGCCTTTGCTTTTAGCACTGCGCAAGCGAGCGATATGGACAACGCCTCTGTTTCTCACAGCTTTGAGCTATCGGGCGGCGCGGATAATTCTGGGAGTGCAAATGGTGCAACGAGTGATTTCCAAACGATGATTAACGATATGAATGTAATGCTTGCTAAAAAACTAGCCTTGCAAGTTAAAAGTACGCTGGATCAGATAGCATCCGAATAAATTTAATTCGCTTTTAATTTATTATTAGTTTTGGGGATAACAAATAGGGAAATGAGAAATCGGATTGACGAAGTCGAACAAGGAAAGTCAACAGGAGTTTTATTGGGAAGACAACAACCTTAAGGGTTGGGATTTAAAGGACTGCTGTTTCTTTGGGGAAGGGGACGCATTTAAAGGGATTTATTTTTATTGGCAATGCTTTTGTTAGGGACATTTTTACATTAATAATTTTTTAGGAAGCGCGTTTTTACGCGCAGCTATCTGTGCACCACGCCTGTAATCTTTCAATATTAGCTTAATCAAATCCCACCCTCTGGTGATGGGGATAATTAACTCAAGCACTGACTTGATCGATGTTTCTACAACGACAACGAATCCCCCTGATGAGCACGCCTCCAGCTTTGCTACCAAACACAGTCACTGTACAAATTTCAGCCCGAAACAAACAAGCCCTTACACCTTCTAGCTGATCTGATTCTGCAGGTCTTAAGCGTTTACACGCTAAGCTCTCAATACAACGCATTACAAGACCAAAAATCGTGAGTATAATGCGCTTCATTTGGCTAAAAGAAGCCAAATGCCACACTAGACCAGATTAATATAAAGGAGATGTTATGCCGTTTTTAAAATTTCTTGCCGTGTTAACTTGCCTTATTCTATTTTACCCAGCCAACGCCGAGCCCCTATCTAAAGCGACTGCTGACGCCCTAGATCAACAACTGATTACCAATGCGCAGCGTTACACCGTGGTATCCCAAGCGGTCAGATTGTATAAAAACGACGAGCTTATCTACCAAGGCATCCATGGCAGCGCAAATTTGCAGCTATCTGTAGCGGCCAAACCGGAACATATTTATCCGCTGTTTTCCATAGCCAAATTATTTACTGGTGTCGCATTAATGCAGCAGGTTGAAAAAGGCAAGGTCAGCCTTGGTCGCTCGATTACTGAATATTTACCTCACTTACCTAAACATTGGCGTAACATTACACTTAAGCACTGCCTCAACCATACTTCAGGATTACCGGAATATTTTTCAAACGAACTAATCGAAAAGGGTTTTCTAAAGGATAAACGAGCGGTCTTTGATGCCTTGCAAAGCGAACCGATGCAGTTCAAAACCGGTGAAACCTCACGCTACAACAATACCAATTACCTTATCATTGCCGCCATCCTAGAGGCCGTCACCAACAAGCCCTTTCTGACCTTGGTGAATGACAACATCGTCTCACCGTTAGCACTACAGAATACAGGTTACGCCAACGGCAGTGACATTGTTGCCGGTATGGTTAGCGGTTATTGGGGTAAAGATGGTCAATGGCTAGTCGATAGAGGCATCAACTGGCCGGATTACAGCTTTGCCCATGTTGCACTTTACTCTACGCTTAACGACTTAGAGGTTTTTATCAAGGCGGTGACACAAGGCGAGCTGCTATCAGCCAAGACATTAAAGCAAATGTGGCAACCGACTATATTGAACGACGGAACTACAGGTCGTTACGCTTACGGTTGGGAATACGGAGCCGAAGATGATTTTTATCGCGTGGGTCATGAAGGAGGAAATCGGGTCAGAATTCGCCATTATATTTTCCCGACGGCTCCAAAAGACCGTTATACGATCATTTACTTAACCAATGGTAACGGCCACGACTTATGGACATCTGTTTTAGTTGACAGCTTAATGTCGATTGTTTCACCCAAGCAATTCCCCTTAGCCGTCGCCAGTGGATTACTTATCGACGCGGCTTTAGCCGATACTAGCGCCCCGAAACTGGATCGACTAATGAGCGAATTAGCTGAAAACCAAGCAGTGGCTAAATATGGCGTCGAAACGTTTATTATGATTCAGGCCTACGCCACACTCTATAGCGCAGGTGCTGATAAATCATTGGGTTTATTCGCACTTAATACTCGCCAATTTCCAAAATCCGCAACCGCATGGGTAAACCTGGCTGAGGCTTGGCTGCGTAAAGGCGATAAAAAACAAGCGATAGATGGATTTAAAAAAGCGCTAGCGTTAGCCCCAAAAATGAGCAATGCAAAGCAACGCTTAGCGGAGTTGGTTAATTCGGATGGGGAGCCCTAGCTTCCCAGGTTACCATCGAACGGTCCGGCGTAGCCGCTTCAACGTAGCTACCGCCACACATTTCACTTTCGCCTCACCTAAATCTGACTTAGGTTTTACCCGCCATCCGTATACTGATCACATCAGATGGCTGAGGGCAAAAACAAAAGCAACTCCGCCGGACAAACAAACCACTTAACATACACAAACGACGATCACTGATCGAACAGGACATCATCATGACATTCGCTCCCCGAACTACCATTGTTAAAAACTCCCTTAGCGCCATCGCTCTTGTTGCTGCCTTTGCTTTTAGCACTGCGCCCGCGCAAGCGAATAATATGGACGGCGCCTCTGTTTCTAGCAGCTTTGAGCTATCGGGTAGCGCRGATAATTCCGGGAGTGSAAATGGTGCAGMGAGTGATTTCCAAGCGATGATTAACGATATGAATRTAATGCTTGCTGAAAAACTAGCCTTGCAAGTTAAAAGYATGCTGGATCAGATGGTGTCCGAATAAATTTAATTCGCTTTTAATTTRTTATTAGTTTAAGCGGTAACAAATAGGGAAATAGAAAATCGGATTGACAAAATCGACCACGGAAAGTCAACAGGAGCTTTATTGGGAAGACGACAACCTTAAGGGTTGAAATTTAAAGGACTGCTGTTTCTTTGGGGAAGGGGACGCATTTAAAGGGACTTACTTTTATTAGGAATGTTTTTATTTAGGATGCTTTACATTAAGAATTTTCTAAGCCGCACGGACTCACCTTTAGAGATGAATTCTTATTAGAAGTTAACTCTCTACGAATCTTTAATTAAACCAGCCATCTTATGACCTATACCTTCCAAGCCATCTTTGACGCCTTTTCTATTTTCAATGGATTGATTTTGGCTTAATTTAGATTTCCCCTGAATACTACTAACGTTTATTTCAATCCCTACAATTGCGGGTAGTAACTTGTCGATAAATTCCGCCGGAGCGTCACGCATGGCCCAAGGTGTATCTTGACCTTTTTCGTGTTTTTCCGTTAAATCATTTAATAGCAATAACTTCCACTCGGAGTCATGAATAAATTCGATTGAGCCTTTCACATGAACGGCAGTATAGTTCCAAGTAGGAACAACTTTGYKATCTTTTGATTTKGAYGGATACCAATTAGGGCTTATATAGGAATTCACGCCTTGAAAAACGACCAATACATCATCACCATTTACACAGGATTCCCAAAGCGGGTTTGAGTACGCTATATGCGCTTGTAATACCGCTATCTCGTCGCCTTCAGTTTTAACCAAAAACGGAATATGCTCGGCATTTAAGCCATTAACACCAGCGGTAAYTAATGTCGCAAAAGGATAGCTCTGGATGAGTTCTAACATCGAATCCATATTGCCTTCGTCGAATGCTTTAGGTGCGTACATAGATATCCGTTCCAAGTYGTTAACGTGATTTTTATATCATATCAGATCGCCAGAAAAGAAAGGGCTGTATGTAGACTCTGAAKCGCTTATTATGCAAACCTATCCCCTTAATCATCGCCTAATACAAGGCTCAACACAAGACAGCTATGACACGCTACGAAATTTTAGACTCAATCGCGGACACTTACACCCCGCTGCTGTTGATTGCCTACCTATCGTACAGTATCTTTTACTTTCGAGCCGGTGACAGAACTGCTTATTTAAAAGGGCTTTGGGGGCTTGCTGTCGCCTACCTGATAATGTTCCTAGATAACGCCACCCAGCTATGGCACGCCTTTAATCTAGATTACAGCACTCATTCCTCAGTGGCCTTGGCATTTATAATGTTTCACCTGCATAAACGAAAACTAGTCACGCCGCCAGCAATCGGCATTATTGGAAGCTTACTCGCTTACTACCTACTAGAGATCTACCAGCAATACCACAGCGCTGCTGACATCCTCAGTACCGTTATAATCATAGCTCCGTTAATACTGCTCGGTTACTGGGGTATTGGTCATCCAAAATTTCGATTAATGTGGCGCTGAATTTAACACTAACCGCTAACAGATTCATCAATACCGCTATTTTTAAGCGTTAACGGCAAATATAATACCATCGTTGTACCCCTGCCCTCCTCGGAAGTAAGCTCGAAATGGCCGCCATGACGCTCAACGATACCAAAACTAATAGATAGCCCCAAGCCTGTACCATCGCCTTCTGGCTTAGTGGTAAAAAATGGCTCAAAAATATGACTCTTAACCTTACCCGACATTCCAACACCATTATCATCAAAACTAATGAGCAAGTTGTTACCTTGCTGACGCATGATAATTTGCAATTGATTAAACTCTTCGGCACCAACCACCATGGCTTGGCATGCATTAATCATCAGGTTCATAAAGACTTGATTAAGCTCCGGTGCGGAGCACCTCAGCTCAGGATCATCTTGAATATCGCAAACAAAGTCGACCTTATCTTTATAATTAGCTTTAACCAATTTTAAAGTGCTTTTTAAGCCAGCGCCAAGTTTAGACTTTTGTAACTCCCCACAATCCTGACGAGAGAAGGATTTTAAATTCGAGACAATCTCTTTAACGCGAGAGGCACCTTCCATCGCGCTATTAGCCTGAGCGGCCATTCTATCGAAGTAGCGGTTAAACCCATTTAGAATATCTTCATCCCCATCATCTCTGAGCAGACCAGTCAAATACTCTCGAAAACTCTCTTTCACTCCTATTTTGCAAGTACGTCACCGTGAATTCAACAAAGGATGCCCCGCGCTATAGACAGGTACTTATCAGATACTTATCAGATACTTATCAGATACTTATCAGATATCAACCTTCGTTGCTCTTCCGTAAAAGCGACCTCTTGGGAGTATAGCCGTTCGCACCAACCCTCGCGTCGTATAGTGGAAAACGTTATCTGCGTAAATGCAATGAGGGTATTATGAACGTATATATGAACGTAAGAAGCTAGCTACTGCAGTATTTGAAACAGTAGTATTTGAAACGGTATGTATACTGATATGAAAGATATGTATGTATGCCGCAGCTCAACCACCACGAAATCCCTCACGACACAAACAAATCGACTTTGATTATCGGCTATTAAAGGGCGGCGCTACCAGAGCGTGAATATAACGCACTGCTAGCCTCACCCACCTCGACAGAATTAACACCACTATCAACCGTCTCGCCACCTAAGATACGATCACGAAAATCATCAAACCCAGATTGTATCAGCGAATAAGTACGGTCGATATTGTCCGCAAGATCTCCATTCAGCACACCAAGGCCATCCAAAATATTTTTCGCCTCACCAAAACCTTGATCAACACCACCAGCAATAAGCGAGATAAAACTATCGACCTGCTCCTCCAAACTTAAATCCTGATGCTGCTCCTGATAACGATCAAAAAAACCCGTGGAAAGGGTCAAAATTCTATCCGCAGTGGCCTCCGCTGACACATCAACACCACTGTCCCTGATCTTCTCAGCAGCGTTATCGCCAAAGGTAGGCGCCAAGGCCTCATTAATTCCCTCCAATGCCGCTTTCAACACTAAAGCCAGAGGATTACCCTTAGATCCGACACTAACCTCTAAGTGAGCTTGCAGTGTCGCGGCATTAGTTTGCGCTTTGCGAGTAGCCGCAGAAGTGGGTTGCTCAGTAGCCTGAGCTTGCTCGGCACGTGGCTGTGCAGATTCAGGAGGTGCAGCGGTAGATGACGCAGCTTGCTTAGTCGGGTTTGAGGCAGTCGCAATGCGGCCATCTTCATTAGGGGTTTTCATTGGCGGCGCTGCAGCGGCGCGATGTCCAGCAGCTGAAAGGTTAACAAACGACATGAAAGACTCCAATTACTGTTTAGTATTCATACAGTATACGAAGGCTTTAGAGGACTCACAAGCGATGGTAGAATTTCATTTATCAACTGAGACTCTTAGAACTTAAAGCAGTAAAAAACTAAGCGGCGGGGCTAAATACAGACCTCGTACCAACGACCACCAACATAGCGCACTGCGACCGGACGATTCCCATCACCCTCGATCACCTCACACACACTGACCACCCAACTCGCCTCTCTTAGCAGCTGATTGTTACCATCATCAATACCGGTGGCAATACCTTTATTGTCAATTTGAACAAAAATGCTAATGTTGTCATCCAAAAGTGAAGCCCTCTTTTGTAGTTCAAAAATTCTGGCGAGATCTTACATCAATGTCGACATCACTGGGGAACCGGTTTGTTATAAGGCGCTTAATGCTTCACCTTTCTATCACTTCGTTTATCGCTAGAAGGCTTAAACAAGCACAGCTACCACTACGCTCTAGCAGAGGGTCAGCAAAAGCTGACCCTCTGTATTCACGCGCATAAAACTAACACACTGGAAGCAACCACAGGGTTACATCAGATGTTTTGCTATTTGAACATAGGGACTTACTTACAGTGAGTAGATTTAATCGGATTGAATAGGAAGCGAAACTGACAGCTTCGTACCGCCGAGCTCACCATTACCAAAAGATATTGTGCCTTTAAGTGCCTGAACACGCTCACGCATGCCTTTAATGCCAAACGAATGCTGTTTTTCACCCCACGACGCACTTAAACCATCACCGTCGTCCACAGTCTGCAAGGTAATATGACAGTCATCATAACTCACAGTAATTGAGACCCGTTTCGCATTGGCGTGCCTGGCTGCATTTATTAAGGACTCTTGAGCAATTCGAAACAAGGTAATACGAGCCTCTTTGCTTAGCGATACTGGCGTTATATCACCGCCAACAGTACAAGCAATACCATGCAAAGATTCAAACTCCTGACCAAGCCATTCGATTGCCGCGAACAAACCAAAGTCCTCAAGTATGCTTGGGTGTAGATCACAGATTATCTTTCTGGACGTTCCCGACGCCTCACGCACCAACACTTTTATACCACTAAGATGCTGATCTAAAACCGCGCTCACAGCAGCGCTCAAATCTTCTTTTGCAAGCCGATGAATTAACGAACGAATACTCATACTCAAATCCGTGAGCGTATGCCCGAGCCCATCATGAATTTCTCGCGCAAGCTCAGCTTTTTCATCCTCCCTCACCTGCTCCAGATGATGAGCAAGCTGACGAACCTCTTCTCTCGAGCCTTCAATCTCTTTTGTTCGAAGCGCTACGGTATTTTGTAACTGTCTATTCCAGCTCAAAACCAAGGCAAACACGAGCGTGATAATAAACAGTAAAGCGCCACCCCATAACGTTATCATCATAAAGTCAGTTTCAGACGCTACCGTCACATTAACCCACTTATCAAAGATTATCCGCTTCTCCCGCTCATTTAAATCCGCAACTATCTTATCTATTATAGTAATAATCGGTGCGTAATTTGAGTTGGCGGAAAACCTAATGTCGTAGCTATAAGGTGTCGCCGATACAATTTTAAGCGGCTCAAGCCCTAACTTACGTCGATAATATTCAATCGAAAATATATTATGGACGAAGACGTCCACCTCACCACTAAGAACTGCGACAATTCCCTCCTGAGGCGAACTTACAACGTGAAAAACAGTTTGAGGGTAGGCTTTAGGAAGTAAGGCACTTGCTCTTGACGGGTATTCAATCGCGATATCCTCATTAATCAAAGCAGATAAGCCCGTCACCGATGGCGCGTCTTGGCGACCATAAATAACAATAGGGACTTGCACCACGGGCTGGCTAAAAACAATTCCTGACAACTCACTTTTAGGTAGGTAGCTTGCCGTATGAATATCCCCTCGCTGCATCATTCCAACAAGCTCGTGAAAATGATTTACGGCCACAATTTTAAACTTTACGCCAAGCTGTGAACTAAATATTTTAACATATTCAGAAGCCAATCCAAGGTGGGTATTATTTTTATCGATATACTCAAAAGGCTCATGATCCTTAAGAACACCATGAACAATAACTTTTTGATTATTTATCCAAGCGATTTCATTTTCGGTTAAAAGGCTATAACCAGACGGGAGATTGACAATATTTAAATTATTTTCAGGAGTACTTATAGGAGCGCCTGCACAAGAAAAATGGCAGAAGACTCCTACAAATAGCGATAGCACGAATCTACAATAGCTGGTCAAGAATGCTAGCCACGCAAGCTATTTTCACTGGCATAAATTACCAAACCAGCGTTATTTGGGAAATTCATTTTTTGGAAAATTCTCGCGCGGTGCGTTGAAACTGTTTTAGAGCTAATACTTAATTTATCAGCAATATCGGTGACTCGGTTTCCTTCCGCCAATTCTAGGAAGATCTCATACTCTCTGTTAGAAAGCATTTCGTGACGATTCTCACTAGCAATTTCAGGCCTCTTCAGCTGGCATGCTAATAGCTCCGCAACTGCATCACTTATATATTTCCTACCATTACAGGCTTGGCGAACGGCCTTGATAATCTCGTCTTCATCAGAGTCTTTAGATAGATAACCCGCAGCTCCTGCTCTAAGTAGACGTACTGCATATTGAGACTCAGGGTAGTTGCTTAACACCAGAACGGGTAGCATTGGGTCATGTATTTGTATTTTCTTTAGGACTTGAACGCCACTTGCATCAGGTAAACTAATGTCCAGTAACACAAGATCCCATTTTTGCTGTCTTAGCTTGGTAAGCGCTTGAACGCTATCCGCCGCCTCACCAAATTCAACAGGACTGAAAGCCTCATCGAGTATAAGTTTCATGCCGCTTCGAACAACAGCATGATCATCTATTAGCAGTATATTTAACATAGCAGCTAGTAATCCTTCGTTTCTTTAATGTATGTTGTTGCTATTCAGTGGGTCTTATTAAAAATAATCCAGTCTGAAGCAACCTTTTATTATTAATTTATTTTATTTTATTTTATTTTTTAGTGAAGTTTGAAGATCTACCCAAAGCCTACATCCGGTCAATTTCAACAGTAACCAGCAGTTCGTCGCTTTTTTTGGGCACCTCATCTCACTTCTGCCAGCAAGACTACAAAGAAAAGGCATTACTGTCAAGCCAAAACACCCGCAAAAACTGCGCAGAAAAAAACACAAAAATAAAAATTTTACCACTACAATCAACACCTTACAAGAATACACATGAAATAGTCACTTATACTAAAAACCCCGCAGTGCGAACTGCTTCACTGTTAAGAAGTAAGAAAAGCAATAAGTTAAACGTTTAACCGCTATTCCCTCATCAATTTAGCGAGCCGCTCACACGAAGCCCAAGCTCGAAAAAAGCTATACGCTTAACCTTAAATCGCGCCCCCCTCGACAACAATCATGTTAATGACGCGCAACAACACATACCCATAATGGTTGCAAGGCGGTCACATCTTCGCCACCACACCTAGACAAAAGGGAGAATTAACAATAAGAAATACCCTACAGACTTTAAAAAAACCTCGCATTACCAATATAATCGACGCTTTTTTTAGAAAAGAATAAAATAACTTGGCATAACAATAATTACCGACCGAAAAACACCGCAACCTATAAGACACAGCTGACATAAAAGCCGCCAAACACCTTACCCGCCTTTGAATCCAACGCCTATGTGCTTACACCACAGACCTCCAATACAATGACCCCTCGGTTAAAAACACATTTTATAAATTAATATTTAATAAAATTAACCGAATACTCAGTTCGATGTCGACACACATTCGCAACTCAAGTATTAGATGTTAGGCTCAGGTTGAAGATAACAAAAGATAAAATTGCTTTACTACAAAAATAAATAATAGAAGAGGCTGTAAATGAAATTTACAAAACGGTTACTGCATAACTGCATTGCACTAGCATGCATAGGAACGGCAAGTTCTTATGCATCTCTTGCTAACGCGGCAATATGTGAGCACGTCGTAGCGAGCCATTGGAACAATGGTTTCGTAGCAAGCATTAGAATCACAAATGACGGTTCTACTCCTATTAATGGGTGGGAAGTTAACTGGGCATACGCTGACGCAGTTCGCACATCAGGATGGAATGCTAACGTAAGTGGCAACAACCCTTACTCCGCAACCGACGTTGGCTGGAACGGCACCATCAACCCAGGCCAAATGATCGAGTTCGGTGTTCAAGGCACAAAAAATGTTGGTAATGGTCCAGCTCCATCTGCAGTTGTAACTGGCGCAGTCTGTGGCCCTACACCTACACCTACAGCTACAGCTACACCTACAGCGACGCCTACTGCAACTCCAACAGCTACACCTACTGCAACGCCAACCGCGACACCTACTGCGACGCCAACACTAACACCATCACCCACACCTACACCTACACCTACAGTGACGCCTACTGCGACACCTACTGCAACGCCAACAGCTACACCTACTGCAACACCAACAGCTACACCTACTGCGACTCCAACAGCTACACCTACTGCAACGCCAACCCCAACGGCTACACCAGAACCTGGCGTTCGCTTAGATAACCCATGGGTTGGCAACAACTACTACATCGATCCAATCTGGTCAGATAAAGCATCTGGCGAACCTGGTGGCGACGCAATTTCCAGCTACAACACAGCGGTATGGATGGATCGTATCGGCGCAATTGAAGGGCCTGCAGACGGCGACGGCATGGGCTTACGCGACCATTTATTGGAAGCATTGGCGCAAAACGTTGATACCTTCATGTTCGTATTCTACGATCTACCTAACCGTGACTGTGCTGCATTAGCATCTAACGGTGAGCTACGTATTTCTGAAAATGGCTTCCAACGCTATGTTGAAGAATACACAGCACCGATCATTGAAATTCTGTCTGATCCTCTTTTCAGCGACCTACGTATCGTTGCAATCGTTGAAGTTGACTCACTACCTAACCTAGTAACCAACTTAAACATCGCAGATTGTGCTGAAGCCGACGGCCCAGACGGCTACCGTGATGGTATTCGCCACGCACTTAACCAGCTTGCTACCGTTCCTAACGTCTACTCATACCTCGATGTTGCTCACTCAGGATGGTTAGGCTGGAGTTCCAACTTCGGTCCTGCTGTTAATCTAATCGGTGAAGTTGTTGAAAGCACTAACACTGGCTGGGATAGTATTGCAGGTTTCGTAACCAACTCTGCTAACTACACCCCTGTAGAAGAACCATACCTACCTGATCCAGCGCTTAGCCTTGGCGGTATGCCAATTCGCTCTGCAAATTTCTACGAGTGGAACGAATACTTCGAAGAGCTAGATTTTGCTCAAGATTGGCGTGAGGCAATGATTGCTCGTGGCGCTCCTGAGACCATTGGTATGCTGATCGACACTGGCCGTAACGGCTGGGGTGGAGCAGATCGCCCAACTGGCGTTAGCGAATCAACCAGTATTGAGACTCACGTTAACGATTCACGTATCGACCGTCGTCATCACCGTGGCAACTGGTGTAACCAAGAAGGCGGCGTAGGTTTCAAACCATGGCCTAACCCATACCCAGGTATCGATGCATTTGTTTGGGTTAAACCACAAGGTGAGTCAGACGGAATTTCCGATCCTAACTTCGCAATCGACCCTAACGACCCAAACAAGAAGCATGATGGAATGTGTGACCCTCTCAGCTTCAACACTTGGGCACCGTCTGCATCAACTGGCGCAATGGATAACGCACCTCATGCAGGTCGCTGGTTCCCTGAAGCATTCCAAGCTCTTGTAGCGAATGCATTCCCACTAGCAACTGACCCTGCAGGTCCACCGCCACCGCCACCACCACCACCAAGTGATTGTGAAGGTCTTGACCCTGCTAACCCATTGGTTGTAAATGGTGCCAACAACTCAGTAATTGTTGACTTGCGCTGTGAAGCTCCAATCTACTTGTCATTTGCAACTACTCCTAAGCAAGTGTTCTTTGACAACGATGGCGACGCGTTTGACGTAACTGTAGACTTCGGCGGTAGCACCCAAGTAGTCTCTGGTCACTTCACCAGCGTCAACACCACAACAACTTCATTGTCTATCACTAGAAATGCAGATGCTCGATCAATGAAAGTTCGTTACTCAGACTAATTGAAATTGCACGCTGAACTTTAGCGTGCTTTAGATATTTACCCAGAAGGGTCGGTTTACCGGCTCTTTTTTTTGCCCCTCGATAAGCCCCATACAGAAAAACATTGTCATATATAGACAAACATACAATCAAGCGGCTAGGTGGTCAAAAAGACACTAATATAAAAAAGAATAATGCAGGGGTCAAAGGCGGGAACTAGACGACACCAAGAGCCTTACTCCGCTAACATTTCCCTAACAAAATCATAAGCTCAACTTCAATATAAGCAAAACCCTACGTGCACGCGTCACAAATTCGATATTTTTTCACTTGTTGATAGATCAAATATGCATATCCAAAATCTTCTCGCTAAAAAACAAGATCGCTTAGTTATTTCAATAGTGAATA
>NVXL01000113.1 GCA_002746115.1 Alteromonadaceae bacterium
GCCTGGCCTTTGGCCTCAAAGCTCACGCTCATGTTCATACTACCGGTAGCCGTGCTCGCCAGAGAAACATCAAAATGCATAACACCGACAAGTATCAGTAGGATTTTAAATAAGGTACTATTTAGCTTTAATTCGGTCATTCAATATGCCATTGCCCCCACGTTAGCGCTTCCTTGAGTATAGGATATCTATGGCACTATCCTCTGTGTGAGGGTTTAGGGTCTTTCTTTTCTAACGGTCCTTTGGGGCCTATCCAGGTATTCGATAGAACTCTATCGTCGTGTCGCATTCGCCAAGACAGCAACATTTGGGCATATTTTGTCACCGCAAAATTATAGGCAGGGTCTTCGGCACAATTAACCAATTCATCCGGATCTTTCTCAAGATCAAATAACAGCGGAGGCAAGGCTGTAAAGTGAACATATTTAAATTTCTTATCGCGTATCACATTTAACGTGCATTGATCAATTCTAAGGCCCAAGTTTTTTTGAACCGTTCGACCTTCCGTATCACGAAAATCATAGCCCCAATGGACTTCCTCTTTAACGACATGGGGTTTCTGACCCTTGCAAAAAGAGAGCAGCGACCAGCCGTCACATTGCGAAGGCGCCTCCAAGTGTAACCAATCTAAAATAGTTGGGAACACATCGATCGATTCGGTAAATTCCTCAATTACTTGTCCCGCTTTAGCATCGTTTTCGGGATCGCGAATAATCAGCGGGATATGAAAGGACTGATCAAAATAACCGGATTTACCAAATAGCCAATGATCACCTAATTGCTCGCCATGGTCAGTGGTAAAGACGATCAGGGTCTTGTCATACAGATTATTTTCCTTAAGAAAATTAATTAGACGACCTATCTGGTGATCAACTTCAGAAATTAAACCATAGTAGGTCGCGCGGAGTTGATCCACATCCTTACCATCCAGTGTGACATTGGTAGTGGCATCCTGGCCATACCAGAGTTGCTGTGTTTGATTTTTAATATAATGCGATAGCCATGGATGTTGTTGGCCTTCGATCTCAGCCGTTTCGGCTTTCGCCACCGGAGGAATATCTTGGAGCTGATACATGCTGTTATAAGGTTCGGGAGCGATGAGCGGAGGGTGTGGGCGTAGATAGGACAAATGAATAAACCAAGGTTTCTCCTGTTTGATGGAAAGATATTTGAGGACTTCATCCGTCAGAAATGCAGTCATACTGTCCTCCGCCTTATACTGGGACGGAGCGAAAGAGGGGCCTCGATTATTGGCATCCGCAAAGTTTGCATCCGGTTGATGGACTTCCCAGGGACCCAGCGGGGTTTCATAGCCTTTCCCCTTCAGATAGATAAGCCAAGGGAGCGCCTCGCTATTGAGTAAAACCGCTGGCGTCATCCCCGGTAAAACGCCTTCATACCGCCTTAAATCAGGATCTCCGGGCGAACGGGTTCGAGGGTCGGGACTCATATCGGTATAACCAAACAGCAGTGGATCGTAACCGCCTTTTCGGGCTTCTAAAGCGATGTTTGTATGCCTAGCATCTAAGGGAGTTCCGTTTTGAACAATTCGGTGATTCTGTAAATACATGCCCGTATAAAGACTGGCTCTTGCGGGGCCACACGGTGCCGCTTGAGCGTAGTGATTCTTAAAGAGCACCCCATCATTTGCCAGCCTGTCCAAATGTGGGGTTTTGATGCAGGGGTGATTCATCACGGATAAACAATCAGATCGCCATTGATCTGCAGTGATGAACAGTATATTTTTCATGCTTCGCCCCGCGTTGTAATTAAACCTCTTTTTTAAATAATAAAACAAACCGCTTATATTGCAAATGTAAGCGAAGCATGAAGCCCAGATTCTACAAATCAAACTCTTTTTTAACGATTGAGAATTGTTCTATCGCAAAATCAAGATCGCTACGTGAATGCGCCGCTGATATCTGAGTACGAATTCTGGCTTTACCTTTAGGCACAACAGGAAAAAAGAAACCAATAACATAGACGCCTAGCTCCAATAGTCGAGCGGACAGCTTTTGTGCCAGCGCCGCATCTCCAACCATKACCGGTACGATGGGGTGTTCGCCKGGCAGAATRTCATAGCCCAAYTKGGTCATCGCCGTGCGAAAGTARGCGGTGTTTTCKCGCAATTTRATKAGRAGMTCCYCATTGYTTGTCAGTAATTCTAARGCTTGCAAAGAGGCGCTTACAATASTRGGRGCCAATGTATTCGAAAACAGATATGGCCTGGARCGCTGGCGAAGTTTSTCGATAATCTCTCTGTGCCCRCTGGTATAACCACCRCTGGCKCCCCCCAAGGCTTTGCCCAAAGTACCCGTTAYAATATCCACYTTTTCCATCACKCCRCAATGCTCCGGGGTGCCTCTACCATGCTTGCCCATAAARCCAACGGCATGCGAATCATCCACCATGACGAGGGCMYGGTATTKGTCCGCCAATGCACAGATATCTTTAAGCTTGGCAATAGTTCCATCCATTGARAAAACGCCATCMGTCGCAATCATYTTAAAGCGAGCGCTGSTGGCTTCATTCARCTTTTCTTCTAAATCGTCCATRTTATTGTTRCGGTAGCGATACCGCGCGGCCTTGCAAAGCCGAATACCATCTATAATGGAGGCGTGATTGAGYTCATCACTGATAATGGCATCCTGCGAAGCAAGCAGAGTTTCAAAAAGTCCGCCATTGGCATCAAAACAGGAAGAGTAGAGTATGGTATCTTCAGTGCCAAGAAACTCCGAAATTTTGGCTTCTAAGGTTTTGTGTATCTCTTGAGTACCACAGATAAATCGGACCGAAGACAAGCCATATCCCCAGCGATCAAAACTCTGACGGGCCGCCTGAATAACATCAGGATGATTGGCAAGGCCGAGATAATTGTTCGCACATAAGTTGAGAACTTCATTGCCCTCCCCCACGGTAATATGGGCTTGTTGAGGGCCACTAAGTAAACGTTCGGCTTTATACAGTCCCTGTGCTTTTATCTCATTCAGTTCTTTTTCTAAATGTTCTTTAAGCGTATACATATCAACTCCAAGTCAAAATAACTTTTCCGGATTTTCCGCTCATCATGAGATCAAAGCCCTCTTGAAAATCGTCAGCACTCAAACGGTGAGTAATCACCGGACTAATATCCAGCCCACCTTGAATCAGTACCGTCATTTTGTACCAGGTTTCAAACATCAAGCGACCGTAAATACCTTTGATGGTAATGCTGTTGAAGACAATCTTCTCCCAGTCGATACCTGTTCCCGAAGGCAGTATGCCAAGCAGTGCTATTTTCCCACCATGAATAAGATGCTCTATCATTTTCTCGAAAGCTGCGACATTGCCGGACATCTCAAGCCCAACATCAAAGCCCACTTTAATCCCCGATTTTTTCATAATGTCGTCGAGGCTTTCAGTTCTTACATCAACGGTGGCATCCGCGCCCATCCTTTTCGCTAAATCCAAACGCAGTGGGTTAACATCTGTCACAATGACATTGCGTGCTCCACAATGCTTGGCTATCGCCGTCGCCATAATACCAATGGGTCCGGCGCCAGTAATAAGGACATCCTCTCCGACTAAATCGTACGTTAATGCCGAGTGGACGGCATTACCAAAAGGATCGAAGCAGGCTAAAATATCAGTATCGATATTGGTATCAGCCCGCCAAACATTGGTGGCCGGCAGAGCGATATATTCAGCAAATGCTCCTGGAAAATTCACACCCACGCCAAGGGTATCGGTACAGAGATGGCGGCGTCCAGCCAAACAATTTCGGCAATGCCCACACACAATATGCCCCTCACCACTGACCAACTCGCCGACGGTATAGCCACGCACATTGCTTCCCACCTCTTCAATCAATCCTACAAATTCATGTCCGACAGTGATCGGAATGGGGATATTCTTTTGCGCCCAGGCATCCCACTTCCAAATATGGACGTCGGTCCCGCAGATGGCCGTTTTGAGTACTTTGATTAAAACATCATCAATGCCTATTTCTGGCATGGGAACAGATTCCATCCAGAGCCCTTCTTTCGCATACTTTTTTACAATGGCTTTCAATTCAATCTCCCCTTATTTAGTTACTGGAGCATTTCACATCTCAGAGAATCTCGCCCCTTAGAGCGTTGACGCGAGCCTCGGCCCTGCGCCACCATTTCAACGTTATTATATGTAGTATAGGCGTCTGGCGATCTTTACGCGGGACAGGCACTCCCCTATTCAAAGGCACCTTCCTCTTTCAAAAATGGCTCAAAGCTGACCCGCTTGATTCTGCGGAGCTAAACGCCGTTTCCGAAGAAATCGAAAGGTATAGACTCAGACTTAATAACCTAGGATGGCTTATGAAATGCCTCAATGAGCCAATTGCTCGACAAGCCAAAAAAAAATAGGGTCAAGTCTTGAATTTTGACAGAAGGATTCATAACTCCAGACCTGATATTGTGCGTTCTTGCGTTTCCGCGAGAAGTAGCGTGATATAAGGCGCCTGCAAATTCAATTCTTATTGGTCTAGATATAGGGGCTTAGAACATAGCAGAGAGATTCACAATTCAAGACCTGACCCCTGCATTACTCAAGTTCAGCCTGCAAGCGCAGCCCTAGATTAATGCCTCGCGAACGACGTCTGTCCTACTTTTTACTGTTCAAACCCCAGCTTGTAAATTAAATAAATGACTGGAGTGCAAATTGACCAGCCCACTAGAAATACCTTTAAAAAGGTAATCTTAGACGCTTCACCAGACTTCTTTGCGCTGCCTGTAATAAAATAGAAGCACCTACAAATTGCTATACCCAATAGTAAAGGAAAGCCAGCAACCACAATGATCAGAACAAGGCCTACCCATAATTCGGGAGGAGCATCTTCAATATTGATATACATACTTGCATGCATTTCCTTTTGGTATGCTTAACGCCAAGCTAAAGTGCGCCGCTTTTTGGCGTCGTCTTTGAGATTTTTGTTAGATCTATTTTATTTAAGATTTCGATTTCTTTGTTGATTTCATTTGTTTCCCTTTTGGTGCGAGAGCAACTACTTGTACTGAAATACCCGTTTTTATCGGGGCCATAAAGGTAAAGCAAATAGTTTTCACCCTCTTCAAAGCTATAGCCGCACATACAACAAGCAATGAAAATTTCAGTGAAAAACCTTTTCCCATGCTCACCTTTCCATGATTTTAAAGCAACAAATTGGGTCCTCTGTGAATTGTGATAAGTTTCTTTATGATGCCCTTTATCTGCACTATAAACCTCGGCAACAAACGGTTCTAAATTCTCAACGTGCTCAGCAGTTGCGAGAACCACTGCCGCTGCCCTTTTATAGGAATCCAAAACAGCTTCTTCAATAAGGGTATCTTGAAATGCGCAAGAACATGCCATTGTCTTCACTGCGGCGACAGTTAAAAGTAGAAAAAGTAGAATTTTCCTCATTAGTTTTCCCTGAGTGGATTTTAGATCTAACGCCCGGCTCGCCGAGAAAATTTTTGACGGCGGCTTTTGTGCGTGTTTTTGCACAAAAAAAAGCAAAAAAGGGGTCAAGTATCATATTGACATTCATAAATCCATCAATATGATACTTGCCTCCCCTTTTTTCAACCTAATCAAGCCTCGTAAATCCCAGTGGAATCGTTGCCCCAAGAGCCGGAGAAAAGCTAAACCAATACATATTTTTATCTCTTGAATCTTGGGTCAAGTTGTACAAATAGCAATGAGATTCTTTGCAAAGCTCTATTGCTATTAATTTACCATCTGGATGCGATCCTGATACACCCTTATTTAGGTATAGATTCCTAATTACTTGAGCAACCAGCACTTTTGAATCAACATTCTCATCCGAAGATATTTTTAGTTCAACCTCCTTATTTACCAAAGAGTTCTTAAACTCACTCCTCAGTATAGGTTTTGAAATTCCAATGAATAGAATTGGGCCAAATAATAGTGAGATAGAAATATATGGTATTTCTCGGCGCCCTCCAAATGCCCGAAGAAAAGATATAACACAAAGAAAAAAGCCAATTATCGCCAGCAAACCAATAGGCATTAAAGCCTGATTAAAAATATATAGCATACTCAGCCAGCCCTTAAATATAACGCCCCAAGGAAAACAGGAGCCAAATTGTTATTTATAATATCAAACATTTCCACCAAGGGAAATTCTCTGGCGTCTTCTCCCACGATTCATTACACAGCACAAGATGTTATCGAATTCAACTCTTAGCGATCTGGCCACTTGAGTAGCCTAGTAGAGAATCAAACCAATTACTACAAGTAAAGATTTGCCCCATTGTTCTGACATGGCCCTCTCTTTCGCCTAACAGTCTAAATAACCAGACTCGGCCAAGAGCGCGTCAAATGTATAAGGGAAAGATACATCCTTGCTCCTAAATTCATTGATTAGGTGTTTGATCAAAAAAAGATATTCACCTTCTTTAATCAGTGCTAGTAATTCAGATTTCTCCTTGCTCATAGCCTCCGATCTTTTAATGCTGTCTGGACTGTCCTTACCCTCTTTTCCACATTCAAGCAGGTACAATTTATTGTCAAGTTTAATAGCATTCAATCGAACATTTACCTGCCTATAGATACCTTTTCGTCTCTGGGGGCAGTTTTTATCATTTAAATTGGTTTTTCCAACCGTCAGCTGATATTTAGCCACAATGTCGTCAGGTGCATGCTGGTAAACAAGGTATTGGCCATCATTCGCATGAAAATAAATACTCTCAACATCCTCTTTACAGGTGGGATTCAATAGAGGGTAGGCATCTTTTTTCTTTCCATTACAGGGATGGCACGACCAGATATAATTCTCCCACTCAAAGACATGCTCTGCGGTCATATCTTTAGACGTTGGGTGATAATGGTCTACTTCAGCATCATGCCCACAGTCGGTATGAACCCCGCAATATCCGCAGTTTTTCAAAAATAATTTTTTGAGTGGCGTTCTGATTCTATCATCAGTCCATGAAGACGGCGGCTTCTTTGGTAGAGGCTTACACCCCTCAGATCTAGCTTGATTGTAAGTCGCCCATGCGTTCTTATGCTTAACAACAAACTCAGCCAACCTTGCCGTCGGCACCTCGTCAAAGACGTCTCTATCAACAAAATGCATTATTTAGCAGCCTTTTCGGCGTATTCGGCAATAAGTGCATCCAACTCTTTTTCACGCTCGACAAGCTGTTGTTCGTATTGAGTAATACTGTCAGTAAGCGCCATGCTCTCGTTCAGGCGCTCGATAGACTCAGCAATTTCCTGCTGTTTTTCCGGGTCGTTAGGGTATTTTTTTGATAAATACTCTAGCTCATTGAGTGTTTTTACGGGCTTAAATTCCTTGGTTTCAAACACTTGCGTCAATATTTGTAAATAGGTGCTCACCCAAGTATCAAAAGGGCATTGTTCAATGCTTAAACGACCATCAGTATTTTTGATTTCGAGTATTTGCTGACGATCGAGCCCTGCAACCATCAATGGTGAATGCGTGGTGCAAATAATTTGAGTGTTGGGGAATTTTTTTCTGAGAACGCGGAACAGACGTGCCTGCCACACAGGGTGTATAGAGCTGTCGATTTCATCGATAATGAGTATCGCACGCTCACCTGCGATGTCTTCCAATTTAGCCAGCGGTGAAGATTCTATTTTTCGCTGAATGAAATAGCCAATCCAACCGATAACGATTTTAAACCCCTGGCTAATTAAGTGCAGGGGGATGCCCTTGGGCGAATTAGGTGAAGACACAATAACTATCGGTGGCGAAAACTGCTGGACGGTCACAAAGGTCATTTCTTTACCGGTGAGTTCGCTAATCAGCTCAAATACATACTTGATAACCTGAGCCTCTTTAGACTCTTCAGCTTTACTGCTTTTAACCGCTTGACCATGTAGGTTTGCAATCCAACCCACAAAGGAGTCCAGACGAGTATCGTCTGTGCTTTTCACTAGTGGTAGTAAGTCGTCTATATGCGGGCGTGTGTACTTATTTGTGACCTCGGTATGGCTTATTCGCCCTCTCAATTGAGAAAAACCAACGATCAGGGATTTTAAATTGAATTCGCTCAGATTGAGGTTGAAATCCCCACTTTTCTCCGCGACAACGACTCGGCCTTCGTCTTTGGGGGTTAACTCAATCTCGTTATAAAACTTTTCGGCGTCAACGCTATATTCTAGGCGTATTTTCCCGGAGCTATAGTAGCTGGTAATACCTTTATCGCTTACCGATTTAATTCGCAATAGCGATTTAAAGTCATTCTGATCAACACCTTCCGTGCCAATGATGGCAAGGCACAAGGCTTTAAGTACCGAACTCTTCCCTTGGCCATTTTCGCCAATTAAACAGGTGAGTTGGTCATTAAGGGGAACATCTACTCGTTCGAAATGGCCAATGTTCGTAAGCTGAAGCTTAATCAGCTTGACCTCTACCGTGTGCGCCTGCAACGCAGCAAGCATAAGGTCTTTTAATTCTTCGTCTGTTTTAAAGTAACTAATTTTTGATTCGAATTTTTGTTTTAAGCGCTTATGAACTTCGGTGAATTCAGCATTCTTCTCAAGATTAACATACTCTATTCCGCTTATGTTTTCTTGAAATAATATCTCATACGGAACGTCTTTTGTTTGGCAAGATTTTATTACATCAAAGACCAACTCTTTATTTTCATGCGAATCAAACCCGACAATAATTATTGTTAGCGTATTGGGTTTATCTATAGATTCGTTATCAATAGCTTCAAAATCAACATTAACCCTCTTGGAGAGTTCTTCAATCGCAGCATCAAAACTTGATATTATTAGAGGTTTACTGAAATTTTTAAAAATATAGGCCTTTCCAATATTAACATCATCCTGACTGGATGAAATCGGCTGACTAGGTGCTGGTTCCTTTTGATTTTCCAATACATAAGCGATATTTCCCGCAACCTCTTTCGGGTCAAAGTTATCCGGTATTGGCAACCCGGTATCGGAAAAGTCAAAATGCGTAAGACTAGTGCAGTTAAGTATTGATTCAGGCAGGGTGAAAATTGGATTTTCAGAAATATCCAACGTTACCAGCCCCATCAAATTCCCAATAGCTTCTGGGAGCGATTCAATTTTATTTTTTCTAAAAATTAAATACTTAAGATTTTTTAAATCGCATATCTCAAGTGAAATTTTCGATATTCTATTACCTCCCACATACAAATTAGAAAGGAACTTTAACTGGCCAATTTCATCAGGGATTTCAGTTAGCTGATTATCATCAAGGTTGAGACTCAGAGCATTATGCGTAATATGAGGCCATTTTTTTAACTGCTTACCACTGAGATCTCTATTGATCATAACCCTTATATTTCAACCTAATTCATTGCCAATATATATGTGCACTATCTCAGATAGACTACCGTACACTTATCACCTAAGAACCCCAAACTCTGGCTACATCATAGCAGATGAGGCCAGTTACGGCGAAGTGGTTTGATGGCTAGAATAGCTACGTTGACATTTATAGAGTATCTTGGGCTCCTCCTAGCGTCGTAGGACAAGCTAACTTTCACCCAACAAATACCACCTTACTGGTCTTTGTGGCCCCCCTCAACTCAAAATAACTACTGCACACCTTCAGAAAGTAAGCGCTGAAATTTCTAGGTTATCGCCATATATTTTCAAGACCCCGTATTCCGCAGGCTTCATACAGGCTACGTCTTAGCCCTCCCCCTTTAAGGGTAAACATAAGCGAAACACCGTGCCCGCTCCCGGTTCAGACTTAACCTCAATCCGCCCCTCATGGCGCTCAACAATACCAAAACTAATCGACAGACCCAAGCCCGTTCCCTTACCATCCGGCTTAGTGGTAAAAAACGGCTCAAATATACGCAAGCGTACCTCTTCGGGCATGCCGGGGCCGGTGTCTTTAAATTCGATCACCACCTCACTGCCCTCCCGGCTCATGTGTATGGTCAAGACTCTTTGCTTTTCAGAAGACGACACCATCGCCTGGCAGGCGTTGACCATCAGGTTCATAAATACTTGATTGAGCTCCGAGGGCGAACATTCAAGTTCCGGATCATCTTGTATATCACACACAAATTCGACTTCGTCTTTAAAGTTCGATTGCACTAACTTCAGGGTACTGAGCAAACCATTGCCCAACTGGCAAGTTTGCTTTGATCCACCATCCAAACGAGAAAAGGAACGTAAATTAGCGACAATTTCTTGCACGCGTTTATTACCATCCATTGCGCTGGTAATATTGCCAAAAAACTTATCAAAATGTTCATTAAATGCCGATGCCAGCTCTTTATCACCGTCGAGCAAGTCGAATAAAAATGTCTGAAAGATACCCAGATCTTCTTGTAGGTTATACACGGCCAGATAAGAATAATTCGCTGGGTTATTGATCTCATGGCCCACCCCAGCCACCAGCATTCCCAAGCTGGACATTTTTTCCGTTTGCACCAAATGCATTTGCGTTTGTTTTAAATGTTCGTAGGCGTTTTCCAAGCGCTCATGACTGCCTTGTAACTGCTCTGTTCGCTGGCTGACTTTTTGCTCTAAGTCACGGTGTATATCCAGTAATTCCAGGTGGGTATTTACTCTGGAATATAACTCTTCTTTGTTGACAGGTTTGTTCACATAATCATTGCCACCTGCCGCAAAGCCCTCCGTTAAATCATCGATTTGATTTTTTGCTGTCAAGAAAATAATGGGCAGTTGATTAGGCGAATAGGTTTTTCTTAAGGTTTTACACACCTCGTACCCCGACAGTCCTGGCATCATCACATCGAGCAGGATAATATCCACACTGTGGGACGTGCCGGCAATAAGCGCCAAGGCTTCCTGCCCGCTGGCACATTGACTAATACGGTAGCCCTGCATGGAAAGCAGATTGAGCAATACCTGGCGATTGATCGGCTCGTCGTCCACCACGAGAATATGAAACTTACCCGTGCTTGGCTCTTGCTGATTTTCCAGTAATGTGGTGCTTGTTGTGGCGCTTTTGTTTTGGGCGAGCGTGTGAATAGTTGAACCCGCGTCCACGATTACGGGCTTGGGTTTGCTTTGAGCTTTATCTAAGCCGCTCAGCAAAGGCAGGGAAAAACGAAATGTAGCCCCCTCCCCTAACCCAGAGTTTAGTTCGATCACACCGCCATGCAGCGCAACCAACTGTTGGCTCACCGCTAAGCCCAAGCCCGTGCCACTATAACTGCGCGACACAGAACCATCCGCTTGCTCAAAGGCGTTGAATATCTTCTTATGTTTATTCGCTGCAATACCAATGCCTGTATCCGCCACCGATATCCATAATATTTTTGGCGCCTTACTTACAGAAATAGTCTCAGAAACAGCCTCAGAAATAGTCGCAGAAATAGTCACCGAACCTTCACTAGTAAACTTAATTGCGTTGCCGACCAAATTGTAAAGTATCTGCTGCACACGGCTTTCATCGGCGAATATTGGTGGTAAATCCTTAGGCACGGCGTTGACCAAGGCCACCGGCTTAGTGCCCACTAGGGGTAGCAACAGGGCGATGGTGAAATTACTTTGCGCGTAAATATCAACAGCCGTTTTATTTAAGACGATGGTATTGTCTCGCAAGCGAGAGAAATCCAAAATATCATTGACCAAGGTGGATAGGCGTTTACCACTGTTGACGATCATCTCCAGATTGTCATAGGCTTTGCTGGGCAGTGGTCCCGCCGCCCCATCTATCAAGGACTCCGACAAACCAATAATGCCATTTAACGGCGTACGTAATTCATGGGAGGTGTTGGCTAAAAAGGCATCCTTTACTTTGTCCACCTGAAGTAGACGATGATTTAATTGCCGCTCGTATTCCGCCTGCTTTTTATGCCACAGGGTGTACATAATAAGGCCCAGCATCCCAAAAAACACAGCAATATAAACACTGTAGGCCCACCAAGTGCGCCACCAGGGCGGCAAAATATAAATCGTTATCGATACGCCCTGTTCATTCCAGACGCCCTCGTTATTCGAGCCTTTCACCCGAAACACGTACTCACCAGGATCTAGGTTGGTGTAGGTAGCCATTCTACGGGTGCCCACATAATTCCAATCAGCATCGAAGCCAACTAATTTGTAGGCATATTCGTTCTTTTCTGGCGCCAAATAGTTCAAGGCTGCGAACTCAAACGAAAATACCGATTCTTCAGGTTTAAGCGTCAGGTGGTCGCTAAGGCCTATCGCCTTATTTAAAGGCGACTGCCCCGCTCTCACGGTTTTGTTAAGTACCTGTAAATTCGTTAACACAATAGGGGGAATACGGGTATTTTTAAACAAGGTCTCGGGGTTAAAAATGGTAAGGCCTTCGGTGCTACCAAAGACCAATTCATTATTCGCGGTTATTAAACCCGTATGGCGGTTAAACGTATTCCCAGGTAAACCATCTTGCTGGGTGTAGCGTTGAAAGCTTTCCCCATTGGATTCCAAGCGGGATAAACCATTAGTGCCGCTAAACCACATATCACCTTGTGCATCTTCCACAATGCTTGTGACGATGTTGTTCGCCAATCCATCTTTTTCCCAATAGTATTTAACGCTGCGGATTTTCCCGGTTTTTTTGTCAAGACTGACCTTGCTCACACCGCTGCCGTGGGTGCCCACCCAAAGGTGGCCACGACTATCCTCACGGATGACTATAATGTTATTAGGGTTTAATTTGAGAGAGCCGCTGTTTGCATTATTTTTAACACCACTGTATTCACCACTATAGTGCTCAAACGTACCCGCGTGCTGATTCATACGGTCGAGCCCAATGCCTGTACCCACCCAAAAGCGCTCGGCACTATCTTCGAACAAGGCGTAGATCCGATTGGAACCAATGCTGGTGCTGTCATCTTCCTGGTGTATATAACGAGTGAAGTCATCAGTCCCTGGGTTATAACGGTTTAAACCACTGTAATCGGTGCTCATCCATAGCTGCTTATCGCTGTCTTCTAGGATGTACCAAATATTATCCTCGCTCAAGCTGCGTGGCTTATTCGCATCGAAGCGATAATGGGTAAAGCTATTCGTTTGATCTTCAGAGAACGGCGGTGCCAAGCGACTCAGGCCGCCTGCCCAGGTACCCGCCCAAATGCGCCCGTGCTGGTCTTCTACCAGGGATAACACCGCGTTACCACTAAGGCTGCCAGGATCGGATGCATCATGCTGGTATCGCACAATCTTGTCATGCTTTCGATCAATGTAGTTCAGTCCGTTTTCCGTGCCCACCCATAAATTACGCTGTCGATCTTCAAGCACGGCCAATACGGCACTATGGCTTAGACTGTTGGGGTTATCAGGCTCGTGGCGATAATTTTGAAAGGACATGGCATAGCGATCTAACATGGATACGCCCGAAGGGAAATGTCCGAACCAAAGGTTCCCCTCTTTATCTTCAAAAAGCGTTCTGAGCTTGTTGTTTTGCAAACTGCGCGGGTCATTGGGCTGATGTTGGTAATGAACAAACTGCTTGGATGCGTGGTTGAACTGAATGACGCCCTGCCCATCGGTGGCGAGCCACACATTGTGATGAGCATCTTCTATAATATCCATCACATAAATATCGTCCAGGCCGGTATGCCGCTCGAAGCTATCGCTTTGGCTATCCGCCTTGAATCGAATCAACCCGGTCTTC
Source organism: Alteromonadaceae bacterium (assembly GCA_002746115.1). GTDB lineage: Bacteria > Pseudomonadota > Gammaproteobacteria > Pseudomonadales > Cellvibrionaceae. The sequence continues at coordinate 13,589 of NVXL01000113.1, forward strand.
CTGCTACCCATCCAAAGCACCCCTGAAGGGTCTTGGTATAGTGCATTCACTAAGTTGTCACGAATGCTTGTGGGGGATGAGGGGTCATAGCGATAGTGTTGATAGGCATTGGCTTTGAGATCAAAAGCGGCTTTGGGATCAAAACGCGTCACGCCCGCATCGGCGGTGCCAACCCACAAGACCCCTTGCTTCCCCTCTGACAAAGACTGAACATTGCTACTGCTCAAGCTGTTAAGTTCACCCGCTTGGTGCTGATAGCGATCAAAATCCCCCGGCGTTTTTCCTGTACCGGGATTAAAGCGATTGAGCCCTCCTTCAGTGCCCACCCAGATATCACCGGCTTCGGTTTCTATTAAGGAGGTCACGTTATTGTTACTTAGGGAGCGTGGGTTTTGGGTGTCGTGCAAATAGTGCACAAAGCTTTCTTGCTCGTGGTCGAATCGATGGAGGCCTGACAAGGTCGCAATCCATAAGCGGCCTTGTGTATCGACCAATAGCTCGAAGATCAAGCCCCCGTTAAAGCTGCTTGGGTCGTCTGGGTCGGGTCGAAATATTTTAAGCGAATATCCATCGAAACGCGCTAGCCCGGCTTCGCCGCCAAACCACATAAAGCCCTGATGGTCTTGCGCGATGGCCCGTGTCGCCCCTATGGAGTGTATATCAGGGGTGTTTAATGCTTTAAATTTTAGGGGGGCGGTATCGGCAACGGCGATGCTACCGAGCAGGCTTAGTAGGTAGAGCAACCCGCATGCTATTTTGTAATATGGTATTTTACGACACAGCATTTTGCCGTTCTGTTCCATCCTAAGCGTCTCTATTTTCGGAATTTCTGGGACTAGTATGATACAGAATTTGATGAACTTCGTCCTTTGATCCGCCTCATAATATCCGAAATCGACAATGTAGGAGGCGCTGATACCAACAAATGAATGTGGTCGTTACTATCAACACCGCTCAACATTTCAACCACTGGCGATATTCGAAGGTAGCGTCACATTGGGTGAACAATCCGGAATTTTGTTTTCTTTTGAGGATTATATTTAGCTTGTTGATTGCACTGGTCGCTGTGTTCACACCGACCCTATTAATTTATTAAGACGAATTCAGATTTTCGCACCTATATAGTCAAAATTTCGGCCACGACTTTAATTTAAATCTATTTCAGCTATCTTTATCCTACTTCAGTTTATTTCTTCCGCTTAACGAAAATGTTTATCGAATTTAGCCTGTAGGTGCAGCCCTTAGATTAATGCTGCACAAACAAACCCTACCTTGGTTTTTGTTTAACCAGTTGTTACCCAAAGTTCTCAAACCGAGCTAAAGATGATGCAATAGTATTGTTTATTGAATTAATAGTACCACCTTTCCGTTATATAAAGAGTAAGGTGCCCGGGCAGATGGGATGACGTTCTCAGTTATGACCGCCCAACTCGATATCAAGAAGTAAAGCTTTAATGTGGGCCTAATTTAGAGAGTATGTAACTTAGATTATGCTCAATATTGACTTCCAGCGTCAGCCTCGCATCACCCACCCACCAGTTTCTTGATGGGCTGGCAACCCTATGTGCGTTAAACATAGTGGCGCCATTTATT
>NVXL01000114.1 GCA_002746115.1 Alteromonadaceae bacterium
CCCGACTTTCACAGGTTACAATGTGAATTGGGATCAGCACATTAAGCCTTACGCTGAAGAAGTGATTTCTGTTATTCGACAACATGACGCACAAGTACCAATTATTGTCGGCACGGGTAGCTGGAGCCAAGACGTTCACCATGCGGCGGCTAACCCTCTGCAAGGCAACGACATTATGTATGCGATTCACTTTTACGCTTGTGATCACGGCTCGTGGTTACGCGACCGCGCTCGCGATGCGGTTAATAGCGGCTTAGCCTTATTCTCTACGGAATGGGGAACAACTGAAGCGAGCGGAAACGGCAGCGTATGCACGACCGAAACCAACGCTTGGTTAGACTTTTTTGCTGACAATAATATTTCATGGGCTAACTGGAATGTCTCTGACAAAGACGAAACCAGTGCACTATTTGTCGGCGGAACACCATCAACTCCCCCCGATGGTGGCGAGTGGGCTGACTTTAGGCTCACAGAGTCTGGTCGTTATGTACGTGACCGCTTAAGAAGTGGTCGTTAATGACCAAGTGTTTTACTATTGGGAAATATGAACTGAGATGATCTAGGGACAGGATGTCCCCACAAAAAACAGTGCCCTCGCTTGAGGGCACTTTCTATATTACTTACTCTATATTACTTATTTACGATTTTGTGAAGCTCTTCTAAGCTATCCGCAATCTTGAGGCCAGGAACATTGGTGCCAACGGTCGCAAGGTAAGATCCTTTAACATCACCGCGAAAAGAGGTGAAGGTTATACGGTAGAGTCCACGCACAATCGCTTTAGTTGGGTTACCGAGTTGTGACTTATGACGTAATAGCGAATTGTACTTACTTCCGCCTGGGTTTTTAGGCAGCTCACTACTGTCATCATTTTTAGCCAAAGTATCTAATACTTTCTTAGCACTTTTGATCTTACCTGGGTCAACTACAGCCATGCGATCTAGCACTAGATACGTATCAAAATAGGCTTTTTTGTCCGACTTCATGCCAGCTTTAAAGTTTGAATGTTTAAAATCTTTCTTGCCAGCTTTACCTTTAGCTGGAGATATCATGCTTAAACCAATTTCATCAGCGGCTGCAGGTACCCAGACATAAAGATAGTAAGCATCTTTGTTTTTGTACTTGCCTTCGGGCTTAACATTTTGATCAACATAGCCAAAATATTTTGTATATTTTGCATACGGTACGCTAATTTCTACAGGTCCCTTTTTTACTTTTTTAGAGCTTTTTAAAGCATTACCGCCAAGACCAAAACCTGTTGCTAAAGTAAATGCGATTGCGCCAAGACTTATTGCTTTGAGTAATTTCATTGCTTTCCCTTAATATGTAGTTAATTTCGGCGCTGAGTCTAGGTAGGTTTAAAGGTAAAAGCAAGTTACTAGTTAACGATTTACAGGTAAAAAATACTGACTCAAAAATAAGCCTGTGGATCGATTGAACAGAAAATATAAATCCGTTTAAAAAGCTCGCGGCTTAGGCTGCACAGGCATTAGCTTATACCAAAAAGCTCACCTCAGTTATCAGACAGTGTGACGCCTAAGCTCCGAGAATGAAAAGCTAAAACCCGGAACCTGGAAGCATCAAAAACGCCGCCTCTTCTGGCGTAGATATTCGATTTAATATCCGATTACGGTGTGGATATCGCCCATACTTATCAATAATATCACGATGCTTTTTCTCAAAGTCGATCGTTGACTGAATTCCTAAGCTCGCAAAAACCCCTTCCGCTTCGACATGAATTTTTGGTGATTCACTATGCATAAACGGCATATACAAAAAGCTTCGCATACGACTGGCCAGCTCTACATCCTGCCCTTTCGCAATGGCCGATTGAGCAAGCGCTAAAGCAAGCGAGTCATAGGCGAAGGACTGTGGAGTATCACGGAACATATTTCGGGAGAACTGATCGAGCACAATTACCTCGGCAAGGGCACCAAGGCTGGTCGTACGCCATGAAAATAATTCGCAGTTTATCGCCTGAAGGTGCAAGCCTGAGAAGCGATCACTAATGAGCTGGTCGAAGGCCGCATCTTTTACCCACCATTGCGACGTTTCAATCTCCTCAAACCAAAAACTAATGATTTCCTGATACATACCGCACTCCGCCTCAACATAGGTTCACACATAAACTTGTGCTACGCCATCAAAGACATTTAAGCACTATTACAGGCTAGCCTAATCCGCTCAGCTGGGACAGCTAACTGCTCCATTAAATACACTTTAAATGGCGCCTCAAAGGCTTGTACCTCAACCGCTTTTTGCATGCAAAGCAACCAGGCGTCACGCTCTTCAACACCAACGGAAAGGTGTTTATGCGCAAAGGGAATACTGATTGAGCCGAAGTGCTGGGAATACAACTTGGGTCCACCCAGCCAAGCGGATAAAAAATAGCTGAGCTTTTGCCGCGATACGGATAGATCCTTAGGGTGCATGCTCCGTATTTTTTTTGACTCTGAGAATGCGCTCATATTGCTATAGAACTCATCAACAAGCGCTGCAATACCGGGAAGTTCACCCGCCATTTTATAGGAGTTATCCCCAACGCCGTATTCACAGCTTTTTTCTTGCATTACTCTACACCACGGTACTCTTTAATTAGCTTTATGATTTCGTGGTCACTGATGCAGGACACAAGAGAGTCGTTCATTGACCGCCGCTGAGGCAAGTAAACATTAAACTTTTTGCGCAAGATATTTTCTACTTGCTCATCCGAATTTGGGTCGAACTCTTGACCTGCGAAATTACATATTCGCTGCAAAATAAATTCTTTATCTTCCATCTTCACGAACCCTTCTTATTACTATTTAAAAAATCCAACTTAGAACGCTCTCCAGAGGCCCCTTTTGAAGGCTTCGATTGACTTGCCGAGGTACTTGTTTTGGTAGTTTTTTCTGCTTTTAATGACTTGGCTTTTTTAGCCGCATGCTTCTTTTTGACAAAGTTACTTTTTTTAGCCGCTTTGTCTTTCTTGCGAGCTTCCTTGTCAGGCTCACCTCTTGTGAGATTGAAGCTTAGGTTCGACGCGGGCAGCTCTTTTGCAGTAACGAAGCCCTCGATCACTTTACGCTCGAGCACTTGATCCAAGCGGCGTTCAATTGCACACATGCGCTTAAAATCATCAAAAGATACGAGCGATACGGCTTCGCCACTTGCGCCAGCGCGGCCAGTACGACCAATACGATGGATATAGTCGTTGGCATCATCAGGCAAGTCATAATTGACTACCCGGGTCAAACCATCGATATCAAGACCCCGCGCGGCAACACCGGTTGCAACTAAAAAGCCAATATCACCGGACTTAAAATCTGCAAGAATTTGGGTTCTGACCGACTGGCTTCTATCACCGTGAATCGCCTCGGCTTTTATGCCACGTTTTTCGAGTTGGCTCACCAACTTTGCAGCGCCGTGTTTAGTGCGGATAAAAATCAGCGCCTGCGACCATTCACGCTCGATAATAAGTTGACTCAGTAAGGCCGACTTGTTGTGCTTATCAACACTGACGACCCATTGGGAAATTTTATACACCGTCGCTTTATCAACATCAATTGACACTTCAAAAGCGTTGTCTATCGCAGTATCGGCTAATAAGCGTACAGCATCAGACATTGTCGCTGAGAATAGTAAGTTCTGCCGCTTAGCAGGTAAACGCTCGATAATTTTATTAATGTCAGCGACAAAGCCCATATCCAGCATTCGATCGGCTTCATCGAGCACCAAGTATTCTAAAGCGTCAAAGTGTAACGCTCGCTGATGCGCCATATCCAGCAAACGCCCGGGGGTCGCGACGACAATGTCTACGCCATCGATAAGCGCTTGTTTTTGCGGCTCGACATCGAGCCCACCCACCATTGCCATGGAGGTGAAATCTAGGTACTTACTATACTTCTGAATGTTGGCCTCAACCTGTAACGCCAATTCCCGCGATGGCACCAAAATCAGTGCGCGGATTCGCTTTGCGCGCCGAGTATATTCGGAGCGAAGCCCTTCAAGTATCGGTAGGACAAAACCTGCGGTTTTCCCGGTGCCTGTTTGTGACGTCGCGACCAGGTCACGCCCGGCGTTAACAACAGGAATCACTTTCTCCTGAACGGCCGTGGGGCGTGTATAACCCGCCTCCCTTACAGCTTGTACGATAGGGTCGCTTAGTCCGAGTTTGGAGAATGTCATTTATGAGCTCAAGTTGATAATGAAGGCTAAGCATAGGACTTAGCCTTGGAGATAAATTACGAGGTACTTAACAATCAGACAATATAACACAGGAATGGAAACACCGGGTATCACAGATGATTGCCAGACCAAAGATAAAGTCCACAAGAAAAGGAGGATCCACATTGAGACCCTTTTTGGATAAGTGCTAGACTAACACATGTAGACGAGGATTCTACAGTAAATTGCTTCCCCTACTCGATCGTGCTCTCTAATTTTTCACGCTGCTCATCAATAACGTCCTGACGCACTTTAATAATATTGCGGAGAAACTCGTTTTGTAGTCTTAGCTCTTCGATATAACGCGCAACGCGCACCATGTGGTTCTCAACCGTCAATTCATTCTGAACGGGCCAGCCATAAATGGCCCAATTGCAAACGGTGTTTTTACTCAAACCAGGGTACATCTCCCGATGCTCTTGCTCGGTATACTCGTCACTGCTGAGGTCTTCACAAGCTTCCTTCCAAAAGCTGGCGTCTCTGGCGGTCACTACAATGATGTTCGGAAATTCACTAATTACCGGTGCCGTCGGCCGTCCCGGTATCACCGCTTTCGGTAATACTGGAATCGTTACTATTCTCAGTTTCTCGATTTTCGATGCCTGAAATACGCTGCATGACATTATTCCAACGCTGAGTAGCGCTATTACCCCGATTGAAAGGGTCTTGCATAGCATCTTCCAACTCTTTCGCGCGCAAATCGTTAATTTCGTTTTGCAAATCATCAACTTTAAGCCTCTCTGTGGCAACATCCTCATCATATTTACTCTGCAGGGTAGCGTTTATAGTCACCAGTTTCATGACTTCCTCTACCTGTGTATTGAGCCTTTCTAAATTAGCTTTGAGGGTTAATACGTGCTGCTCTCTTAGTTCCAAGCGGCCTTGCAGTTCTGCGCTTTTTGCTTTTTCTGCTTGCCATAAAAAAGCTAAACTTAACGATGCAATGAGCCCAGCAGCACCTAGGTACATACCTAAATTCATATTCTCTCCGAGGCACTACTGATGAGTGACGAATGGGTGAGCACAGACTGATGAAATAATGGACACTTGTTACGTTTATTAAACACTTAACACGTACTCGATGGCGCCCAAAGCGCAAAGCGCAAAGTCTATAGGTACGTACCGGTATTGCCAAGTGAAAAATGGGAGATAGAGGGAAGGGAGAAGGGGAAAAAGGAAAGGGGAAGACCGACACTTATGTCATGTCAATAAAGCGCGCTTATTACAGCGCGCCTTATTTAAGGTGCAGTGTGACAATTTACAAAGCGGTACATTCTACCGTAGTGCTTGCGTCAATAGCTTCATTATCGGCAACACACGAATACCCGGCAGTATCCACTAAGACAAGCCCTGCTGGTGGGAAGTTATTACCACAGAAACTGACTGCGTAAAACGTTTCTCCATTACCAATAGGCCCCACAAAACCACCGCTCCAACCGGCATACCAACTAACCTCAATAGTATCATTAGCATCAAGTCCGCTAATACTCAGCGACGGCCAACTATCGCCACATGGACCCTGGGTCGGAGTAGGAGTCGGAGTTACGATCGGCGTTGGAGTTACGATCGGCGTTGGAGTGATTGTGGGCTCAAGAGCGCTACATTCAACCGTAGCGCTTGAGTGAATTTCTTCTTCGACAACGCACGAATACCCGGCAGTATCCACTAGGACAAGCCCCGGTGGCGGGAAGTCGTTACCACAAAAACTAACCGAGTAAAACGTGTCCCCGTTACCAATAGAGCCCTCAAAACCACCGCTCCAACCGGCATACCAACTAACCTCAATAGTATCATTAACATCAAGTCCGCTAATTTTCAACGACGGCCAACTATCACCACAAGGGCCTGGTGTCGGCGTTGGCGTTACTATTGGCGTGGCCGTAGGTGTCGGATGCGGGAAACCGCATTCAGACCCATAGATTACAGGGCTCGGGGCTGGCCCAAACGCGGCATTACTCCCGTGGATTCCAATGTTAGCGCTTTGCCCAGGGTAGATGACCCTGTTCCAACCAACATCACTTGCACTGTAAGGGTTGCTTCCGCTTATATCCCCATTCCAGCTAGACAGTATCGATGCTCCCTCATATTCCCAACTGATATCCCAGCCATCAATCAGCGTGGAACCATCGTTAGTAATTTTTATATTGGCGATAAAGCCATCACCCCACTGAGATTCAATCACATGCTCGCAGGTCGCCGCATTGGCAGTCGGCATACAGGCATAGGTCGCCGCGATACAGGCGATTGCAGCGTAGCCACGAAAACCCTTGCCAATTGAGTTACCCTGTCCTTTATTATCATTTTTCATCAGTTATCTCCAATAGAATCTTGTTATTTTAATATTATTAATTCGATGAACGCCTTAACAGATAAAAAACCACCAAGAGCTCAAAGAATTGACCCAAGGTGCTAGGTGTAGCGCACATCACAGGAGAGAATATATCAAACAAAAACTCCATAAAGTCTATTTATAGGTCGCAGGCGTAACACCCAAAAATTGTCGTACTACCCCTACAAAATTAACTTATTGGGAGACCGAAGTATTATTTTTTTTATTAAAACCGCAATTATAGATATCGAGATTTATTATGATTTAATATCGGTGTGAAAACATTAAAAGCCTTTGACGCTGGGTGACTCCCCTCCTATTGCAGATATGATGACTAATTCCTCCGCGCCCCTCAAGATCACAACCTCATGACGATTTAGATGCTACCCGACACACAAGCACCTCTTCAGCCTGTTATGCGATCATTTAAGACATAGGATTGAGAGGTACGACACAAGGATGAATCGATTTGACCGATTCCCACAAAGCATAAATTATAAGCAACAGAATACAGCTACGCTACAAACGTTATAAGAACCGGCCGATTTCGGGAAAAACTGTTTGCTTTTTAAGCGTATCGGGAAGAAAATGCACTCCACCGCACAAAACACATCGATAAGACAATCCTACGCTGACAACATTTAGGAATTCGATTATTATGAGACGGTGTTCACAAAAACCATTATCACCACCACAAATATACGGAGTATACACATGAGTTCGTTGTTCAAACGCGTCGTGCAAAGCGCAGGTTTGATGCTCGCTTGTTTTTCTTTTAACGCTGCCGCATTAACTATCGACAGTTTTACTGGCGTTACCACGCAAATGGAAGTCACATTTACTGATGTAAACGACGGCGTTCAAGTAGATTTCGGCTTTACCCCCGGATCTATTGAAGGTGATATCACAGGTATTTGGCTAGGCCTAGATGATGCCTTGTTTAACCCTAGCAACGTATCTGCAAATGACATTTCAGTTATCGCTCCAGAAGACTTTCAGATATCGGTTAATGTCACTGAAGAAGACCTATTTAGCGGCAGTCGCAACCTGAACGGTGAAGGCGGTTTTGCCCTTCAATTCGATTTGGATCTATCTGTTTTCCAAGAAAACCGACGCGGATCTGACCGCTTCAACTTCCTTTCGTTGCTGATTTCGACTGAGAACCTAGAAGCAAGTCACTTCGACGCAGCTGGCGCACGCATACAATCGATTGCTGGCGGTGGTAGCTCAAAGCTTGCTGGTGGTGTAACGCCTGATGTTGCAGCCGTACCAGTGCCTGCAGCTATCTACATGTTCGCTACTGCTTTGTTTGGTTTTTTCGGTCTCCGACGTAAGCAACGCGCTTAAGTTAAAATGGCTACAAGGCGCTGCTTCGCAGCGCCTTCTTACTGCCTAAGCACCCGCCAGACTCCAGCCACTTAATTACTACGCCCTCCTCTACTCGCCACATCAACCACATAGTGAGTCTATTTTTTATGGGCTTAGATATTAATTATCATTCACCTTGGCCTACCAAGTTCTCGCATTATGTCTCGCCAAGAAAGTATCCCTACCGGTTTTTCATCCTCACTAACGATGGGAATACATGATATTTTATTTTGATTAAATATATCAACTGCGTCTTTTAGCGTGGAAGTCTCCTTTAAAGATATCGGCTTGCGAGTCATTATTTGGTGCGCTTTTCTGTTCAGAGAAGCTAAGTCTTTATCTGTAGCGGCCACAGTACCTATTTTTGGGCTAATAGATTTGAGTAAATCCCTATCAGAAATAACACCACGCAAGATTTCGTTATCGACCACAAGCAGATGATGAAATTCCGTTTGATCGAATATATCTTTCACCTTACTAAGAGGGTCATCCATTTTCACAACAACGACGTTCTTACTCATTAGTTTGCTAACTTTCATCGCACCCCCTTTTGCTAATATACCCATTTACGCTACGCTCCAGAGAAAACCGAAACCTAGTCTCTTCTCTAGCAACACGCGGCATACACTAAGCTTAAAATATCACTATAGCTCAGATTAGAACCCTTGTATTACGATCATCCCGCCAAGGGTTGGGAACTTCTCACGCATTCATCGTACTTAAGCCCACCTACAGGCGATATTGGAAGTTAACATAGAAGGACCGCGTGTCGGCAAACTCCGCAAATGCATCATCAAGTTTATCGTCAATGGCTACGGTAGCCAAAATGTCAGCGCTAAATTTACGATGCGTAAATTTTAAACCTACACCTACATTCGCAATCTCAACATCAATATTTGCGTCACTACCGTTCAAGCCGTGGATAATCCCCCAACTCACATCGGTAAAAATATAAGGCTGAATAACGTCATCTAGTGTTTGACCAAAAAACTTCTTCTCTGTTTTCGCTAAAGAGAAAAACCAATCAGCGCCAAAATAAATGCCGTCATCGGTTTGCAGGGTATTACTATCAAAACCTCGCGCCTTTTGAGCTCCAGTTAAACTGACCTGATTAAGGTTAGACAAGGCTTTACCAGCAAACTGCCCTGAGGTTTTAAGTAATAAACGGGTTGGAATTTTTGTAAATGGTATATTAGGAAACGATAACCTTGAAATGTCAAAACCCAACTGCGCCTCGTTACCAGTTTCAAGGCCAAAGCCACTGTCTCGCTCAAACTGACTCACATGCAACTGCAAACCGCCTGCATAAAGTTGACGGCGTTTTTGGTTTAGTAAGTCAAAATTAAACCCAAACGATATTTTTTGCATACTTTGCTCAGTATCAATACCCGCATCAAGTGTAGTGGCGACATCGGTAAGTTTGATATTTGCCGAGTAGTTTTTTACTCGACTACGTTTAAAGTGATATGCAAGTGATATATCTGCCACAGCCGACGTGCCCTTAAAAAACTGGCTGTTTTGAATTTGAGTATTTCGCGACAGAAACTCATTCAGCGAGTAACCGGCAGAAGTTCGCCAGCGGGGGTTACGAAGAAAACGACTGTACCTTAAAGAGCCAAAAGTACTGGTGGCTGGGGCAAAAGAATTGAGCACGGCTATATGTAACTCGTCACCGGCGCCTGTTGGGTTATACCAGAAAAAATCGGTATATACGCGATTCTCACTGGTATTTTTAGAACCGTGGTTATCAATTCGAAAGTTCATATCAAAACGACGAATATCAGTCACATTCACATTAAGCTTAGTATCACCTACTTGCGATCCCGGAGAGAAAAACCCGCGCGCACTAAGGCCTGGAATGTCGTTAACAAAATATAGCGATTCTTCAATGTTCCAACTAGTGACGGGTTGATGTAGGCGTTTGCTAAAGGCTTGGCTAATTAGTCGATTCGATTTACCGTTGTTATTTTCAATATTAATTTCACCCAGTTCACCTAGTAAAAGTGTCAAAGTCACCACACCATCGCGTACTTGCTGTTTAGGGATATAGGCTTTGGCTAGAATAAACCCTCGTTCGCGGTAATAGCGGGTGATTTCGTCAGCTACGGTTTCAACCAAACCAACGGTCACGCCTCGCTTACGACGTTGCTCACGCACCAGAAACACGAGTTTTTGTACTTCCAGTGGGCCTACGTGCTCTTTATCCGTTTGTTCTTCAATCTCGGCGATAAGATCCGAGACTTCGCCTAACTCATCGAGCGTGTAACCCGACTTTGTCATTTGCCCTTCTTTCATTAAGTCAAAGCGTATACCTTCCACACGGTCGATTAGGCCCTGACGAGTAATTCCGAGCTTTGGAAATTCTACCAAACCCTGAAGGCGAAACGCCTTAACGTTGAGCCGAGGCCCCGCGTCGGGGTCAGGGTCACGCTCTCGCACAGAGGGAATATCAAGGTCCAAAAGCATGGATTCACTTTCATACGCTGGCACTTCGGCGGTATTGGGTAATTCTAAAAAACCCTGCGCAACACTTAAGTGTGCATGATTTAACAAGAATAATGACAATAAAAACACCGATAAACAACGAACAATATTGTTGCGGGTTTGCATTAAAAACCTTCTATTTAAAATATTATATACGAATAAAATACCGACGGAAGCAAGCTCCCACCGGCAATTAACGGTACTTAGATTTAATTATTTAGGCTAAGCGTCTGCTCATCATCACCGCACTCATCATCAAAGCGCTGACTACAAGGCATCTGAATAGATATATCACCGTGAATATAGTTATTAACACGGGTGAAAATAGCCGGGTCGATTTGGTCAATGGTTTCTATTTCAAACAAGAGTTCACTTACACTACCAAGTGCTGATGGGTCACTTAGCTCAATATCCGATATAAATTCAGAGTCGATACCTAAGCCTTCAATATGCCTAACGCCACCCGTCGCGGCCTCCAATCTAACGATAGGCGCTGCGGTGATGAGACTGCCGTTCTCGATACCAAAATCACCTGAAACGTTCACCTCAAACAGGCCACCAATCACTTCAGGAATATCTATAAGGTTGTTACCACGACGAGTTGCATCGACAATCAAATCAGAACCCTCCCCGGTAATATCAAGATCAACAGTACCATTGAAAAGGCCTGCGTTAATCACGCCGCCAGCTAGAAGTGCATCGTCGGTGGTAATATCGTAATCTTCGTTGGAATTTATCAGGGTGACGCTGCCATTATTGACCAAGGTAATATCGCCATTTGAGCGCAAAGCATTAATCGCCAAATCACCTTCATTGCTAATTTCAATCGTCCCAAATTGATTTGTCACACTTACTATCGCTGCCACTTCAGTGTTAAACGTCGCGCCAGTACCAAAGCCACTTTGAGATGAACTGGACAGTACTGCAGTCTCTAGATGAACACCGTCGCCAACGGCTTCAACAGCACCACCAGAGATTAGGGTTATTTCCTCAACAGCTTGCAACTCGGATATTGCAATATCGCCGCCAGCAGTAAGAATGGCGGTGGTATTGGCGTTAACTGAAGCCGTCGAAGTCATAATAATATCGCCAACATCACTGCTTATCACAACGCTATCGGTTCTCAGTTCACCGTTAACAAGTAAGGTTCCACTTGCAGTCTGAACATCAACAATGCTGCCCACATCCTGAGCGTCAATATCACCATTGAGTACAGCGTCGGCTGCATCAATGGTTACAGAGCCTGCTGTAACCATTATTTGCCCGCCCTCGTCAGTCGTCAAGCTTGCACCCGCTTCGATTGCAATAGAGTTCACAGCGGAGACTTGACCTGAGAGGTCGATATCACCATCACTTATGAGGGTGATATCCTGTCCACTGAGCGACAAGGCCTGAAGGTCGTTTGTGGTGGTGAACACAATAGCGCCCACTGCACTCACTTGATCCTGACCACCATTATCGCTCATCGCCAAGGTATCCGCCGTAAGGGTAATATTTTGACTAGCATTAAGGTTGCCGTTTAATACTACGCTGCCTGAGCGGTCGACATTAAAGGTCGCACCGTTAAGCTCACCAGAGCTCGCAAGTTCAAGCGTTTGAGCTTCTAAGTAAATATCACCAGCAACGGTGCCGTCTGCTGTTAATGACGCAATGATGTTCAGGGTATCTCGCGCCCGAATATCAATCGAATCTGCACCCGTTCCGGCATTAACCGTAATATTTGCATCAACATCAATATTACCCGCTGACAATGTCACGCTGCGTTCAGCATTAATGGCACTGAGTATCTCAACATCACCCAATGTAGATATTAAAGAAACATCGTTTACGGTTCCCAGCACATCACCACTTACGATACCTGTAATACCCTCGCCATTAACAGTAATATTACGATCCGCAGTGACTTCAAATAGATCATCAACACGTCCTTCAACAAACAAGCCGTCGTCACTGCTATCGTGAATACGGAAGTTGTCGGCCGTATTAACACGCACACTCTCAAAACGGTTATTGGTGTTATCCAGAGTTACTTGGCTATTAGCGCCACCATTGATTTGAGTAAGATTAGCCACCTCAATTGCAGCACCGCTGTTAGCACCATCATCAATATCCGCACTGGTAGTAACTGTTAAGTTGTTAGCGCGTAAACCATCGAAAGTAGTATTCCCGTTACTGAGCTCAATATCCCCTTGCTCGGCAAATAACGATAGGTTGCCGCTTAAGCGGTTGGCACCGACCAAAGTAATATCACCGCTTAAACTACTTAATCGAAGATCATTAGTTGAATTCAATGCACTGGAATTTTCGATACTACCCGTGCTTTCAATATCAACAAGACCTGCGGGAGCGCTTAACTCGCTAATAACTAGATCACCTTCCTGTGCGAGGTAAATATCACCGCGAATGTCTTCCAATGATAAGTTATTAGTTGATATCGCTAAGCGCTGATCAAGCGCCCCTACACCACTAGTATTATCTAGTTGAATATTGGCCGCACGTAGCTCGGCGTCCACTTCAGAACTAATCACTGTGGCATTTTGTAAGCGAATCATTTGCTCAGCATTAATTAAGCCATCGATATTAATGATGTCGCCCACTTCCGCTAATACATCAAGGCCAAGTTTATTGGTAAAGTTAACCTCGGTAAAATCGGCAACCATAAAGGATTGATTAGCGAGACTTACGTCGTCATCAACACCGGCTTGTAAATTAATTGCGAGCCCAGCAGAAAATACCTCATCATTAACAATTTCCATACCTTGATAACGAATGGGTGAAATGCGCACGCCTAACTCTTGAGTAAGTCTGTACTCAAGCTCGGCGCCGCCATTGTCACTATTTGGCGTGTAATTGGTTTGATAACGCACTTGCGTACTACCGCCAATAATACTCAAACTATCCGTCCCGTTGCCGCCGTTGAAATCAACAACGCCGTCAAGCGCGTTTAGCCCTAGATCAACACGAAGGAAATCGTCACCGTCACCAGCATTTATGGTGCCGTCAATTTGACCTTGGCTGATAACAAACTCATCACGACCGTCACCACCTACTAGGTTTTCATAGCCGGTAAAAGTAATGCTATCGCCGTTTTGATCTGTAAAAGTACCGCTATTAATACCGGTAATTTCCCAGCTATTTTGCCCGGTACTTGCGGTGAAGGTACTGTTTCCGTTTCGGCTACCGATAAATTGCTCAATATTTCGAAAACCCCGAAGGCTGCTAGCGATCAATATTGAGGCTGTATCGAGATCGCTCATATCAACAATATCGCCCGGAGAGGCTGAAGGGTCGCCACCATCGACCATACCGCTGATCGCACCTGCATCACTAAAGCTAAAGGTATCAAACTGGTTATTGCCGCTAAGATTACCAAAGCCTGCGAAAGAAAGGCCGCCAGCTTGAGTGCCATCATCGCCCACTAGGAAGTTGAGTCTACCGCCGTCTGCCGCATCCACCACCCAGCTATTGATTTGATCGTCGGCAATAAGGGTATTATTTCCAAGGGCTTCAATATGCTCAAGATTGAGAATATAGATGTCTGACGCTAGCTCAGCATCAAGGCTCACGGTAGAGACGCCTTCCAGCCCACGAAGGTCGAGCACGTCGCGCGCGAAAATAGCACCGGCACCTGAGTCTGAACCGCCATCTATCGATCCGCTAATACCCGCATCGCTACCGAGCAATACAAAGGTATCATCTAAATTGCCACCCAACAGGTTCGCGAATCCGCTGAAATTACTGTTGCCAATATGACCGCTATCTTGGCCATCAACCGTCCAAGTATTGGCAATATTATCGCCCATCAGGCGGTAATCACCGTTATTCGCCTGAATTTGCTCAAGGCCTTCTAGTCTGAAATCGGCACTTGCTTGCATACCCAAGGCAATGTCGACAAAGCCATCACGCTCTAAGCGATTAAAGATAACCACGTCCCCAGTGCTTGCCTCAGGCGCATCGCCACCAGAGATTAAGCCACTTACTGCCAGGTTCGGGTTTAGCTCAGCATTTAAATTAAAGGTATCAACACCTTGACCGCCATTAAGGTTTCCAAAGCCGGTAAATTCAACGCGCTCTGTACCAAAGTTAAGTGCGCCGGAGTCTCGACCTGTTACTTCCCAAGTAGTGTCGCTGTTGCTAGCGATAAAGGTATTGTCAGTATACGCTCGCGTACTATCATCACCTGCGGCAACTGCGTTCACAAACTCGACGGAGTTAATCGCTATCTGTGCGTCGCTTTCAGCACCAATTCCAACACTTCTATTCCCGTCAAGCTCTGCAATATCGAGTCGGTCATTAGCGCCTTCTCCGCCGT
>NVXL01000115.1 GCA_002746115.1 Alteromonadaceae bacterium
GCCCACTCCCATCAATCAGCGCAACAGTACGACCAAAGCTGTCGTAAGTGACGCTCCCGCTAATGCCATCTGTTGTGCGGCTAATCTGGCGTCCGAGACGATCAAACTGAAAAGTCGTTTGACGACCACTGCTTTGCGCACTGGTACGATCGCCAAAAAGGTTATAGGCAAAACTTGTTTGTAGGCCCTCAGCATCCGTTTGAGCGCTAAGTAAGCCAAGTGTATTGTAATCATGCTGAATCAGTCGATCCTGAGCACTATCTAAGGCAAGCGCAATACGCCCTTCCAATACATCACTCGCTGTCCCGCCACTTAAGCCATCAATATCAATACGCTGCTTAAGTTGAAGGGTGCTTTCTAGCTCGCTAAAGCTGTTGTAGCTAAAGACACTGACTTCCCCTAAGGCATTGACTTGATGACTAAGGCGACCAGCACTATCAAAAAAGCGTAGGGTCTTTTGACCATCCGCACCATATTCGGCCACTTGGCGCCCTACGCGATCGAATTCAAAACGTGTTCCATACTGATCAATGCCTTGACTGAGGCCGCTTTGCGCCGCATCTGCCCTCGTGACACCATCACCGCTGAGCACACCAAGGATTTCGCCATAGGCGTTATATTGCGTTAGTAAGCGACGTTCCTCCTCGCTTCCCTCGGCTGTTGTCAGGGTGCTCAGGCGCCCAGCGCTGTCATACTGCGTGCGCGTGACACTGCTATTAGGCGTATTGACCGAGACCTCACGGCCAAACTCATCAAAATCGGTCATCGTTGCTAGCCACTGACCCGCCTGTGCCTTGATTGCACTTAGGCTAAGACCTGAAGGTTGATCGACCGCATCGGCGTAGCGACGAGTAATCACGCGGCTATGAGCGTTTAAGTATTCGGTTTCACTTAAATAGCCCTGCTCATCAACAAGCCCAACTTGGCGCCCTTGGGCATCATAAAAATAGTAACTTCGTAAGGTATCACTGCCCTGCACTAACGACTTGATGCTCGCAAAGTCGCTGAGGTGTTGAGCTTCATTAATTTGCTGAGCGTAGCGTACCGTTTCAATCAAGCGGCCAGCGGAGTCATACACATACTCGCTCAAGTAGCCGTCGCTATTTAACTGGCTCCTTAGCTTGCCCGCACCGTCATAATCGCTGCGAGTAATTCGATCACTGTTGGTCGCATCGCCTTTGACCGTCGTGGCACTCAGGCGTGATGCGCCGTCATAGGCCAAGCGAGTATCAAGCGGCCCGCCCGCATGACTTTCAAGGCTGCGCACTAAACGCTGATTGACGTCGTACTCGTAAGCCGTCGTCCGATCATCCGCTGTGCTGACCACCTCAATACTGGTCAGTGTGACCTGTTCACCGTCAAACCAAGCGCTGGTATCCGCTAGGTTTTTATGCTGTGTCTCACTGGTTAATTGACCGTTCGCGTTATACATAAAAGAACGCACACCGCCACTTGTATCCACTGTTTGCGCAATACGACCGGCGGCGTCATAAAAGGTGAAGACGCGTTCGTTCTCAGCGTTTTCACGCATCGTCTCACGCCCGGCCTTATCGTAAATAAGACGACTTTCACGGGCATCGCCGACCGCTTTGAAGAAAGAGCCTTCCACACCCGCAAGCTGTGCATGGCTATCGTGAATCGCCATATCAAGACGTAAAGCCCCTTGAGTCACTTTGCTAGAGACGTGTAAGGTTTGACCGTTTTTCTGATAATGAATCGCCCCGTCAATACGCACGACAGCGAGAATATCACCACGTTGGTAAGACCCGATATCGGCCACTTCGACACCTTGCTCGATCACACTCAAGTGACCGTCACTGTGACTAAACAAACCAAAATCGATGCTTTGATAGTCGCCGCTACCCGGAGCGTTGGCATGACTAAGGCCAAAGACTTGGGTGCTATAACTCAAGGGCGTGTAACGCGCCCAACCGTCTAAACCGGTATCGAGCACGTTATGCGATTTAACACCGCCATCCCAAGCATCCAGCGCCGTATTAAGCGCGACACCTGAGCCACCCTGTTGGTCTTGTTCATGGGTGAAGAAAGACCCTTTTAGTCCGGCTAATTGTGCATCTGGGTGCTCAAAGCTGGTATCCAAGCGCAAAGCCGCGGTACTGTGCAGCTCTGAGGTGTAAAGGGTTTCACCATTTTTTTGATAATGGATATATTGGCCGATACGCGCCACGCGTAACTCATCGCCTAAAGCGTAACTCCCGTAATTCCCCTTACTCACGCCATTTTCATAAACGCTTAGCGTGCCGCCTGCCTGGGTATATAAGGCAAAGTTGATCGTTTGAAAACCGTGCTCGCTGGCTTGGGCCGCATCGCTTAAACCAAACATTTTATTGTTAAAATCAGTGGCGGTGCTTTGAACCCAACCATCGCCCCAGGTGTTGATGACGTTGTCGGATTCAAAACCGGCATCCCATCTGGCTAAGGTGCCGAGTTTATGCACAACGCCTTGCTCGTCAATGCTGATGTTTTGGCTATCGCTCAAACTCAGGGTCTGACGGGCTTGAACAAAGAATGAACCACGGACATCGGCCAGCTGTGCATTTGGGTTTTCAATCGAGAGGTCGAGACGCAGAGCCTCGCTAACGGGGGTACCTGAAGGGTAAAGGAGTTCGCCATTTTTACGGTAGTAGATTTGATTGTCGATGCGCTCGACGCTTAACACGTCGCCCACGGCGTAAGTGCCAAAGCTGCCACGAAAGACGTTGCTTTCATAGACGCTGATTTCACCGTTGTCACGGGTGAACAAGGCGTAGCCAATCTCTTCATAGCTGGCGGAGGCCGCTTGGCTGGCCAAACTGAAACCAAACATGCGATTGCCGATGTTGGGCGCGGTAAAGCTGACCCAACCGTCATTATCGGGGCGTAAGACGTTGTCGGATTCAAGCCCGCTGTCCCAAGCCACGCTGGCACTGATTTTACTGACCACGCCATACTCGTCAATCACAATGTTAACGCTGTTACGGAAGCTAAGAGGCACCTCCTCCCCACCAAAGAAGGAGCCTTGGATATCCGCCATTTGCGCATTGTAGTCTTCTAAGGAGGCGTCCATACGTAAGGCTGAGGTCGTGCTATTAGCGGAGGTATAAAAGGTTTGGCCGTTTCTTTGATAATGAACCTGACCATTCTCACGCGCTAGTGAGAAGGTATCGCCATCGTTGTAGCTACCAAAATCGCCTTTGTAGAGCCCGTTTTCATACACCGCAACGTTGCCGTTATTGCGTGTAAAAATGGCAAAACCGATACTGACATAACTGGTATCACTGGCTTGATCCGCATGGCTAAAACCAAACATGCGATTACTCTGACCTTGGGCAACGAAGCTAATCCAGCCGTCATCACCTTCACGTAATACATTGTTCGATTCAAAGCCTGCATTCCAGCTAACCTCACTTGTCGTTTTACTGAGCAAGGACTCATCGTCAATGTTGATATTGGTGGTATCACGAAAGCTCAGCTGCGCTTGTGGCTGGCTAAAAAAGGAGCCTTGAATATCCCCCAGTTGGCCGCCAAGTCGCTCAATCACGGTATCGAGGCGTAAGGCCTGACCGGATATTTGACTGGAGGTATAAAAAATTTCACCGTTTTTCTTGTAATAGACACGCTGACCAACGCGCTCAACACTAAGCGCATCACTCATCGCATAAGCGCCAAAATCACCGCGATATTGACCGCCTTCATAGACGGCTAACAAGCCATTGTCACGAGCCAGTATGGCAAAATCCATATCTTCAAGCAGGTAAGTGGCGGCCTGCTCGCTAGCACTTAAACCAAAGGCAATGTTCGCATGATTAATGACATTGTATTGAACCCAACCATCCTCCCAAGCTTGCAGCTCATTGTCCGAGCTCAAACCGGCATCCCATAGCACCTCGGAGCCGCTAGTTTTTTGTACAAGGCCTTGCACATTTAAAGCAATATTTTGCGAATCCAATAAGCTTAGCGCTTCCGGCTCAACGCTATGAATAGGCGTAAAAAAGGAGCCGTTTAATTGCTCAAAGGTACCGCCAAGGTCTTCAACGCTGGCATCCAAACGCAGGGCTTCGGTCGAGGAGACTTGGGATTGATAAAAGGTTTCACCATTTTTTTGGTAATAAATCTGTTCGCCTACGCGGGTAACACGTAATACGTCACCGAGTTCGTAGCTGCCAAAACTCCCTAAAGGCGCGCCATTTTCGTAAACGCCTAGGCTGCCTGTCGCAAAGGCGTAAATCGCATAATCGATATTGCCATAGCCGTGATCGCTGGCTTGCTCGGCATCGCTTAAGCCAAACATACGACCACTGAAATCGCTCGCGGTAAATTGCACCCAACCATCAAGGTCGGCACGCAATACTTGCTGGGAGTCAAAACCGGCGTTCCATATCCGCTGAGCATCGGTTTTATGCACGGCGCCATCGACATCGGCGCTGATAAAAGCGCTATCGCGGAAGCTGAGCGTATTCAGGTCGTGCTCAAAGAAGGAGCCTTGTAGCTGCCTGATTTGCGCACCCGGCGTCGCGATGGATAGGTCAAGCTTGAGTGATGCATTGACCGTTTGGGCTGAGGGGTGAAGTATTTGGCCATTTTTTTTGTAATAAATTTGCCCGCCAATACGCTCAACACTGAGCGCGTCACCGACTTGGTAAGTCCCAAAATCACCGCGATGGCTACCATTTTCATAGACGGCTATGCTGCCGTCATCCCGGGTGACCAAGGCAAAGTCGATGCTATCAAAGCCTTCGGCTGGGGCTTTGCTGGCATCGGACAAGCCAAAGATGACGTTATTGAGGCCTTCGGCGGTGTATTGCACCCAACCGTCTTGCCATGCGCGCAAGCTATTGCTCGACTCGATGCCGGCATCCCAATCAGTGCCTGTACCGGTCTTACGAATAACGCCCTGCTCATCAATTGAGACGCCGCTGTTTAACACAAAACCAAGAGTTCCTTGGCTCGGTGTTTTATGCACAACACCGGCGTCATCAATATAAATATGGGGGCTATCGGGTAGGCTTAAGGCGATTTTGTTCGCTGAGACTTGATCAAAGAAAGAGCCTTTAAGGCCGCTTAGTTGCGCACCGGCTTGTTCTAGTGATACGTCTAAACGTAAGCTCAGATCTTGAATACTGGCCTCAGTCGCTAAAGTCGGTAAGGCCGAGGATACATACAGGTTTTGTCCATTTTTTTGGTAATAAATCTGATTGCCAATACGAGAGACGCTTAATAAGTCTCCTAGGCTATAACTGCCGAAATCCCCAATATGAACGCCGTTTTCGAGCACAGCCAACTGGCCGTTTAGTTGGGTATACAAGCCATAATTAATACTTTCAGCATCGTGAGAGGCAATTTGAGAAGCATCACTTAAACCAAAGACGTGGTTACTAAATTCGCTGACGGTACTCTGTACCCAGCCATTAAGGCCACTGACGAGTACATTGTCTGACTCTAAACCGGACTGCCATAATTCTTCAGTGCCAACTTTCGTAAAGGTGCCTGTGCTATCGATGAGAATGTTAGCGCTGTCACGGACTTGCAGCTTATTGGTGTTCGCCTCGAAAAAAGACCCTTGAATGCTATTTATCTGAGCACCCTGTGCGCCAAAAGAGCTGTCCAAACGCAGCGCGGCGTCACTGGTCACGCCTGAGGTGTAAAAGATTTCACCATTTATTTTGTAAAAGAAGTGATCATCGATACGCTCAATACGTAAAACGTCGCCGTCTTGATAGTTACCAAAACTGCGTCGGTGCAGACCCCCTTCGTAAACGTCGAGGCCACCATTACCACGGGTAAATATCGCAAAGTCAATGCTGCCACTATCGGGTCCACTGACCTTAGATGCCTGGCTGAAGCCCAGCATACGATTGCTGTAACCTGCGGCACGGAACTCCACCCAACCATCGGTATCCGAGCGCAGTACGTTATCCGATTCTAAGCCGGCATCAAATGTGGCGGTAGCACTTGTCTTGGCGTACTGGTGGCCATTGATCGCGATATCATCACTGGCGCGAAAGCTTAAGGGCGCCAAAGGCTGGCTGAAAAAAGAGCCCTGTAATTGATCTAATGTCGCATTGGGCGTTTCAATAATCAGGTCAAGCCGTAAATCAACATCCACGGTGATGGCGGAAACATACAGTGTTTCGCCATTACGTTTGTAATGCACTTGGCCGCCAATACTTTCAACACTTAACGCGTCTCCACGCTCATAAGGGCCAACATAGCCTCGAAATTCACCGCTCTCGTATATCCCCAGCTGGCCATCTGTACGCGTATAAAAAGCAAAATCCATGGATTCATAGGCCGTCGTCGTACTTTGATTGGCACTGGTCAGCCCAAACAGGATGTTACTGTGCTCAAGCGCATTAAATTGCACCCAACCGTTTTGCCCTAAGCTCAAAATATTGTCCGACTCTAAGCCGGCATCCCATAACTGTTGGGCACTGCTTTTTTGCACGTGCCCTTGCGCGTCAATCGTAATATTTTGCTGTGCTCGCCACGTCAATTCCGCACGTGCATGATCTGGCGGCGTAAAAAATGAACCGCTCACGCGATTAAGCTGGGCTTTAGGCGCAGAGATACTTAAATCCAGCTTAAGCGCCGTTGTTGGGGACTGAGACGAGGTGTAAAATGTTTGCCCATTGCGCTGATACTGAATTTGCCCATCAATACGCGCCACTCGCAGCACATCCCCGGGGTCATAACTACCAAAGTCCCCTCGGTAAACCCCATTCTCGTACACGGCCAAAAAGCCATTATCACGAGAGAACACAGCAAAATCGATACTCTCAAAACTAAGCGCACTGSCCTTGCCRGCGCCGCTCARCCCAAACATCACCAGACTGCGCTCGGTGACGGTGTACTCGACCCAACCATCCTGCCAGGCCGCTAGGGTGTTTTGCGACTCTARSCCAGCATCCCARTCAATACCGCCRGCCACTTTAGTGACCACACCTTGTGCATCGACGCTGACTTGCGTCTGCTGTGAGAATAACAAGGCGGTAGGCGTCGATAGTGCCTTGTCGAAAAAAGACCCTTCCAACTCGCTAATACGCGCCCCGACATCTTCAAGGGCAATATCTAAGCGATATGCGCTATCGGCATTTTGCTCGGAGGTATAGAAAATTTCGCCATTTTTTTGATAGGTCACCACATTGCCGCTGCGTACAACACTCAATAGGTCATTGAGGCTGTAGGTGCCAAAACTGCCTTTGAGTGTCCCGTTTTCGTAAACACTCAGCTGACCATCACGGTGGGTATAAAGACCGAAATCAATCGATTGATAATCATAGGAGGCACTTTTTTCAGCGGCACTTAAACCGAACATTTTACTGCTGACATCAACGACACGCTGCTGCACCCAGCCATCCTCTCCGGCTAGCAGTGTGTTCTCGGATTCAAGCCCGCTCGTCCAGCTACCGGCAATACCGGTTTTACGAATTTGGCCATCAAAATCAATCACGATTTGCTCGCCTTGACGCAATTTCAGTGCGGTCTCACCCGCCGTCGGCTGCTGCGCATCTGGCTCGGCAATATAGCTCACTACGTTGGTCAAACGACCATAGGTATCAAAATAGCGGATTTCGCTTAAGCCTGTCTGAGCATTGCTCACGGTTATCCGACCATCCCCAAACACTGTGGTATCGGTGCCACTGGCATCGGTGCGACTGACGATTCGTCCAAGTCCGTCGTAGGTCAAACTTTGCTGTACGCTACGCACTTCGCGCGTATCACCGGTCACACTAATACTTTGTAGCAACTGACCATGGGCGTCGTAAACGTATTCCGTTATCACGGCGGCATCATCGATCACACCACCTGCCGCATTGACGTTTGCATAATCTGTTTGACGGGTCAGATGGCCTAGGTAGTCGTATTCGTAATCGCTGCGCTGGGTAGCTTCTGGGCTTTGTAGGCCAGCCCAATCCCTCAATTGGCTCAGGCGCTCGGAGGCCTCCGAACTCAACGCGCTTACGCCGTAAAGGTTGTGGTAGAGCCCTTGGGTATATTGAATTTGCCCACTCACTTGACCTAAGGCGCTATAAAGCGTTTGAGTGACCTGCTCTTCGGCGTTCACGCTAAAACTCAGGCGCTGTTGCTCATCATAGATATAGTGATTTGCACTTGCGGCTTGCGCCAAAACGGCGGCGTCAAGTACGGTATTAGCAGGCGCTGCGGCCGTTACTTCAGCACCAAAACGAGCTTCGGTATAGAGTAAATTATTGGAACCGTATTCACGGTATATGAGGCTGCCATCGGGCTGACGTTCTCGGGTTAAATTACCGGAACTATCGTACTCGTAATGGCTTGTGACGCCATAAGCATCATTGACGGCGCTGAGGTTGCCATCAGGATCATAGTTATAACTGCGCATTTGCTGCTCACCGTCAACGGTGAGCGATTGAACTCGGGTTAATTGCCCATCAACATCAAACTTATAACGCCAGCGATCGCCAGCGCCATTCGTCACGTCGGTATAATCGGCGGCATAACTATAAGTCGTGGTGCCAGATTTGTCGGTAACGCTCGCAATTTTATCCACGCCATCCACTTGGATATAACGATAGTCGACACGTGTGCCGTCACCTTGCTCAAGGCTAATAATACGTGACGAGTTGCCCTCGTAACGATAACGCGTGGTAAAAACCGCTGCGTCATCAATACTGTCATCTTCCGGGGTTAAATCCGTGCGGACTTCGTCTAAACGTCCCAAGGCGTCATAGCTGTAATAGACTTGACGAACACGGCTGCTCTCATCGCCTGATCGTGTAGCAAGGCTAATCAGGCGGCCATCGGTGTCGTAATCAAACTCAAGCATTTGATTAACACCCAAGCGCGCATCTCGAACTTGCGTTAATTTATCATTGGCAAAAACGTAATCGTAACCCACATCGGCAGCGTCATCACTTCTGAGCTTGGCTATCCAGCCAGAGCTCGCGTCATAGTATTCTTTTATCTGGCTTGAGCCCTCGGTCCACAACCACTGACCGTCGGCCTGGCGAGTAATGCTGTCATGGGCGCCAGCGCCATCGGTACTGGTATACGCGCTACCGTTCCAGTCAAAACGCGCTTGGTGGCCGTCGCCTGTCGTGCGAATAAGCCAATTATCTTCCGCTTCAGCGCCATCCGCGCTGGTATAAGCGCTACCGCTCCAATCAAAACGCGTTTGAGAACCATCACCTGTCGTACGAATAAGCCAACTACCTTCCGCGCCAGCGCCATCCGTTCCGGTATAAGCGCTACCATTCCAATCAAAACGCGCTCCGTCCGTGCTGGTATAAGTGCTGCCATTCCAATCAAAACGCGTTTGATCGCCATTGCTTGTCGTGTGAATAAGCCAATTACCTTCCCCGCCTTCACTACCATGCAGGGATACACGTTTTTCACCTAGCCAGCGCCATTGATCATTATCACCCTCATCCACCTGCCCTTGAGCGTTATAACTGCGCAGCTGGCGCATATCGGCGCCAGTGCCAGCAAGGCGTTCATCTTGGGATTGAATAATAAGGTTGCCGGTAGCTACGTTGACAAAAGCGCTGTCTGTGCCGCTTGTAATGCCGCTCCCTATACCAGTAGTGGCTTGGCCGGGATTTCCTGGGAGGGTTTGCCCCCCAAGCGTATTGAGTGAGCTGTTAAAAAGTCCTAATCCGTGTCCTACGACAATTGCTACCATGTTGGGGCCCTGAAATTCTATCTGTATAAATGCGCTTTATGCGATCGAAAACGATAAAGGTGACCAACTTCACTTGGGGAGTAAAAGTAGATCACTTTAACTAGAGTCCGTTTTAGTCAGAAAAAGTTAAGCGAAAAAGTGAAATAAATGCCAAATTAATAATTTAAACGCCAAAAATAGCAAAATCCCCCCGATTTCAGTGGGGGATAACCTCATCTTAGTAGCTTTTGGTTTACCCCTTATATCGTTTTGATTGGATTCCTGCATACAACATTCAGAGCAGATAAAAATAACGAGAAACAGGCATTACATCGTCCATATCTGTAAAAGGTTGATACACTTAAGGTTGATACTCTTAAAGTAACGCTGCAACAAAACCTTCGTAGACTTTAGGCAGCGAACAGGATAATTATGGATTCGAGCAGCGACCTGAGTGCAAGAGCGGAGCAATTCGCTCGGCTATGTCACTTTTTACAATTTGACCCAGACAACCTCAATTTACAATTAGACGCGATTGCTCTTGGTATTGAGATTCAAGCATGGGACGAAATTGAAAAGCTATTACCCAGCGCACTGCAAACCCACCCGGAATCTGCGGAGCTTGCGGTACATGCTGGTTTTTTCTCTATGCGTGCCGACGACCAAAATCAAGCTCAGCAGCATTTCCAACGCGCTATTGAGTCCGGTTTAAACGATATCAACATCCACTATAACCTCGCGCTTAGTTATTATTTCAGTCAAGATTACAGCAGCTGTGATACCCAACTAGCACGACTCACAGAGCTTGTCTCCGAAGCGCAAGAAGAGGCAGCTGATGGCTCGAATTTAACCCGAGAACGTAGCTTACTTAGCGCTCGCTGCTTGCATCATTTAGACAGAATGGACGAAGCTGTTGCGGTATTGAATGATTACCTAAACACCATCAATACCTCCTCGAACGTCACCCCCGATACCACCATCAATTCCACCTCCAATGCCTCAACTGTAGATACCGACGCGGAAGGCTTGATGGCGTTGATTCTCTGTGACAATAGCCAGAGTGATTCAGCCATGGCGCATGCAAACCGGGCAATGCAAGCTAGCGAGCCTTGTTTAGAAGCTCTAATCGCACGTGGTAGTTTATACACACAAGCCCGCCGCTACCCTGAGGCTTATGCTGACTTTAAAAAAGCCACCGACGCGCACCCTAAGGTCGGGCGAGCTTGGAGTGGTATCGGGCAACTTGCCTTTCAGGATATGCAGTTTGATGATGCTAAACAGGCGCTTGAACTAGCCGTGACAACGATGCCCGATCATGTCGGTACTTGGCACTTGTTGGCTTGGACACACCTGATGCAAAACCAAATAGAGCAAGCAGAGCAAGCCTTTAACAAGGCCTATGACTTAGATCGAAATTTTGCAGAAACCCATGGCGGTCTAGCCTCTATCTATGCCCTAAAAGGCGACAAGAGTGCCGCCGAAAGACATATAAAAATAGCCGAACGACTGGATCCAAGCGGGCTATCTAGCACATACGCCCGTATGGTATTACTCAATAATCAGGGTCAAAAAAGCGAAGCCCAAGCGCTATTTGATAAACTCAAAAACACACCAAATCCCAGACTTGGTATTACCCCAAAACATTTAATCGATGCAAAAATTGCAGAGTTAAAGGACCAACAAAACCCCACTATCAACTGACATCAACTACTCTTGTATTGTAAATAGTTATATTAATTAAAGAGTTGTAAAAAAAGGAAGCCTGTAATGCTCGACGCCCAAGAATATTTACACCTCGCTGTCAACGCCACCCAAAGTGGTGATCACCACGCAGCGCTTTCTTATTTACATCAATGCTTAGAGCTAGCACCAGATAACGCCAACGCCCATTATTTGATCGGCGCTGAATATGCAGAGTTAGGCTTGATCGACAGATCCATTGAAGCGATGGAAAAAGCCCTTAGCCTTGATAGCGGTATACTCACCGCCAGATTTCAACTAGGCCTGCTGTATTTAAAAACCGAACAATATGAACATGCTATACAGCACTGGCAAACCCTAAACGAGCTTAAAGACAACCCGGGTTTAGCCACACTGGCACAAGGCATGATACATTTAGCAAAAGATGAAGAAGCTTTGGCCGTAAACTATATTGAGCGTGGCATTGAATTAAACACACTCAACCCCGAACTCAACGACACGATGCAATATATCTTAAGCCTTGCAAAGAAAGGTAAAGAAGCTACCGCAGAAAAGCAAAATACAAGCAACGCAGAAACCGAAACAGAAGAAAACCAAGACACCTCTGACTCGCCATTATTTTTAGGTGCCTACAAAAACAGCAAACTAAACGATGACTAAAATTACCACTACTCACATTAGCGAAGTCTTCAAAAGCTTATCCAGTAGTGCGAGCAAAGGCCGACAATCCACTGAATCAAAAACTTCCAAAACTCCCGAGTTACAACACACTGCAACTCGCAACGCTGAGCACCTCAAACAAAGCATCCGCACTCGTTTAAAAGGGCTGCAAAAGCAGGCACCCGACTTTGAAAAACAAGCGCAATTGGCCGCCATTCAAGAGGTATTTTTTTGGGAGTTTGGTGAAGACATTTTAAACCACAACGACTTCAAACATATCAGCCGTACAGTGACCGAAAGCCTCGTTGAGAACGACGAGCTAAAGATGCACCTGGCAGAAGTCATCGATACGCTTTCTGAATAAAGCAAAAATAAGCCTTTAATTCGATTAAATCCATTAACACCATTAACTCTAAGTTGATTTCCCAGCCTTCAAGCGATTTTTAGACTATAACAAACCTTACTGTTAACACTTTGGAGCCTATCGTGCCTGAAGAAGTCGCACTCTTTCTCACCAGCCAAATGCTAATCACTGCATCAAAAATCGCAGCTCCGGTGCTATTCACTAGCTTATCCGTAGGCGTATTGATCAGCATCCTGCAAGTGGCCACCCAAATCCAAGAAATGACACTCACTTTTGTACCCAAAATCATTGCTGCAGTTGCTGTACTACTCATCGCAGGCTCTTGGATGCTCGGAACACTCAGCCAATTTACGCGCGATCTTTTTATGCTGGCAAGCACAGTCTAAAACGACTAAAGAAAGCGACTAAAGGACGCCCGAACAACGATGAGTATTAACAATTTAGGATTGAGGCTTGGGCTTAAAGTCAGGAGATCAACGTGAACATGAAGACACCTGCATGTTGAGTTTTCTATTGCAAACCAGCCTTATAGGATTCCGTTTACTGCCTATCTTTGTCGTTACCCCTATCGCCTCGATGCAGCGGGTTCCAATAACAGTACGAATATTGATTACGCTTGCGATCGCAATGACCTTAAGTAAAAGCTACTCAGCAGACCACCAAGCACTGCTCAATGGCTATGCGCTGGTATTTGCCTTTGGTGGCGAGTTACTCATAGGCATATCCTTAGCATTCAGCTTTCATGCTGCCACAGCAGCCATGCAAACACTTGGGCAACTGATCGACTTACAGATCGGCTTTTCTGCCGGTTCAGTGTTCGACCCAAATACCGAACAAACTATCAGCCCTACCGGTGAGCTACTGACACTAATGCTCCTCGTATCACTCGTCTCATTCAACGTACATCATGACCTGCTAATAGGCTTTGCAAAGTTTCTTACCATATTGCCGCCAGGAAGCGCCGTCATCTGGAGCGAGAACTGGCTACTCATCCTTGGTAGTCAATTTACATTAGGCTTCATCATCGTTAGTCCAATAATACTGACCTTATGGTTTACCGATATCACGCTTGCGTTTATATCCAAATCCCTACCTCAAGCACAAGTCTATTTTGTTGGCTTACCGGTAAAAGTCATGATCGGAATTTTAGTCTTAGCCTGGTTTAGCAATCAGGCTGCGGAGCCACTGTACCGCTTGCTTCAAGCCTCACTTAACAGCTGGGCAATGATGTTTGTTCCCTAATATTAACCCACTAGCCCTAAACAACACCCGCAAGCACAGATACTTAAGATACCGAGTTAGCTATGGCCGAAGAGTTTGATAAAAGCGAAGAAGCAACGCCCTACAAATTACAAGAAGCTCGAAAAAAAGGGCAAGTATCGCGCAGTATGGAATTACCGGCGTTTTTTAGCTTGGCAGCCATGTTACTCGCACTAACTGTTAGTATCGGTAACGCTGCCAGCATGATCTATCAACATACTCAGTGGTGGCTCAGCCATGCCCACCAATTAGCACAAAGCCAAATGCAGCTTAATCACCATTTCAATGCCTACGTGCAACATCTTGCACAGGCGGTATTGCCCGTCATTTTAAGTGGAACACTCGCTGCAGTTATCGCCTCACTCGTGAATATCGGACCGCTTTTTTCTATGCAGCCCTTATCGCCAGACTTCTCCAAATTAAACCCGGTCACTGGCATCAAAAAAATATTCTCACGAAAGTCTTTGGTTGAACTCGGAAAACTAGTCGTAAAAATTGGCTTGTTTTCAGCGACGGCCTATATGGTATGGCAGCAAGCGGCAGTAAAAATATTAAACTCCAAACACACGGCGATTAACGAAATCATCCAAACTTGGTTAAGTCTATTTTTGACCTTAGCTTACTCCTTGTTATTTACATTTTTAATCGCTGCATTATTTGATCTTTGGTTTTCTAAAAAAGAATTCTCACGTCAAATGCGTATGAGTAAGCGAGACGTCAAAGATGAGAACAAACGCCGTGAGGGTGACCCTGAAATTAAATCTAAGCGTAAACGCGCGCTAAATGAGCTACTACAAAAAACGGCAAGTGTCAAAAGAGTCAAAGACGCAGATGTCATCATTACCAACCCAAGCCATGTAGCGGTAGCCCTGCAATATCAGCCTAATACTATGGCTAGACCAATTGTCCTTGGTAAAGGGCATGGTTTTCTAGCGAGTAACATT
>NVXL01000116.1 GCA_002746115.1 Alteromonadaceae bacterium
GTCATGCCGGGACGATGGCATCAAGTGGCCGTTAAGGTTTAAAGCGGCTTAGCGAGTTTGCATGTTGGTAGTGATCAATTTGAGCTGAGCATCGTTGGCGACCTGCAATATCAGTGGACCGGTAAAGGCGAAGACACAGACCCAAGCGCTGTGCATGATTTAGTGATTGGCGGCGAGTTTAATGGACGCATCAACAGCCTAAAATTCTATGATTATAAGGCCCAACCCGTCATGCAATTTGCCGATGGCAGCAGTGAAACGACTGTCGTGATTGGCGCCGATGGCGTAGAAGAACTTGCCTTGCTTAGCACCGGGCAAATGCATAGCAACGGCAGTGCACTTGGTTTACAGCGAGTCGCTATCCACACCGATACAGTCAAACAATACGCGTCTATACTTTCCACGGATGTCTTTAGCCTGTTCGCAGGGCAATACGTTGAGACACTGGCGACAGATGTCCCCGAGATTGATATCGCAGCCCTTAATCAGGTTAAAATACCGGGGCATTCGAATGGCTTGTTGGCGAATACTCAAGTCGATTTCAGCCTGTTTAATCAAGCGCACGCGCAATCAGGCAGCAGCAGTTTCGCCTGGGAGTTGATCAACTGGATTATTCCGCTAGAAAGTTTTGGTGTTGTCTTCCAGCAGTTAGGGTACTTGATTACCGACCCAAGTCGTTTTCAGCCAGCGGAGTTTATTATTGCATTCGTTGACGTGTTAACCTTGTCTCCGCCAGCAAAAGGCTTAAAATTGCTTGTTGTGCCCTTGAAAGCGATGACGCGGGGCTTGAGAAAGATTAACCCGAAGTTTATGCGATACTTTGCTGGCACGCTAAACAAGGTGATGCGCAAAGCGAAAAAGGGTGAATTTGATACCTTGTGGAATTTACTGCCATTTATCGTGTTAGCGGCAGAAATGTTTGTTGATGATGACTTAAGAGAAGGTCTTGAATATCGGTTGCGACTGCGTGCATATTATTGCCTATCGTGAACACCTAATTTTTCCTTCCCGTGAACACTTTGGTGTTTGAGGCATTGTAAGAACGCATGGTGATAGTCATCACCATGGAATATTGGTTGACGCTCTTTGCCGCGATTAATGACGTAGTAGAAGGCGTTTTTGCATTCTATTATTAGCGGTTTTCTCATTGATTTATATTAGCCTGGGGTGGGCTTATATACTATAAATAAAGACTTTCCTCCTCACTTATCCCTCACCTCTACCTCACTTTTTCCTCACCTTATGCAGGCTAAGCTCGCTGTCAATTCATAACATTAATTAAAGGAAAAGCTATGCGAACAGCGAAGCTATTGACCGCCGCCGTATTATGGAGTGGTGTATCACTGGTTCACGCATCAGGCAATGATGTATGGGAACAAATGAATTTCGAAGGTAGGGCTTTGGTGGCAATATCCGATGCGGATATGCAAGCAACAGCGTATGCCACGGGTCAGTTAAACCCATTGGCCGACCAAGAAGATGCCTTGAGCCTGATCTCATTCCCTAAAGCGGGTTCGGCGCCGGTGATCGCAAGCATAAAAGCTTCTAATTCCGTCGTATCGTGGCCTCAAGTGGTCGCTTTGTCTCCTGATCAGGCGCTCGCCTACGTCATTGAAACGCGGGCCGCGCCGAAGCAAAGCCTCAAAGCCGTCAGTAGCGTTTTTACCGGCTTGCCAACAGGAACAACGTTAAGCGTCTTCGATATCAGTCGGGTGGATAAACCTCGGCATATCAAACGTATCGCGGTAGCAGACAACCCAGGATCCATTACCATAAGCCCTGACGGTAAGTGGCTTGTCATAAACGCCGGGCCGGCAGGTAATGAGCTCTATCTGGTACCAACACGATCCGGCAAGCTCGGTAAACCCATTCAGATCACCAACTTACCAAGCTCAATGCAAGAGCAGGGTATTGGCAGCGTGCAATGGCACCCCACGCAGCCCGTATTAGCGATCAACTCAGGTAACAAACAACTAGGTTTTTATAAACTCAAAATTACACGAGGAAAAAAAGCTGAGCTTCAGAGTCTAGGCAAAGCGCTAGAGGTAGGCACATTTATAACAAGTGGAGAATTTACACCGGACGGTAAGTTCTTTGTTATCACTGATGGTAAGTGGGGCACCAGTCAAAGCAGCTTTCTGCTCAATCCACGCGGCGATTTAATCTCCATTAAGTTTGACATCAACGGGCAGCACTCGGTGGTCTCTAAAGCGGAGGTTGGGCTAAGCCCTGAAGGTTTCGCAATGAACCCAGCGGGTACTCTGCTTGTCGCCGCGAATATGAACCGCACTTACCTACCTGAAGCRGGTATACCTGGTGGCCCATGGCCGGGTGTGGATCATAGTTCATTATCGCTGGTGACGCTAAACCCTGAAAGCGGTGAACTTAAAACCTTAGATCACTACGATTTTGAAGGTTTGCTGCCTGAGTCCGCAACGTTTGACGCCTCTGGCAACTATTTAGCGGTGGCCATTTTTCACATGCGCGAAGATAAGCAACAGCGTGGCGTCGTCGAATTTTGGAAGGTTGAACAAGGTTCTCGGCCCAAACTAAAGGCGACCGGAGCAAAGGTTTATCTCGCGCGAGGCGTTCAYGATTTAGAGTTGGCGAAATAAATTGCCATCTATTATTCAATTCTCGTAAACCCAAAGSCTCAAAACYAAAAAGGTGTGCGGCTGAGCAAGATCGATAATTCCAGCGGGTGAGACTCCCGCTCCAGCAAGGTAGGTCAATCACCGGGTAGTAAACATCGGGCAGGCGGCGGTAACGCCAAATGTTAAGCACGATGGGCGCAAGCCAATAGGCCGTAAGCGTAAGTGGAAGTGTAAGTGATTTAGCCTCGTACACGGAACGCACTAGCGCCCACTTTGTTTTATAGGAATTAATAAAAGATTAAGATTAAGCGTGGAAATATCGGGTGTGACTGCGTGCATTATGCTCCCTTTGATACTAGACTCAAAGATCAGAAGCCTAAATATTGCTTATTGCTCTAAATTAACTCGCTTAAAAAAATGGGTACGCTCGAAACGAAATGAATATACTACACATCT
This sequence comes from Alteromonadaceae bacterium, assembly GCA_002746115.1. Taxonomy (GTDB): domain Bacteria; phylum Pseudomonadota; class Gammaproteobacteria; order Pseudomonadales; family Cellvibrionaceae. Next base: position 3,051 of record NVXL01000116.1, read on the forward strand.
CAGACATGCATTTCGGCCCTCGGCACTGGCTTGGGGAAAATGAAGTTTTGTTAGCGAAATTGAAAAGCTATTCGGCCGACATCCTAATCAACACCGGCGACAACACGACGGATGCTCTCGAAAATGAATTTGAAGCTGCTGGGAATTTTTTGAAGTCAATTGAGTGCCAACACGTTATTTCGATTCCTGGAAATCACGACAAACGGAATATGCGTAGCGTTGACTATTTTCGCCAGTATATCGACGACACAGAAGTCATTCGCCCATTAAAACGTGACAACTGTAGGAAAAAAAATATTTTTCTTGACAAGAATACCAATGATCTAAAAGAGCGTTTTACCGATATCAATTTTCTTAAAAAAATCACGATTAATGGTGAGTCTATTCTCGCAGTATGCCTCGACACCAATACGCTCTATACAGACAAAGGTTTTGTCGATACTGAAATGCTGAGAACACTCTCCCATGAAATTAGCAAAGCCAGTTACGATAGAATAATTCTTCTAAATCATCACTCAATCCTAGATACGGATTCAGACCCTCTTTTCAACTCCAGAACTGTTGTCGAATTTGTAAGAGAGAATAATATAAAACATGTTTTCTGTGGCCATACGCATCAGTTATCAATAATGAGATCAACCGACCTACATCACAGGCATTCATTTACTCAATATAAGAATGGATCGCTATCAAGTGCCAATACACCCCACGACACAAATATGTTTCTGTATTATGAAAACTTTGGCACCGAAGCCATGAATATCCATATAGTTAGAGCTATTTCTGAAAATGAATGTCTAAAATTTGAAGAAGAAATAGTTTCCATTAACTAGATCAGACACTCCAACATAAGCACCGAACCGCTTAAATCGACATCCAGCTTAGGCTAGCGCCCAACTTAACTTAGAGTAAGCGTTGGAGGGCAGATTAGAACCTGCAATACTGACGGCATATTATTGCCTACCGCGAACACCCAATTTCACCAACTGTGAATACCTATTTTTATCCTCCTGTGAACACCTAATTTAGCCTTGAATGTGCTCGGCGTTGGTGAGCGTTCCGTCGCGATAATCTTGAATTGCTGTTTCAATTTGCTCAACGCTGTTCATTACAAACGGGCCATGCTGCACTATCGGCTCTTTGAGTGGCTGCCCAGCTAAGACGATTACCTTGGCCGTTGTCTCTTGTAAGTTACGTATCTGAATGTCACCACTGCCCGTCAGGCGACTGAGGTATTGTGATCGTGTGGGGGTATTTGCTTCACCTAGTATGGCTTCACCTTCGTACACATACGCCAAAGCCGTATGACCAGCGGCGACTGGAATACTGAATTTGCCCTTAGGTTTGAGTGCAATATCCAAATACAGAGCCTGGGTGTCGGCGATATCAAAATAACCTCGGACTTGCTCACCTTGGATCTCAGTTTTACCTGCGATGGCTTTAATCTGCCCTTGCTCAAAGTTATAAAGCGGGATTTTATTTGCTGGCACATCCTCGTAGTTCGCGGCTTGCATTTTTTTGCTTGCAGGTAAATTTAACCATACTTGAAAGCCGCGCATTTTACCTTCGGTTTGCTTAGGCATCTCGGAGTGAATAACACCGCTGCCCGCCGTCATCCATTGCACGTCTCCGTCTTGTAATAACCCGACATTATCCATATGGTCGCGATGTTCCATTTTGCCTTGCAGCATATAAGTAATGGTCGAAAACCCACGATGGGGGTGAGAGGGGAATCCGCCGATATAATCATTGGCCTCTTCCGATCCAAACTCATCCATCATTAAAAAAGGGTCAAAGCGTTCTGGATCTTGGCCACCAAATACACGCAGGAGCTTGACGCCATCACCATCGGTACTGGCGACGGCTTGAATTTGTTCTGATGCTTGTCTTGTGCTCATGATACGGCTTCTTTTTCAGTGCTTGGGTGAGTGGTCTTATTGGCTTGAATAGTTTTAATCGTTTGGCGCGCTTGTGCGATGGCTTGAGCCGGTTGGTCGCCACTCAAATTTAAGCCTTCAACAAAAATAGTTTTTAAGTCTTCGTCTAAACCTACAAAGCCTAAAATGGTATTTAAATAAGGCGTCACCACGTCACTCGCTTTACCTTTATGCATGCCGCCACGGGTACTCACGACGTATACTTTTTTGCCTTTAAGTAAGCCCACAGGGCCCTTAGATGTATATTGAAAAGTGACTCCGGCACGTGCGATGTGGTCGAACCAGGTTGTTAACTGGCTAGGGACGCTAAAATTGTACATCGGCGCGGCGATAATAATAATATCGGCGGCTTGTACCTCTTCTATCAAAGCATCCGCTAAAGCCGCTGTTCCGTCTTTGATGTGGCCAATTGTCGAAGCATCAAAGTGGGGGATGGCATCAGTAATGACATTACGCACGATGAGCGCATTGTCTGGGTATTTATTTTGTAGCGCCTCGCTTAGCTCGCGGGTGATTTGCGTGGAGATGCCTTTATCGCCGGAGATGCTAGCTTCTATTCTGAGTATTTGTTTTTGCATATTGTTTTGGGTGTTAGGTGATGTCGTCACTGGAATGGCCCCTGTGTTTATTCGGTTGTTTTGATCGCTGCTTGTATGTTGTTATTGTATGCGTTAAATTCCGATTGAATGACGCAAAAATTAACGCTTAACAATCGAAAAATTAGATCAATGATTCCAAAAATTACCTTAGAACAGTGGGCTGCCTTTAAAGCCGTCGTGGATGCGGGCTCCTTTGCAAAAGCGGCGGAGACCCTCAATAAAAGCCAATCTACCGTCAGCTATAGCTTGGCGCGCATGGAAGAGCGCTTGCCGCAGCCGGTGTTTGAACAGGCTGGCCGTAAAGCCGAAGTGACTGAGTTTGGGCGGGCGATGTATCGCCATGCCTGCCATTTATTGGATCACGCAAATCAAATTGATCAAGCGGCGCAATACTTAGCGAGCGGCTGGCAATCAGAAGTCGTTATAGCGGCGGATGCGCTTGCGAGTATGGATAACATCTTTTGCGCATTGCATGGCTTTTCACATGAAAGCCCCAATACCCGTATCCGTTTGTTAGAAACGACATTGTCGGGCACGGAGGAGGCGCTTTTACGGCGGGAGGCGGACATCGTCATATCGGCACGCGTGCCCCCGGGTTTTTTGACTGAAAATTACGGCTCGGTCACTAAAATATTGGTGGTTAGCCCCTCACATGCGCTGGCTCAAAACTCCTCAGGAGAGGTTCTTACGGAAGATTCACTTAAAACTCATCGACAGATCGTGGTGCGAGATAGTGGAACCGCTCGTAATCAAGATGCCGGTTGGTTACAGTCGGAGCAGCGCTGGACTGTATCGCATTTTGCTAGCAGTATTGCGGCGATTAAAGCGGGCTTAGGTTTTGGTTTTATTCCTAAAGAAAAGATTAGCCGTGAGCTAGATAAGGGTGAATTAATTGCTTTGTCGCTTGAATATGGCCAAGCGCAACGCCTACCACTTTATTTAGTTCTCTCGGCTCAAAGTCATGCCGGTCTTGCCACCAAGGAAGTTGCGCGGTACCTGTTGCAAGGTACCTAATTTGAATATTAACTTTTCAGACCGCAGCCGCCTTTTGACCACTGTAATCATTTTTCACTTGGTAGGTGTGGCGTAGGGCACCTTCGGGTAGCTTGTTATCCTCTGGCGGCTTCAGTGGCCAGCGAGGCAGGCCGGTATAGAAGCCCTCTGTGATCAGAGGGAAGGGGGCAGGGTTTATTGTGCTGGAGCCAATATCCTGCGGCTCGCTTGGCTCTTTGAGGTAAGGCAGAGAGGCTAGTTGCTCGGGCGTCGGTTGTGTATCCCCCCAGAACAGAGAAATGTCAGGCAGTTCCTTAATGAGGTTGAGGTAGTACGCGGTATCACTCGTGARCCAGTTTACCTTAGGCCCTGTATCGGGATCGATATATTGATCTTSAAACTGATCCACCATGGCACGCAGGTTTGCGTGCGCCTTTGCRCGTGTGCCTARGTYGATGTTGGCAAAGGTAGCGCATAGCGCAAACTTATTATCGGCGGTTCTAATCTGCCTCAGTGCCTGTAGGTACTTGTCCATTACCCAAATTATGGATTGATGCATGGAGCGGTTGAAGTAATTCTTTTGCTTTGGTTCAGGAATGCGATAAACAGTTTCTGTCATGATTAGCATGTACTGAAACAATCCATCGGCAATATCTACTAGCTTGTCACGACCCGCGCCAAATTGGCTGGATACCGGGTTAAATGGAAAGGGATAAACAAGGGTGTCAATCTCGGCGGGAGAGAACTGTTGTGTAGGYGGCTTCGGGGCTTTCGGCAAGGGCGCGACGTTATTTTTTGGCGCCTTCCCCGGCCTAGCATATTCAGCGCTGTAGYCGTTTAGTTGGCTTTGCAGTTGGAGGAGTTTGTAATAGTGGGGCAGCTCAGTCTGGCTAGAATCGTCATAAGCCTCATGTGAAAACCCTTCACCTTGGAAACAAATGGTGGCGATTCCCCGCAGTGCGTCCTTACAACTGCTGATAGTGAGCAAGTCGCTCACCCCAGTGTCAATATTGTTGGGGGAATACTCTGTAGCTGCAATTTGCCTGCGGTTTTGACGAACCTCAAAGTCTTTATTTTCAACCCAGTCCGATTCGATGATACAGCGAATATAAGCATATATTTGCCCAATGCTATCCCAATTACCCCGCTCTGGCGGCGCGCCTACAGGTGCTGGGTATTCGATGGCCAAAAGGTGTGACAGCTGAGTAAAGGAGAAGCGCCCCAAGGGAATGGGAATGTTTTGGCCGAAGTGTTTTGAACTCGGCGATATATTTTGATTATGCCCTGGCAGAACGGCGGGATAGCTGTCGGGAGCTTGTCGATACAACTGCGGATCTTCTCCCAGGGAATACAAAATATTACAGGCTAAAGACATGTGCTGCATCTCTTCGACCGCGACACTCATGATTAAGGCACCAGCACGGTCAGCAAAGCGTGAAACCTTGGTCTTTGGAAAGGCCTTAGTGAAATACGGGCTGCCTTTACCGGGGGTTCGGTTAATACTGTAATAAGTGTTCAGGTAGATAGGAATAGTGGCCAGCTCTATGGTGGCGGCGACCTGCAAGTGGGTGCTTAACTCGTAAATGGCTTTAGATTTATCCCACTGGCTATTAATGGTTGCTACTAGCGCCTTTTCTGCTTTTGTGAACTTGGGTATTTTGTATTTGTGGGGAGGATGTTTGAGAGGGGAATTCATTACACTTTCCTTTCTATCTTTTTTATGTTGTCTAAGGTGACCGAGGGCGCGGGGTTCTATGGGGAGTGTCACGCGATACGATAAATTACAACGTAGTGCAACTTATCCACCCCGTCAAATAAGTATGAGTTTTAATAATGTTAATGTTAATTAATCTATTGAAACTGGAAGTGTTGGCATAGCCCGTCTCAATCAAGATGTGGCTTGGTTTTAATCAGACTGCATTAGCGGCGTTAGCGATAAGCTTATAACTTAAGTGTGCATAGACAGTTGGGTGTTTAAATTTGTCTTGAATTTACTACCGTCAAAATTGTATAACACACTACAATTTTGATTGGTTCCCCCTAAACCTCCAGAGAACAAAGACATGCTGAATTGGTCAGAGCAAGTGAAAGGGTTGTCTTCTATTGGTCCTGCAAATAGTCCTGTAAGTTCGGAAGGGAAATCCCTTGACGATCTTATCGAATGTTATAGCCGTAATCGCGAAGAACTTGGCGAGCGCCTATTAAAAGACGGTGCAATTTTGCTTCGGGGTTTTGATATAAAAAATGCGAATGATTTTGAAAGCGTCATTCAAAAAATCACTGAAGACTGGAAGCCCTATATTGAAGGGCAGAGCCAAAGGCAGCGGGTGCAAGGTCAAGTTTATACCTCGACAGAGTATCCAGCATCGCAACATATTACTTTACATAATGAGCTTTCATACGCGAGTGAGCCACCTAGGACGATTGCCTTTTTTTGTGAAACCCCACCTGCGACTGGCGGGCAAACCCCCATTTTAGACTGTCGTGATTTTCGTCAGCATCTTGAGGGTGGAGTACTTGAGCCATTTACAGAGAAGGGCGTTCGCTACGTTAAAAATATGCACGGMGGCAAAGGCTTTGGTAAATCTTGGCAAGATCATTTTGAATCACAAGATCGCGAAGAGGTCGAGGGCTACCTTAAAAAAGGTGATGTGGATTTTGAGTGGTTGCCAAACAATACCCTGCGTACCAGTCAGTTCCGCCCCGCATCTGTGCAACATCCTCAAACTAATGAATGGGTTTGGTTTAACCAAGTGGATCTTTGGCATTACACCAATTTAGGGAAGCAAGGGGATGCCTTAGTCAAAATGTTAGGCGAAGCTAATCTGCCGACGCATGCTTTTTATGGCGATGGTTCACCCATATCGGCAGAAACAATTAATACGATTCGGCAAGCGCGTTTAGAGCAAGCGATTATYTTTGAYTGGCAAGCGGGCGATATACTCTTAGCGGATAACTGGCTAATGGCTCACGGGCGCACGCCTTTCACTGGGGCGCGTCGTGTATTGGTCGCGATGTCGTAATGTGCGTCGGTGTCTCGATGCTCATACGCGAGACTCTAGATATACAAAGTAAGTGTTAAAGTAAGTTTTAAAATAAGTGTTAAAGCAAGTAAACGAGATTAAGGTAATTCCTAGGAATGATACCACTAGAAAAAATTTTGCACGAGTCTGCGCAGTCTGTAGCCATACGAGGTGAATTTGGTAGTTTAAGCTACGACCAGCTAAACCAGCGTAGTTTGAGCATCGCCAAGCAAATACGCTTACAGGTGAGCGGTGATCGTCCAGTAGCGATTATTGCAGACAGAAGCATCGACACTGCCGTTGCTATAATTGCAGCCTTACGTGCGGGAGCCCCCTATGTACCTCTCGATATTAAGCAGCCAAAGTCGCGCTTGGAAGCAATGGTAAGCGATTGTCACCCTTGTTTATTACTAGGAGGGAGCCCCAATACTGAGTCTCTGGAATGGTTAGACCTACCTCGCCTTGAATCCTCAGCAGATAAACCTAAGGCTCGCGACCATGAGATACTGCCCGAGCCACCCCGTGATGGTTTGGCTTATATTATGTACACATCGGGCACCACCGGTAAGCCTAAAGCCGTTATGATACGGCGCGATACGCTAAACGATTACCTTGATGGTATTCAATCTCGCGTTGCTTATAATACCGATGACATATGTTTGCATACCGCCTCTTTTGGGTTTTCAGCGTCATTACGACAGCTGCTAGCGCCGTTGTCTAACGGGGCGCAAGTTGTTATTGCCTCTGCCAGTCAAATCCAACAGCCACTTAAATTAATTCGCTTCGTCTCGGAAAATGCTATTACCGTATGGGATACCGTAGCGCCCGTCTTTCAGTTAGCGCTAGAGGAAGCCAAAGCCTGCTCTCAAGAGCCGCGCCAAGCCATCGCCGCACACGGACCTGCGACTCTTATGTTCTCTGGAGCACCGCTGCCCTGGGCTTTAGTTGAAGAACTTCGCAATTTCTATGAGCCCGCCCCTCGTATTTTGAACATCTATGGTCAGACTGAAACCATCGGTGTTTGCTCAATGGAAGTGCCTCAACAGGCCAGCACTAATGACATTAACGCACCCGCCGGTTTTGCATATGAGCACTGGGATGCTCGCGTGGTCGATCCTGAAACCTTACAAGAATTGGCACCAGGAGAGTCGGGCGAATTATTGGTGACAGGCGATACCTTATCGCCCGGATACCTCCACCAGCCAGAGTTAAGTGAGCACGCGTTCCCCTCTTTGGTATTTACAGCAGGCAATGCAGAAAAGAATGCAGAAAAAAGAGAGCGACGTTATTATCGCACCGGGGATTTAGCTAAAATCTCGGCGGATAAAATATTACAGATATTAGGGCGCGCCGACAGGCAAGTGAACGTACTAGGTGTGCGTATTGAGTTGGGCGAAATCGAAGCCCAACTTCGCCGTCATCAGAACGTGAGTGATGCGGTTGTTATTCAGGATAAATCTGACGGCGATATACTGGTTGCCTGTGTCGTATTGAAAACACCGCAAGCGGATAAATTTCCCGCGCAACTACGCCGTTACCTTGCAGACCACCTTCCTGCAGTGATGCTGCCGGGGCGCGTCGTCGTAATAGAGCAAATACCGCTGAATGCAAACGGCAAATTAAATTATGTCGCACTCAGCGATATTGTAAAAAAACAGCCTAAAAAAGTTGATGTTGATATTGATGTTGATGTTGATGTTGATGTTGATGTTGATGTTAAATTAGCAGCAGCAGGCGGTGGCCTTGTAGAAAATAGATTAATTGCTTTATGGCAAGAGGTATTAGAGCAAAGCGAGCTTAATCGTGAGAGCGACTTTTTTGACGCAGGCGGTAATTCCCTATTGGCCATTCAGCTGTTACAGGCTATTTATGATGAATGGGGACAGTGGTGTGATTTCCCGACATTATTAGACAACCCAAGGCCCGCACAATTTTGTTTACTTATAGAAGCGCTAGCGCCTGATTCGGATACGAATGAATATATTGCACCCTTAGTCGATTTCTGGCGATCAATACTTGAAAATAACGCGTTAAATGAAAACAGTGATTTTTTTGATTCAGGCGGGAACTCCCTTAGCGCCATTCAATTACTACAAGCGGTACAAGAGTTGTGGGGGCATTGGTTTGAATTCCCCGATCTACTCGACCATCCGACGCCTTTAGGCTTTGCTGATTTGCTATCGGGGCTCCTTGCTGATAATGGCAAAGATGATGACGGGAAGAGCGATGACGAAAAAGACCTTGCTAAGACGCCGTCTGCTGCCGGTAAACATGACCCTCAATTAATTACTTTGCGCCAAGGCAGCGGTAAGCGCACACCCTTATTTTGTTTGCATGGTATCCATCTTTATCAAGAACTCGCGGATCAACTGCCCGAGGATTTGACCGTTTACGCAATTTACGCACCGATTGAACTCGACCTAAATAAACTGATTGAAGAAAACCGAGAACAGGCACTTGAGAAGCTCTCTGATGCTTATGTTAACTTTATTCGCAAACACCAAGCCAAAGGCCCATATCAGTTTGTTGGCGTGTCTTTTGGTGGCGGACTCTCCTATGTATTGGCACAAAAGTTAATAGCGATGGGAGAAACTGTGGACATGGTCGGTTTGTTAGATACTTACCTCCCTAATTCTGCCAAGCGCCGTTTGCTGCATTGGGGCTGGGCAAAGGTGCTGCAAAAGCTAAAAGGCATGGCAAGCCACGTTGGCAGCAAAAAGAATGTCGATAAACCCATAGGCGGCCAGCCAGACGCTGAAGATGACCACCAGCGCCAGGCAAGGATCTCGCTAGCTCGAGCCATTACACTCGACCCCGTGCCGCCTTCACTATTTTATGTGCGCGCTAAGATTGATGTTTATGACAAAGGCTTCGACGTTAAGCCTTTGCGTGGCTGGGAACAACTCGGAGAAGACTTAAGTGATGTCGAGGAGATCGACTCTGATCATTTGGGGATGCTAACGAAGCCTGCTGTTGTGCACTTGGGGCAGATGGTGACAAAGCGACTGAAGTAGGCGCTTTTTTGATTAACAAGCCAAGCGTAATCAATAGATTTAGTTTGGTTAACAAGTAGGCTGTAATTGAATTGTTTAGAGCTTAACCGACTAACAAACTATTTTTTATAATTAAAGTCTTTGGTCTAGCAAAAATACCACAATGTATTACACTCTAAATTATGCTCAATCACAGAAGTTAAAGACATTATGGAATCACTTACTTTAGATCCCATCGCCAAGATCGACGGGGAAATTAACCTGCCAGGCTCCAAGAGCTTGTCCAATCGCGCATTGTTATTAGCCGCGTTGGCGCAAGGCAGTACTACCATCACCAACCTGCTCGACAGTGACGATATCTCGCACATGTTGAACGCCTTAGAGAAGCTAGGCGTGCAGTACACCTTATCGGACGATAAAACCGAATGTACTGTGATAGGCAATGGTGGCGCTATTAATAGTGACGAGCCACAAGAATTATATTTAGGTAACGCCGGTACCGCAATGCGGCCATTGTGCGCGGCCTTGTGTCTAGGCACTGGCGAGTTTACGCTCACAGGCGAGCCGCGTATGGAAGAGCGCCCGATTGGCTCTTTAGTCGATAGCTTACGTCAGGCTGGTGCCAAAGTGGAGTACCTGAAAAATGAGGGCTTCCCCCCCGTAAAGATCAACGGCTCTGGGCTTAGCGGTGGCAAAATATCAATTGATGGCTCTATCTCTAGTCAATTTTTAACGGCAATTCTGATGTCGGCACCGCTATCGAGTGGTGATACCGAAATTAATATCGTTGGTGAGTTAGTTTCCAAACCGTATATTGATATCACTCTACATATAATGGCGCAGTTCGGCGTAACAGTTGAGCACAGTAACTACGAGACCTTCCAAATCAAAGGTGGCCAAAGCTACACCTCACCTGGTCGTTTAATGGTCGAGGGCGATGCATCCTCAGCCTCATATTTTCTCGCAGCAGCAGCGATTAAAGGCGGCACTGTTAAGGTGAATGGTATTGGTAAAAATAGCATTCAAGGTGATATCCAGTTCGCGACAGTGCTAGAAGCGATGGGCGCTAAAATCGAATGGGATGATGAGTCGATCAGTGCATCCGCAGGCGAGCTTGTCGGTGTTGATATGGATATGAATCATATCCCTGATGCCGCGATGACGATTGCGACCACGGCTTTGTTTGCGAAAGGTAAAACGGCTATTCGTAATATTTACAACTGGCGTGTTAAAGAGACGGATCGCTTGTTTGCGATGGCCACAGAGCTGCGTAAAGTTGGCGCTGAGGTGGTTGAGGGTAAAGATTATATTGAAATTACGCCACCGGCTAAAATCAATCACGCGGCTATCGATACCTATAACGACCATCGTGTTGCTATGTGCTTCTCCTTAGTGGCTTTAGATCCTGAGTGTGGTGTGACGATTAATGATCCTGGTTGTACGGCTAAAACCTTCCCTGACTTTTTTGATAAGTTGGCGACTGTCAGTAAGAGTTAACTGTTAAAGGTTAACTGTTCTCTGTAATGATTTTTGTTAAAAAAGGAGCCTTTAGGCTCCTTTTTTTCTGATGACTTTTCTGTTCTTGTTTTGTGAACGTATTATTCATACTTTCCAAATAAAAAATCTATTCTCTTATCAAAATAATGTTTCTGATGTTGCTGTTATTCTCCGTTAGGGATATGGATTATTAGCCGGGGTTTTTGACTCTTAGTAGATTTATGTGGGGTGGAGGTTTGGTTTGTGCTTTGTGTTCAAGGTATTTAGGTCATCCTTCTAAGCCCATTTGTCCATTGTCAGTAAGAGCTAAAAAAATGCAATAAGTGCCAT
>NVXL01000117.1 GCA_002746115.1 Alteromonadaceae bacterium
TATACGAAAAGCGATGAATAATCTATTTCGAATTTTACTAGTACTTGCCATCACTCTTACGACCGGATGGCTTAACGACGTTTACGCAATGCCCGCCGGTGGTGGAGGCGGTGGAGGTAATAGCAACGCAGGCTCCGGCAGCGGTAGCACAAGCTCGGGAGCGCAGGCGGCTAGTATCAACGCTATTGATTCTCTCATTGCAAGAGAAGGCGTGACTGGCAATCAGGTTAACCTGCAATGGGTAGCTCCAGTAAATAATGCCACCGCTTACGAAATTCGCCAAAGTACGGCAATAATTACGGCCGATAATTGGCTCCAGGCCAGTCCTGTTGTCAACAGTATCAGCCCCGGAAGAGTYGGTGCTGCCCAGTCACTTAGCGTCGACAATATTCCCCAGCAAGTCCCCACATTTTTTGCGATTCGTACTCTCGGCAGCGCTAACCAGTTATCCCCTGTATCTAATAGCGCTGTTATTACATTACCCATATGGTCAGATACAACGATTACGCCATTTGTTCTTAACCTTGCACAGGTTGAGCGTAATCAAGTGCGGACGCAGACGCTGCAGCTCGACAATTTGGGTGACGAGGTACTGAACTATCAGCTCACTCTCACACCTACCGGTGTTGACACTGAGTCGACGTTTGAGGGCTCACAAGCTAAGGCTGGTAATAATTTAAAGAATATCACGACAAAAATCCCCTTTCAGAACATTGCAAAAGGCCAGTCTGACCCTAGAAAAGGCAATATAGTTACGCAAGGCTTTGGTGGCCCAGACGAAAGTGGGTATCGTTGGATTGATAGCAATGAACTTGGTGGGCCAAACTTCGAGTGGCAAGATATTTCCGAAACCGGCATGCTAATTAATGACATTTTTGATGACAGTGTGTCCGGTCCGCTGCCTATTGGTTTTGAATTTGAATTTTACGACCAAACGTTTAGCGACTTTTACCTGAGTTCAAATGGTTTTATTAGCTTTGACAGTAGCTTTGATAGCGGTTGTTGTTCCGGTCAGCCGATGGGAGTGGCGGATAGGCTCAATAATGTTATTGCCTGGATGTGGTATGACATGCACCCCAGAGGCGGCTCGGTTTATTATCAAACGATCGGTAATCAGCTGATTATTCAATTTAGTCAATTTGGAGAGTTTTTTGGCAGTGGTAAGGTGGATGCCGAAATTATATTATCTCGCTCTGGAAAAATATTACTTCAATATAAAAGCTTTTCAAATAGCATGGAGGATCGCCAGTACAGTATTGGCGTCGAGAATGGCGATGGCAGTGATGGCTTGCAGGTCGCATTTAATACGCCTTACTTGGAAGAGAATTTGGCAATTGAAATAAGCCAGGGTTCAACCGTTCAATGGTTAACGGCCAGCCGCTTTGAGGGTAGGGTTCTCCCCGGGGGTACAGAGTCTATTGATTTGGAATATAAGGCCACGCTAGCGTCCGGCACCTATACAGCATCGCTTGATTTTTTAAATATAGATACCAATAGTAATATTACCCTGCCGGTTAGCATTGAAATCAGTGATGATTCGACGGGCCCGAATACTGTTAGCGATCTCAGTGCAAGCGATGTTTCCTTTAACACTCTAGAGCTTCAGTGGCCTGCACCGAGCGATGTTGGTTTGAGCCGTGCCGTGGCCAGCTATGAAATTCGCTACAGCAATACACCGCTAACTGAGGCCAACTGGGGAGGGAGTAGTTTGATTGCGCCACCCGAGCCTCGCCTTCCTGCCCAGTTGCAAGTGGCTCTGGTGGAAGGGCTTGTTAGTGAAACGAACTATTATTTTGCGCTGAAAAGCACCGATACACTTGGTAATGTTTCGCCTATTTCCAATATTGTATCCGTGCTCACGACTGAGGCGCCCTCAGGAGAAGTCTCAAGTAGCGTGTTAACTTTTGATGTTGTCGAAGGGGAGCAGTCGTTAAGTACTCTTAGTATTCAAAATACCGGTAATGTACCGCTTTTCTACCAAATCGATGCGGTTGAGCCATTGATAGGTAATCGGGTTGCCAGCTCCAAACCGGCTTATATAAACCGTGCCACCACGCTAAAGCGCCCATTAATAAATCACTTACCCGCAAAAGGCAGCTACAACGAAGGCGAACTCATTGTACGGTTTAAAGACGGTATTGGCCGCGCAGCAAAAAGCAGTAGCCTCGCGCGTCATAAGGCCACTGTCATCCAAAAAATCCCCGCACTGAATCTGGAAGTATGGCAACTGCGTGATGATAGCTACTTGTTAAGCACTATGGAGCTGCTAGATGCTATGCCAGAGGTCGCTTATGTCGAACTCAATCGACGTTTACATCATTATGCCTTACCCGATGATGAGCGCCTTGAAGATCTATGGGGGCTGCATAATACCGGTAGCACCGGAGGCACTGCCGGTGCTGACATTGATGCACTGGAAGCTTGGGGCTTGGAAACTGGCGACCGCAGCGTGATTGTTGCGGTAGTGGATACCGGCATCGATTATACCCACCCGGATTTAGCTGACAATATGTGGATTAATACCGGTGAAATAGCCGATAACGGTATTGATGATGACGGCAATGGTTTTGTCGATGATATCTACGGCTATGACTTTATTAATAATGATGGCGACCCTATGGATGATGGCGATCACGGCACTCATGTGGCAGGAACTGTGGGTGCGGTGGGCAATAACAATATTGGTGTCAGTGGTGTCAATCACGAGGTCAGTTTGATGGCCATTAAGTTTTTAGGCGCATTTGGTGGCGGTGACGGTGCCGATGCCGCCGCCGGTATTATTTACGCTACCGACAACGGCGCGCATATATTAAATAATAGTTGGGGCGGCGGGCCTTTCTCGCAAACTCTGCTTGATGCCATTGAGTATGCCCATGATCACGATGTACTTTTTGTGGCAGCAGCCGGAAATAGCGGCATTGATAATGATACGTTTGATACCTTCCCCGCTAATTACGAGGTGCCTAATGTTATCTCGGTCGCGGCGACCGATCACAATGACGCCCTTGCCGGGTTCTCTCAATTCGGCCTAAACAGCGTCGACCTCGGTGCCCCTGGCGTGGATGTGGTCAGTACGGTTCCGGGCGATAATTACGTCAGTTTTGATGGTACTTCTATGGCGAGCCCGCATGTTGCCGGTGTTGCCGCTTTATTGAAGGCTTACCGTCCCGCCATTAACAGTGTCGAGATTAAAGCCGCACTGCTCGAAAGTGTCGACCCAATAAATGATTTACAGGGGCGCAGTGTGAGTGGTGGTCGACTGAATGCTTTGTCAGCGCTTAATACGGTGTTTGCCCCTTGGTTAAATCTTGATGGTGCTTTAGTGGGGGAAATCCCTGCGGGTGAAACACTGGAATTATCCGTGCAAATAAATAGTACTGATTTGGAGCCGGGTAATTACCAGGTTAACTTAACGGTCGATACTAATGAGCTGGGCAGCAGCACTATTGTTTTACCTGTTATGTTAAGCGTTGCTGCCGATACCACCGCACCCAATGCTGTCACGGATTTACGCCTTGGAACTTTTGATGACAGTACTTTAGTTGTTAATTTTAGTGCCCCGGGAGATGACGGTGCGCAAGGTCAGGTAGGGGCTTATGACTTACGGTATAGCCAAACCCCGATCACGGCGGAGACTTGGTTTCAAGCGACACGGGTAAGTACGTCTGGCAGGTTATTAAGTGCTGGTCAAACGGAAAGCTTGCAAATTGACGGGCTCACGCCACGCACTTCCTACTGGGTGGCGTTAAGGTCTGATGATAATGTGGGTAATACCTCATCGTTATCTAACCTGCTTCAGGTCACCACTTTAGCTGCACAGTTGAGGCTTACTCCAAATAGAATTCCCGATATTACCATCGCCTCCAATCAGCAGCAGAGTATTCCGCTGACATTTGCTAACACAGGTAGTGCAATACTCAAGGTTAATATTGACTTAAGTGACCTCCAAGAGCCTGAACTCAGTGCGGAAGGTAAAACTCGGAGCAAGCCGCAATTTGTACCTTTTCTGGCGAAAGGCGAGTTGAATACCCTAAGCGGGCAAGTGGTGGAGCAGGGCTTTGGTAGCGATAATACCTTTGGTTATAATTGGATTGACAGTAACGAGCCGGGCGGTCCTGTGTTTAATTGGATCGATATCAGCGAGACAGGCACGCTCATTGATAATCTCGCGGATGATGCGTATTTAGGCCCCTTTGATATTGGTTTCGACTTTAGTTTTTACGGCCTACTGTACGACGAGTTTTACTTTAGTACTAACGGTCAAATCGGCTTCTCGCCCAATCAATCGAGTGCTTGTTGTTCTGGTCGGCCTATACCAGGCGATTTTTCTCCCAATAATTTTATCGCTTGGTTATGGAATGATTTACACCCGCAGCTAGGCCAAGTTTATTATCAGTACGTTGATGATAAATTAATTGTTCAGATGAATAAATACGGTGAATTTGGGGGGGCAGGCTCGGTGGATGCGCAAATAATTTTGCAAACTAACGGTAGAATATTATTGCAATACGGAGAGTTCTTAAACGGAATGGAAAAAGAGTTTGTGAGTGTAGGAATTGAAAATTTCGATGGTTCCGACGGGCTGCAAATTGCCTATAACACGCCTTATTTAGAGGGTGGCTTGGCGGTCTTGATTAGTGACTCTCGTCACCTGTTGATGGAGCGCTTAAACTTCTCGATTGCACCAGGAGAAGAGCAAATTCACAACCTCGAAATTGATACTACAGATTTAGCGCCGGGATTATATGTGGGTAGTATTATGGTTACTAGTAATGACCCGGATACGCGGGAGATTACGCATACGATACAGGTGAGGGTAACGGCACCGTAATGGTGGCTACCTAGCGATGTTAAAAAAGAAGCTGCCGCCGTAACCGGGGTAGCTCCACTTGGCGGATATGGCTTTGCCGTTGCTACGTAAGGCAACTAGGTCGTTTTCGTCTAATTCGGTTTGTTGGCTAAACCATTCGAAGGTTTCTACTTGGCAGCTCTCTGGATAAAAATAGCCGTTTTGACCGATGGTGGTATCGGTGACGGGTATTGGGCGATCGTCTCGGCAAGAGAAGATTGGGCTGGATGGGCGTGAAAGCTCCATGGTTATGGTTTCTGAGCCGGGACTAAAGGTGGTGCGGTTGCCGGTAGAGTCTAGACCTAGGCTAAGTGCCAATACGGCGCTGTATTGCCTTTTACCATGTTTAATTCCTAGATTTTTTATTAAATCCGCATGGAATTACGGTTGGGGAGGGGGATGCTAAATCAATAGCTCTTTAGCTGGTAGCCTCTAAGGTGTAATGTAGTTGAATTGTGCGCCAAAGTTTTGTTTGGGGCGATTTTAATTACCTGGAAATGAAATCGTGGTCGGTACTAAGTTGGTGGGGCACATTTGTGTTCCGGTGATATTCCAATATTAATGGCACGCAAATGTGTAATCTCCCCACAGGGTCTTTTACCTTAAGTTGTTATCAAATTGAGCTTGTTAACGATGTTTTGAGTGCCAAATATATAACAAAAATCAAGACTCAGGTGCCGCCTTCACTTGTATTGAGCGGGTATCATGGTGTTATTGAAAACCGTGAACGATGAAACGATAAGGTGATCTAAAAACGAGGGGACTATCACTGTGTGTAAAATGATAATTCTCTTATCAGTTTTAATATTTTTTACCTGCCTAATTGTTGAAATTCGCGACATTCTCATCCGCTTTTCTGAGGATGCCCGGTTAAACCTTTATCTACGCGCAAAGCTGGTCTACCTTTAACGGACTAAATCAATATTGTTTGGAGTTAGCGTATGCTTATCAATCGTGCTTTAACGGGGCTTATGTTCGGAATGTTGAGTCAGTGGAGCGTTGCCGCTGTGGATATTATTGGTTTGGTGATCCCCGGTCTGCACGAAAAAAATGGATCGGGTGTTTACGATAAAATTATCACCAGAACGGTTATTGATAATGGCCAAGGAAAATTGCGTGTTTTACCTCCCGCAAGAGCGCTTAGCGAATTTGAGACCTGTACTAATTGTTGTATGAGCCCCGCGAATAAAAACCCTGATTTCTATAGTTATGGTAGTGATGTTGTTCAAAGTGATCCGATGAACACTGCAAAAGTCTATATATTTACAGCCTTCGGATCAGCACCGATAAATAGTTTAAATGCATTAAAAGGAAAAACCGTCGGTATACGTGATGGTATGCCTTACGGGAACAAATTTGATAAGGCGGGGCTTAAGTTGAGTTCTGTTAGTGACATTGAGAAAAACGTTAAAAAATTGGATGGTGGTCGTATTGGTGCTTTTGTGGCTTACGTCCCTGATGCATACCTAGCTTTCAAAGGTATGGGTAAACCTGAGTACACGCATGATAAAGAAAACCCCATTGCCGTTCATCCAGACAGCATGGTATGTAGAGGTGTTGATGCGAGTTTTCTTTCGGGTTTTAACGCGAAACTGGATTCGATGAAAGCGTCCGGAGAACTGAATAAATTACTGGGCGACAGTCAAGTAAACTAGCTTTATTGGTGCGTTTAAATTTGGAATAGATCGGGGTAAGGGCTTTTGGTTAAACTCAACAAAACAATCGCATTTCGTTTTTCAGTGCTGGCGATATTATCTATTACACTCGTTGTGGGTGGTTTTGGCTCTTATTCGTATATCAAAGCGAGCGAGCAGCTAGATGGAGCCCTTAAACAGCATTCCAATCTGATTTTATCTCAGGTGGAGCTCAATGCGCCTCAGTTAATGTGGGATTATGAAACCGAGCAACTTCAGACATTTTTAAGTTCATTTGGGCAAGATCATCTTGTGCAGGCGCTCTATATTGTGGATGGCGCGGGGGTATATTACGGCATAGAGCGGAACAGTGTAGGGGTGCTGGAAACCGTGGAGGCTCGCCCTAGAGGCATAGAGATATACAAAGAATTTTCGATAAATTATGATGACAGTGGTAAATCCTCTGAGTTGGGGAAGGCCTTTTTGGCGATAGATCGTAGCGAGTTGGAAAATCAGCTGAGTAGCTTGGCATTTACGACCGTTGCTCAGACGTTTGTTTTGGCCGTAATTATTGTGATGATGCTGGTGAGCGGTTTGAGGTTTTTGTTGTCAGGACCTTTAAATGAAATATCCCTGGCGATCGAAAATATAACCCAAGGCGACGGTGATCTGACGCGGCGTTTACCAGTTCGGGAAGATGAAATCGGTATAATGGTGGAGTCGTTTAATGATTTTGTGTCGAACTTACAGCATTTAATAAAAGGCGTATTGAAGCACTCAGCACAAATGGAGGTGCCGGTTAATTCGGTCTTTCTCGTCGCCAAGCAAGCGCAAGTGGGCGCAGAGTCTCAGCGTGTTAAAACGACTTCTGTGTCGACCGCTATGGTGCAAATGTCCCAAGCGGCAAATGAAGTGGCTTTAAATGCAAGTCATGCATCAGAGAGTGCAAAAATAGCCGCGGAAAACGCTCATGCGGCGGAGCATGAATTAGAGGCGATGTCGCAATCGATTCGCTCTTTGTCGGATGATATTAGCACTGGCGCCCAAGTGATAAATAACCTTCAGAGTGATGTGGTTAATATTGTCAGCGTTTTGGATGTGATACGCAGCATTGCTGAGCAAACCAATTTATTAGCGCTTAATGCCGCTATTGAGGCCGCACGCGCTGGCGAACAGGGCCGTGGTTTTGCGGTGGTGGCGGATGAGGTGCGCTCCTTGGCGAGTAAAACGCAAGACAGTACTCAAGAAATACAGCAAATGATTTCCCGCTTAGAAGAGGGATCAAGCAAAGCCGTTGAGGTAATGCAAGTAGGTAAAAATTCTGGCGAAAAAGCCTTAAATAAAGTGAGCGCCACACAGGAAATTGTTAGAGAGATCTATCAGGCGATATTGAAAGTGAATGACATGAACGGCCAGATTGCCAGCGCAGCCGAGGAGCAAACGGCTGTCTCGTCAGAAGTTAATGAGCTTCTTTCTGGTATTGTGGAGGTTGTTGATAAGGTCGTGGTTGATGCCGCGGATACCTACAATACCAGTGAGCAACTGATGTCGCTTATTAAAGAGTTTGATTGCGAGACGATGCGCTTTAAGGTTTAGCGATTTACTTTATTTACAACAAAACCCTAAACCCATACTGTATCTCCAACATCGATTTAATCTGTTGCATTTTCTCCGCAGTGGGAGAGGGCACATCTTTTAGCGGATAATCAAAACCCAAATCCTGCCACTTATGCTCGCCCATAGCGTGGTAGGGTAAAAGTTCTACACGCTCAATGTTTTTCATTGGTGCAATAAAATCAGCCATTTGACGAATATCATCTAAATCATCGGTGAATCCCGGAACAACAACGTAGCGAATGCGAGTGGTCTGCTCGCGCTCGGCTAAATGTTTAGCGAAGGTTAAAGTGCGCTCGTTATCGACTTCTGTTAGCGCGAGATGTTTTTTCGGATCCATCTGCTTGATGTCCAGCAATACTAAATCAGTATTATCCAGCAAGCTATCTAGTACGCCACGATACAGCTGTGGTGAGGCGTAGCCGTTGGTATCCAAGCAGGTATGAATGTCCATTTTGTGGAGCTGCTTAAATAGTAAATCAACATAGGTGGCCTGTAATAAGGCTTCGCCACCCGTCACTGTGACGCCGCCGTGTGAGCGGTCAAAAAAGCGCGTGTATTTGAGGGTTTCGTCGACGAGTTCGGCAACGGAGTAGAGTTTGCCTTCACGCATATCCCAGGTGTCACGGTTGTGGCAGTACTGACAGCGAAACTGACAGCCCTGTAAAAAAATGACGTAACGAATGCCCGGGCCATCCACGACGCTGCCAGCTACTAAGGAATGGACGTGGCCGAGCATATGCTCTTGGTCAATATCGATGAAATTAATTTCTGAAAAAGGTACAGGCATAAATAGTCGTTAATTATTAATTGTTAATTGCTTGGAATAGAGGGTTTAATCAATATCACGAGAAGTAATAATAATCGAAATTACATGAGGTGCTTAGAAAAGTTGAGGCATCCTTGCCTCCCTCTGGGTAAATCTAAACTAGATTAAACACTGCCATGAAAAGTGCGGTTAATTACATCCATTTGCTGCTCTTTAGTTAACTTAATAAAGTTCACTGCGTACCCAGATACTCGAATGGTTAACTGAGGGTAGTCCTCCGGGTGTTTCATGGCCTCTTGTAAAGTTTCTTTGTTTAACACGTTTATATTAATGTGATGCCCGGTAGCGGAGAAGTAACCGTCGAGCATGGCGCTGAGGTTTGAGACTCGAGTGGCGGGTTCTCGGCCTAAGCCGTTGGGCATTAAGTTCATGGTGTATGAAATGCCGTCTTCAGCATGCTCGTAGGGCAGTTTAGCTACGCTCATCAAAGAGGCTAATGCGCCATTTGTATCGCGCCCGTGTAAGGGGTTGGCACCAGGGGCAAAGGGCTCGCCTGCTCGACGTCCGTCAGGAGTGTTGCCAGTTTTCTTACCGTAGACCACATTAGAAGTAATAGTGAGTACAGATTGAGTCGGGCGTGCATTACGATAAGTCGGGTTCTGGCGGATGTGTTCCATAAACCGACTAACTAAACCCCGTGCAAGATCATCGGCGCGGTCATCGTTATTGCCATACTTAGGGAATTCCCCTGTAATGTCATAGTCCACCACTAAGCCGTCATCGTTGCGTATTGGTTTTACGTTGGCGTATTTAATGGCGCTTAAAGAGTCCGCTACAATTGAGAGCCCGGCGATACCGCAAGCCAGTGTACGCTCTACATTACGATCATGCAGTGCCATCAAGGCGGCTTCATAAGCGTATTTATCATGCATGTAATGAATGATGTTTAGGGCTTTTACGTAGGTTTTAGCGAGCCAAGCCATATAGACGTCAAACCTTTTATAGACCTCGTCGAAGTCTAGTTTACCGTCTGCAATGACTGGCATTTCGGGGCCGACTTGCATGCCGCTCTTTTCGTCTTTTCCTCCGTTTACTGCGTAAAGCAAAGCTTTGGCTAGATTGACGCGGGCGCCAAAAAACTGCATTTGTTTACCAACACTCATGGCGGAGACGCAGCAGGCAATGGCATAGTCGTCGCCGTATTGTTCACGCATGAGGTCGTCGTTTTCGTACTGGATGGCACAGGTGTCAATGGAGACTTGTGAGCAGTAATGCTTAAATCCAGTAGGTAGTTGCTCAGACCAGAGAATGGTTAAATTGGGCTC
Organism: Alteromonadaceae bacterium; assembly: GCA_002746115.1. Classification (GTDB taxonomy): domain Bacteria; phylum Pseudomonadota; class Gammaproteobacteria; order Pseudomonadales; family Cellvibrionaceae. Next base: position 10,192 of record NVXL01000117.1, read on the forward strand.
TGGCGCGGGGCCTAGGTTGTAAAGTGTTTGTAAGACTCGAAATGCACTTTTGGTGACGAGAGTGCGTCCGTCAGTGCCCATTCCGCCAATGGATTCAGTCACCCATGCCGGGTCACCGGAGAATAGCTCGTCATAATCAGGCGTTCGTAAAAAACGCACCATTCGGAGTTTGATGACTAGGTTGTCGATCAGTGCTTGTGCATCGGCTTCAGTAATGGTTCCCGCTTGGAGGTCGCGCTCGATGTAAATATCAAGGAAGCTCATGGTGCGGCCGAAACTCATGGCTGCGCCGTTCTGGGATTTAATCGCGCCAAGGTAGGCAAAATAAGTCCACTGCACGGCTTCTTGTGCATTGGCTGCAGGCTCGCTAATATCAAAGTCGTAAGAGCTAGCCATGGTTTTTAAGTCTTGTAGTGCGCGGACTTGTTCGTTCAGTTCTTCACGTAGTTGAATCCATTGCTCACTACAGTCTTCGTCTTCAGTCTCCTTGAGTTCTATGCGTTTTTCTTGAATCAGCATGTCTACGCCATAGAGGGCGAGGCGTCGATAGTCTCCTATAATCCGACCACGACCATAGGCATCTGGTAAGCCGGTGACGATGCCAGCTTTACGGCAGAGAAGGATGTCGCTGGTGTAGGCATCGAATACGCCTTGGTTGTGGGTTTTACGATATTTGGTGAATGTTTCGGTGACTTGTGGCGATAGAGTTTTACCATAAACCTCGCAAGCGGTTTGCACCATGCGCAGGCCGCCGTGGGGCATAATGGCTCTTTTTAAGGGCGCATCGGTTTGTAGACCCACAATGGATTCGAGGGTCTTGTCGATGTAACCTGGGCCATGAGAGGTGATTCGAGCTGGGGTTTCGGCATCAAAATCTAACGGGCCGCCGGCGTCAGTTTCTTTTTTGAGCAAAACTTTTACTTGTTCCCATAGCGCACTGACTTCTTCAGTCGCCGAGGCTAGAAAGTTTTGATCCCCTAAATAAGGGCTGTAGTTGAGTTGAATAAAATCACGGACGTTGACTGAGGTCTGCCAAGCGCCTCCAGTAAAACCAAGCCATTGCACTTTAGTATCTGCACTTTGGTCAATAACAACATTGTTTTTCATATGATGGTACCCCTTGAAGTTTTCAAGCATGCTCACGTCTGTTTACGTGGAGCACTGATTGCCAGTTTTGCCGGCGAAATTAGGCGTTTTGTGTAACCCCTATCACTTTTATGCTTTATATGCTTTTGTGGTTTTATCTTTTTTGGGGTTATTTTCTCTTCAATTACTATTGTCGGTCAGTTACCTTTGAGCGTTTTTGATCTACGACAAAAAAACGTTGATTAAGGCTTTACGCTCAGGTTGGTATCGTCGCTGTCTATTGTGATCTACACTGATTGAATAGGTCTTCATTTATAGCTTTTAGTGGTTAATGAGTGAGGTTACTTGGGTCTGATAGGAGAGAATAGTGAGCAGTAATAATGAGTTTAAAAAGCGGTCTCGATTGATGAAACCACTGGCAATACTTGCGGCGCTTATACCCATGGTTGGTGTTACTCAAGAGCTAACTTGGCATAGTGATTATCGCAGCACTGCGAAGTTGCTTATTAATGACCAACAGCCGCTAATCGCAAAAGCGCCGACGGCAAGTGATGAAGCGCAGGTACGTAGTTATCTAAGTGCGAACGCTGAGCAGTTTGGATTACATCCTGAGCTCAAGTATTTAAGTCTTGTTACGATTAAACCGAGCTTACTAGCAAATCATTATCATTTTCAGCAACAAATTCAAGGCACAGCGGTTGATAAAGCTGAGATCGTGGTGAGTGTCGCCAACAGTGATAATTCGATTATTCGGGTTTATAACAGCACTCACCCGATTAGCCAAGTGGCTGAAGCATCTGTGGTTGAGCAGTTAAGCAAAGCACACATTAGCGCAAGTGATGCACTGAGCAAGGTATGGGCTTATCAGCCAGCGAAGAGTAAATTACTTACCGAGCCTGGGGTTAGGCAAGTGGCTATTAATGAAAATGGTGAATTTAGATTGGTTTACCAGGTCACCATGGTCGTTAATGAATTAAAAGGCAGCTGGGAATACACGCTTGATGTTCAAAAGGGCGAGGTGATTAAATTAAAACGTTTAAACGCTCCCTATAAAGGCGCCTTTAGTGGCCCAACAGCGGAGCAAATTTTAAATAAAGGCCTCGCTAAGCAGAATATTAAGCGTACTTCAATTAGCTATAATAAAGCCTTCCAAGAATACCGAGACAAACAAGCAAAAAGCACTGTGCAAGTCGAAGGCGGGGCTGAGGCGGATGCTATTGCTAAAACGGCATCCACTGGCAGTGCTCAGGTGTTTGATCCTGACCCTAGAACCACATTAAACGATGCTGACCTACACCCCACCTCACCAGACAGTGCTTTTAGTGCGGCGTATTTTACGCGTACTTTGCAAGATATTACGCTCTCTGACTTTGGTATCTATTCGCTTGAAGGGCCGTGGATTAGTATTGTTGACTGGGATGAGCCTTCGACCGCACCGAGCACGACCTTAGATGGTAACTGGACGGAATTACGGGGGAATTTGGCCTTCTATGATGCGATGACGTATTTTCATATCGATCAAAACCAGCGTTACTTACAGTCTTTGGGTTTTGTTGGTGATAAATTAATACAGGGCGATGGTATTACAGCGGACACTAACGGTGTTGATGAAGAGGATAATGCTTTCTTTGAGCCCGGGGCGAATCGCCTAACGTTTGGGAGCCCTGTTGGCTGTGCGTCCAATGCCGAAGACGCCGATGTGATTTTGCATGAATATGGCCACGCTCTCCAAGATAGCATTGTGATGAATTGGGGCGGTGGAGATACTGGGGCGATAGGTGAGGGCTTTTCGGATTACTGGGGGGCTCATACAGTTATGGCACTTTGAACGGTACGGTGTTTAACCCGCAATGGTTTGGCTCATGGAACGGTCATGTGAGTGGTTGCTGGGCGGGGCGGGTAATGGATCGCCTAGATGCTCGTTATGATCCGGATCAAAGCTATGGCGCGCATCAAGCCTTTACAGGTTTTGTTGCTGATGAGCTTTGGTCGACGCCGTTATTTCAAGCGATGACGACCTTGGTCGGGCAGGGCGTGCCGAAGTCGGAAGTGGATACCTTGGTGATTGAATCCCATTTTGGCCTCGGTGCGGGTGTTACGATGCGAGATTTAGCGCTGGTAACTTTACAGGCGGCGCGAACGCTCTATCCTGATGGTGCTCACGAGTCTGTTTTTCGAACCAACTTTAATCGCCATGGTTTACTCCCCGCTTCTTTGAGTTTGAGTGAACCTACGCTTAGTAACCTTGGGGATGATGGTGTCCTAGACCCTGGAGAGTTTGCTGATATTAGTTTTGGTTTGCAAAATAACAGCACTGAAACAGTGACAAACGTCTCGCTGATATTAAGTACTGGGGTTAGCGGGGTGAGCTTTAATAATAATCCTTATACAGTCGACAGTATTGCGCCAGCTCAAGGGCTTACAAGTACTGCAATTGTCATGCAAGTTGAGGAGAGTGTTGCTTGTGATACCTTGATCAACTATAGCGCTAGCCTGAACTACGACTCGCCTACGGACGGCAATGTAAGTTTAAGCGTTCTTTCGGAAATTCGTGTCGGCGAGCGAGTTTGGGGGCAGCAGCTTGATTCGCCTGCGTTAGCTGTTCCTGATAACGACGTCGTAGGGGTTGAGGACGCGCTAACGGCAATAAACCAACCTCAGACAGTAGGGCTTGATAATATTCGAGTGTTTGTCGATATTGGGCATTCATATAATGGTGACTTAGTAATTGCATTGATATCACCTGCTGGCACCGAGGTGATTCTCGCGAATCGCACGCTAGGGGGCTTTAATGGTGTGGAAGGTTTCTTCCCTGGAGATTTTGATCCACAGGAGTCTTTAGCTGTACTTAACGGTGAGCCGCTAAGCGGTGTTTGGCGCTTACGTATTGCGGATCTTGCGGTTGA
>NVXL01000003.1 GCA_002746115.1 Alteromonadaceae bacterium
TGCAGTTGTAATATTAGTGATATTGGGGGTCTTCCTTTTTACCGCCGTTATCGGCATCGTTGCGGCTGTTGCCTTACCTGCTTATCAAGATTACATGTCAAAAGTTAAGGTCAGCACGGCTTTAATCGAGCTTGCACCTTTAAAGCTCAAAGTTGAAGAGTATTACTTAACGCAAGGGCGCCTGCCAATGGAAAACTCCGAGTTAGGCTTAGACGACCCGCATACCATAGCAGAAGGTAATACCGTAACAATAACCCAAGAGGGGCTCAGAATAGATTTTAATGAGCAAACACCTGGCTTATATTCAGAGACGCTTACCTTAACACCTGTAGAGCTTCAGTCATCAATTGTATGGGAATGCTTTGGGGGCACATTGGAGAATAAATATCGACCCCCTAATTGTAGAAATTAGCCATTTCAAAAATGTTAATACGTGCAAGCATATTGTTTCTCTAAAAAATTCTGGCATTAATAAGCCTGCTATTAATAAGAAAGTATCACCATGATTGAAATTAAACTTCCACAAGAATTGGCGCGTTTGCGGCGCCTTGCTCTCTCTGCGCAAGGCTTGCTCCAGGCTCAGCCCTATGGAACTGGTTTGGCGGGAACGTGCCAAGCGATTAAGCATATAGGCTATGTGCAGATTGACACCATATCGGTGGTCGAGCGCGCCCACCATCATGTTCTTCACTCTAGGGTGCCTAAGTTCGAGCCGTCTATGGTCAATCAAATGTTGCTCGACGGCGACATTTTTGAGTATTGGTCGCATGCGGCAGCATTTCTGCCGATCGAGGATTTTCGGTTTTCCCTGCCCTATAAGAACGCCATTAAAAATGGTCAAACCCATTGGTTTAAAACCCCCGATAAAAAGCTCATGGCTGAGCTTCTAGCTCGAATACGTTCAGAAGGGCCGTTAAAGTCTAGGGATCTAGAAGCGAGCACTCCAAAGCGTGCAGGCTGGGGGGGCTGGAAACCCGCTAAAAAAGCACTTGAACAGCTGTATATGCAAGGCGACTTAATGATCGGCGGTCGTGAGGGCTTTCAAAAAATATATGATCTAAGTGAGCGGGTATTACCATCTACGGTAAACTCGGAAATGCCTAGCACGAGTGAGTTTGCGGAACACATGTTAAACCAATACATGCGCTGCCATGGGTTTGCATCACTCAAAGGCTTAACCTATCTGCGCAAAGATACTGAGCTACGTAAGGCTGTAAAAGCCTTGGTAAACGAAAGGTTGGCGCAAGGTAGTTTAGAGCAGGTGAGAGTTAGCAGCGGCGAGGTGTTTATATTGGAGGCCGGTGCGCTTGAACGCCGACTTCCTCGGTTGAGTGATCGTATGTTAATACTTTCACCATTTGACAATAGCGTCATTCAGCGTGAACGACTCAAGGCAGTGTTTCAATTCGAGTATCAAATAGAATGTTATGTCACCGAGGCTAAACGCCAGTATGGCTACTTTTGTTTGCCGCTACTTTATCGTGGTGAATTTGTTGGGCGGATGGATTGTAAAGCGCATCGGAAAATAAAGCATTTCGAGATTAAGGCATTGCATTTCGAGGAGTACAGTTTTGACGATGATGAGGTCATTGGTGCATTCTCTGATGCTGTTACGCAATTCTGCCATTTTCAAAACTGCGAGTCCGTGTCTTTGACTAAAGCCTACCCCAAGCACCTTACTCCGCGTTTGAATAGTGCGCTCTCTATTGCGTCTTGATTTTTTCAGGTGCAAGATGATGTGTTGAATAATATTTATCGGCCATAGGTATTATCCGCCTTCAAATTCACATAATGAAAAACAACCACAATCTAGCTCGCTAACTCTTTCCGCTCCGCCGAGATCCGGAAGGTTAATAACAAAGCAACACTCAAGAATGTGCCCCCCAGCTCTTCTTACTAATTTAATTGCCGCCTCTGCGGTTCCACCAGTGGCAATTAAATCGTCAACAATTAATACTGTATCACCTTTGTTAATCGTGTTTGTATGGATTTCCAGTTCATCTTCGCCATACTCCAGCGAATAGCTTTCGCGAATGGTTTCCGCCGGTAATTTCCCAGCCTTACGTATAGGCAAGAATCCAGCGCCAATATTGTTGGCTAATGCGGCACCAAAAATAAACCCACGGGCTTCTATTCCAGCAACCCATCGAATATTGTTGTCAATATAACGCTCGGTGAGCTGTCTCATAACTTCAGAAAAGGCTTCAGGGTTAGCAACTAATGTGGTGATGTCTCTGAAGTGAATTCCAGGTTTCGGGTAGTCAACGATGGTGCGTATCGCAGATTTAATCATGCCAGTTCATCTCTCTTGAGTCTCGTTACTAACTTGGGCGTCATAAGCGCGCAAGCATAGCAATTTGCAACTTTTAGCTGCAAGGTTTTTTAAGGCATAAGATGCTCAAATGTCATCCTATCGGGCAGCTCTTGGACGATGGGCGGCGGGAAGTGAGCTTCGGTTAGGGGAATGAGGCGTGAGGTGCTTGAAATAATGATGGAATCGTAGAAAATAGAGCTGTAACATTGCTTACAGATGAAGCAGAAGAGTTTTGGGAAACTTGGTTTTTCTACCGGATCGTTAGCCGAAATGAGGAAAGTAGATGAATAAGATCGTAAATTTTATGAACTGGTTATCCGATATGGATGGAGGGTGGTGGCCGCTTTTAAAATGTCGTCCCGGAAAAAATCAATATATGGATGCTCGTGTGCTTTTAAAGATAACGCCATTCTTTGGGTCACTGGCGGGGCTGGTTTCGATTTTCTTAAGTGCTACTTTTGGGGATCTCATACACGCAGCAATTTACATGTTGTCTGCTTGGTTCACTTTCTATTTTTTATTTAGGCTTACGTTTTCAGTGGCTTGGAACATAAGGGCGGATAGTCTTAATAAAAGTGACGAGATCTAAACCTGCATAAGCGCTAACCTTCAAGTAGTACTACACCATGGAGCAAGGCTGGCCTCAAGCCGCATTCTGGCGCCAGCGAGAGACCGCTATACTCCTGGCACTTTAGGCGCAGGGCTCTCAAGTAAGGCTCTCAAATACTTCCAAATAGTACACTCGGCTTTGCCTTAGCGCCTTAATAAGCTACCATGCGCGCTATAGAGTGGGTGGGATCGTTTTTGCGTTGTTTCGCAATCCAGGATATACCCGTAATGAGTCGCTAATACTTGGAACAACTATTACTTGGAACAACTATGAAATTATTACTACGTAACTTAGATCGTACAACTACTGAGTTGGAGTTGAAAGATCTATTTCAAGCATTCGGCACCGTTCAATCCGTCAATATAGTTATGGACAAGATTAGCGGCATGTCCAAAGGATTCGGCTTTGTTGAGATGCCAAAAACTGGGGATGCCAAGGCGGCAGTGAAAAACCTCAACGGCATGACTATTGGTAATAGCAAAATACGTGTTAAGAAAGCTGAAGAGAAAAGCGAAGATAAAGATGAAGAGAAAGGTGAAGTAAAAGGTAAGTAACAAGGCTTGTTGTTTGCCTAAAATGTAGGCTGAGATACCCGTGATTTCAGCTACTCCAGCCCCAAATGTTAGATGACCTCCGTATCGCGGTACGACTAAGTGACGCGAGCAAAGCTATAACTCTTCCCATAACCCCCTTACGTGATTCACCTACTACTGACCTTGCGTGCATTATAGTCTTGTCGCGTTACACCGTGCTACATATGCGTGGCTAAACCAATACACCAAGGCTCGAAGGTAAATAATGTTTGAACAATACCCAATACAACCTAAGAGACTTAAAGACCTCACAGGTTTTGGCCCAAGAAGCGAAGAGATTCTTGCCGAGGTCGATATACATTCTGTCGAAGATTTTATGGCGATTGACCCGTATACGCTCTATGCCAAAATAAAACCAATGAAAGGCATGGGTCTAAACTCCATCTACGCCATACTTGGCGCAAGAGAAAATATCTCGTGGATTGAAATTAAAAATACCAGAAAAGGCGAGATATTAATGCGACTTGATGATATGGGTTTGGCGCCAAAGTAAGTTTAATTAAATAGGTAGGTAGGGAATTAAGATGAGATCATCACAAATATTTGCAGGTTTTTCCTCGATCGGGCAGGGCCTAATTTATATCATAGCGTTTGTATACTTTGGCGTGTTCTGGGCCTACCCTCACGGCGGCGACGCCGCTCAGGTAATGTCTTTTTTGCATGACAATCAGCTAATATTATCCGCGGTTACTTTTCTTATCTATATCGTCTTTGGGTGTTTGTTGGCGGTACTTGTTGTTGGTATTAATCAAAGATTAAAAGATAAATCTGCGGCTTTAATTCAAGTCGCTACGCTGTTTGGCGCTATCTGGGTAGGTTTGGTAGTCGCTAGTGGAATGATTTCAAACATAGGTCTTGCCTTTGTCGTAAAAATCGCTGCTGAAGATCCAGAAAAAGCCATGGAAGTCTGGAGCATCATTAGCCTGATTGTAGAGAGCTTAGGTGGCGGTAACGAGTTGATTGGCGGCTTGTGGGTGCTGTTGTTAAGTATCGCCGCCATTAAAGTCAAAGAATTTTCATTGCCGTTAAACTGCTTGGGCATAATCGTGGGCATTGCCGGAATTTCAACAGTTTACCCGGCAGAAGTGTTAACGGAAATATTTGGCGTCACTCAAATTGTATGGTTTATCTGGCTTGGGGTAGTGTTGATTCGTAAGCCGGATTTTAGCCACACACCAAATTGAATTTGATTTCTATGGATAATAGTTCCTAGGGTCGCTGCTAGATACGCAATCATACTGACGTCGGTGCTTTTTGATGGCTGTCTGAAGAATGATATAAAACGTGGTTGCACCCACACCTATTCGTGGTAAGTTTGTGGGGGTTTTTGAGTTATATACTCTAATCGATACGCGAGATGTACGGCGTTTTCTGTGAATGACGTCCGTCAAAAGGACTGCGGTAATTTCATTGAAATGTATGCTTCTTTCGGATCGTAGATAGGCAAGCTCAACCGAGTCTTTAGTGAGGTTAATTTTTACGGCAGCGTTAAAATACAGGAGCCCAATAAAGACAATAACAGTACTTAGAATGCCGTACCCAATCACTGGGTTTAGGTTTTTACCTACATATAAACCCAAAACGAATAAACAGAGCGTCACCACTAAGAAGCCGGCATGGTATAGCGAACCTCTAGCGAAGCTGGATTGAGCGTATTCTAATTTTTGTCGTATGATTTTATCAACGATAATATCGCGAAGTTGTTCAAATCCGTCCAAGCGGTAATCAATTCGTAATACTCTGTTGTCGTGTGAATCAAAAAGATCTAAGTATTGTCGGATTGATCTTTCTTTAAGTTTGGCTATATTTCCCCACGATATGACGCCTTGGTGCAATTTAGTATCTCTATAACAGATGCCATGGTCGTCTAATGCGATACCTGCGCGCGAGCGCTTTTTCTCCTTCCTCCAAAGAATATACGTGAGGGTTCCAAAATAGACGGCACCGATAATGAAGGCTAAAATATTCTCCTTGGGGTTGAAGTGTTCATGTGCTGGGAGGAATATTCGGGCTAAGCCTAGAACACTAACCGCGACAAACATGATAAAGCCGATTTTCATTACGGTATTAGGGCGTTTATGGGGTACAAATACGTGCATGGGTTTTCTATTGTCCTTCCTATGCTTGTCCTGAACTTTTGTTTAATCACCGAGGCTGACTTTGGGGGGCTAAGCTTACCTGAGTTTTACGCTTGCTGTTAAGCATTGTTTTATGGGGAGCAAGCCTGCCGCTAGCGCTAAAGTAAAGGATAGGCCGTATTTTCATTTGGAGAATATTATGATTAGGAGTAAAACCCAATTCCGGCAAAAGCATGAAGGTGGCATTACCGTGCGCCACCTTCGTGCTTTTGTTGCTAAGGATGTAATAAACGTACTTCATTTATGCTTGAATTTTGCCAGTACTGGTAGGCCGCACGATAATTGCTTCCAAAGGCTGCTTTTAGATCGGCGTAGGTTTCGAGGTAAAAACGTGCGTTAAAGTCTGGGATAGACTGCCTTAACTCGGCTTTCCCTGAAACGATCCAATGCTGGTAAGCAATCCGCGAAAAGATCAGGATGTCGAGCGAGATAAAAGCGAGCACCAAACGCTTTGTTGTCTCTACGTTCGCTAATTGGGCTCATGTATTGACCGTTAATAGCAAGATAATTGTCATACCAAGTATCGCTTGGAGGGTTCATCGACTCAATCCTGCGCACTGAAGGCTTAGTTAACCCAGCATTGCCGGAATTATGGAAGGTGAACGATAGGTAGTGCTGTGGGGTAAACACAAGTAATTATCATCCCATGTTTGTGGTTTTCAATACTCACGTGTCATATTATTCACCGAATAATAACCGGAAATCGGAATTTTCCTGTGCGGTTATAACAAAAAAGGCATCGTGGCCAACTTCGCCAAAAAGCCGTCCAAAAACTCCCCAAAATACTTGAAAAACGGTTGTTTTTTTCTGCTTCGATCAGAGCAGATGGTGGCAGTACGCTTACATCAAGAAGCATGAAAACCAACTGGTTTTCATGCTTCTTGATAGAGGTCGGGGCATACCGAGTACTGTTTCCGGTATTCGCGATCTAATATCTTCGGATCAATCCAAGATAGAAATCGCTATGTCCCAAGGGCGGACGTCGACGGGTGAGGTCGGGCGTGGTCGAGGATCCTCAGATATACAGAAACCGGTATCCATCACCGATAATACCGATCACCTCCTCATTATGAGCGGTGCTGGGAAATATCTATTCAAAAATGATAAAGTAGACTCTACCGATACCTTGCCAAGCAAGTTTGGCGGTACTCTTTTAGAGTGGAAGTTAGATCTGAGCTAGAGAATACATATGAAAAAGACGGTCGACATAGGCGATTTCAGCAAGATCCCCTTCGGGAGAACCCCCGAGGATGGGAAATACTGCGCACAAAATTTTCGAAAGAAAATTTTAGTGCCTGCACTTAACGAGTATGATGAAGTTGAAGTACTACTTGATAACGTCGAAGCTGACTATGAATATGGCTCATCATTCCTGCACGAGGCATTTGGAGGGCTCGTTCAGCATGAAAAATTTGAGGTGGACGTGTTAGATAAAAAACTTCGTATTGTCACCTCTTATGAGGATATTAAAGCTGAAAGTTGGGATTACATTCACGCTCCTGATAAGTATCAATAAAGGAATTTCAATTGACGCTACAAATTATCTTAGCCGCAGTTTCTATTGGTGTAGTTTTTGCCGGTTGGCGTGTTATTTATAAAAATGCTCAAAAAATAGCCACAAGAAATGAATCGTTTTCACTTATCCGGGATGCAAACGAGACTCTTGACCGTTTAAGGCTGGAAGGGGTTGCGCTTTGGAGGATGACAGATAAAGATGAGATAAATTTCTATACAAAAATCACCACTAATGATATTCGAATTTTGCGAAACACCATCACCAAGCTAAATGGCCGTAACGTGCATATTGACAGTAAAGTGTTAACACCGCTTCGCCGGGCGTTAACGTTAAATAATACAAAGGTTGTAGATCAAAGCATAGAGGGAATGTCCGAAAATATCTCCGCTGTATACAAAGCTACGGAAAGGTTTAAGGCAGTGATTTTGAGTTCGTTTGAAAAGAACCACCCACCGTTACCCTAGGCGCCACACTGCCAAATCAACTTAGTCCAGTTTCGACAAACCTCCGAGAGGACTTGCTGCGTTTTGTAAACATTGTAAGGTAATCCCATTCCAAGTATATCGCGCTATTAAGCCAATTCTTTCAATCGATGTTCAATCTCTGCCGGATAGTTGGAAGGGGGGGTAGGAATAGCACCAGGTGCTTTGGCTATTTTGCTGGACCGAGATTGGCGCCGAGTATGTCGGAATTATCCAAAGCCTTATCAGTACGTGCCGTATGCACGATGTTAACCCTTACGATTACTTAGTCGACGTTTTGCAAGGTGTTGACCGGCATCCGGCCAGTAAGATACGGGAGTTGACTCCCGGGGTGCGGAAAGGAAAGTTCGCAGACCAACGAACTCTTACGGCACGGGCGGCGATACCGTATTATCCATTTTCGGCGGCATCTACCATTGTTGCGCAATGCCAAACCCGGGCAACGGTAGGGCGGGCGTAAATCCACGTTGTTACTGCCATAACCGTATGAATAACCATTGCTTGGGGCTAGCTTAAACGCTAAGTAGGGCTACCAAAATAGACTGCGTAAGTAGTTTTGATGTCCCATGTACAGTGGGCTTGCAGCGGGGTGTCGTAACGTTTTATAGGTTTTTACAAGGTGTTTGTAAAGTAGGTAAGATACATACCCGCATACTGCGTTGTAGCGTTGATGGTGTATTGGTCATATCGCTGAGAGCGCTTGACTATATCAAAGCTTGTCGTTAGATTCGCGTTTGAGTAAACAAATAACTGCCACCATACGAACAGTGGTATGTGGCGATCGCTATAGAGGGAAGGTCCATGCCTGCTAATGCAGCAATTTATATACAAGAAGATAGAGTGAATCTTGCCGATGTGTTTGATCAGGTATCGTCTGATAAGGGGTTTTTTAAAAAGGCATCCCATTATAATGTAGTGCTCGGTGAAGATTCCGTGCGTTTTAATGTCATGGAACCTGCGGCGGTGCCCAATCATGTTAACGGGTTGCTAGGTTATATTGCGTCTCTTGATCAAGATGAGAAGAGGAAAAACGACACAAGTCATGCCATAAGTCATACAAAGGTGGTGCTGGGCTTAGTGTGATCGTGAGTTTGATGATAACCCTCTTATTTGGGAAAGCTTGTTCAAAATTGCGGATAAATATAATGGTTTTGTATTCGTCTACGATAGCGTCCTTTTACCCAACGGCACGATTTTAGTTGGTTCAATGCTTGATGAAAATAATTAGTGATGGGATTGTAAATGCCGCATTGTATTTATAGAAAAATGTGTTTGAGCATTCCTCCCAAGTTAACGGTTTTAAATATTGTGGAGTTTGTTAAAGGGAAAAGTGTAAATTCAATAACTAAGCACATCAATGGTAAGAAAATAAAATTAGTGGGTTTTAATTAAGGATATAGAAATGAGCTTTAAAAGATATATTTGTTGTTTAACTATTGGCCTATTGGTTTCAGTCCCAGCTTTTTCGGAGCCTGCGAGTGCTGAGAAAATTAAGGCCTTGATGCAAAAGGCCGGAGCTGGAAACCTTGCGGAGCAGATGATGGGGCAGATGCTCCCCGCCTTAAAAAGTATGGCTCCCGATGCCCCTGATGCATTTTGGGCTGACTTTATAGCAGGCGTAGACGGGGATGAAATTGAAAATATGATCATCCCGGTATATCAAAAATACATGACAGGTGAGGACGTCGAGGCGATTAACACATTTTATGATACTAAAGCAGGTAAAAAGCTCATAACCGTACAGCCCGCTATTATGCAGGAATCTATGGTGCTCGGGCAGCAGTGGGGTGAAAGTTTGGCTAGAGATCTGATGGCCAAGTATCAGGCGTTACAGGAAGCGGCGGCTGTTGCCGAAACGAAAGCAACAACTGAGGAATAGGCAAGCCGATAAATTACGACGTAAATGCTACGGCCTTGGTGACGATCCTGTTGGTCAGCAAGGTCGACAAAAAAGCGAGATGGGCGTTTGCTGGCAGCATAAATAATTTATATCACCCCTGCTTAAGCTTCAAAGACCGCGCTATATTCCTCAACTGAATAAATCTCGCATACTGCTCATGCCCGGGCGGGGTATTTTCTTCAACTCGTTTCAAACTCTCCATACATTGAAGCATTAATTCTTTGTCGTAACCGTGTTCCCGCATGGCGCCGTTTAGCGTTTGCGCCAAATTTAAATACACACCCATATAATTAGGGAATAAGTGCTGCGTTTGCACAAATACCGCAACGGCCTCTTCGTACCGCTTGGCTTTATACAAATCAATACCGTTGCGGTTCATTTGTGCGAGCTTAAGGCGGTTGGCTTTACTGCGGGGTTGATCTAAAAGCTTGTCGAGTTTTTCTAGGGCTTCTTCGTCGTCCTCGTGGCGGTCTAATACTAAATCTAATACCTCGTCACTGCGATCGCCTTTACCGTTAACGGAAAGCGCCTGCACCCAGTCGACTTCGGTTTCAACCTCGGTTTTAATTCCGGGTTTATTTAAAATACTCTCAGCGCGGTCGAGTAAGGTTTCGGCTTTGGCGATGTTTTTTAAGCCGACATGAATTTGTGAAAGCAATAGTAATAACTGAGTTTTATGCTCGGGGGTATTGTCGCCTCGCTTAGAGAGTGCTTCTAAGGTTTGCATGGCTTTGAGGCAGAGCTGATCCGCGCGCTCGTCTTTAGCGGCGAGCAAACCGGTGGTGGCGCGGCCAAGGCCGATGTGGTCGTCTACTCGGTCATAGCAGGATTGAGTACCTAACTCGACACAGGCTAAGTGGGCGTAAGCGGCAGCGTAAAAATCCGCTTGTTGCTCGGCTTCGTCGGCGAGTTGTTGTTGGCGCAATATCGATTTTGGGTTGACTTGGGCGGCACGTATTAATGTTTGGAATACTTTTATCGGTTGGCGTGTCTCGCGGTAGTTGTCGACTAAGGCGTCGTAAGCGGGCATAAAGTATTGGTCTTTGTTGATCAGCGCCTCTAAGGTATTTCCGGCAGCGGCTTGGTCGCCTTTGTGTAAATCGGCTTGGGCTAGGCCTACGACGGCCCAGCTTTGCTCGCGTGCTTTAAGAATTCTGCCATACAGTTGCTGGGCCTGCTTGTAGTGCTCGCTTTCCAAGTAGAGGCAGCCTAAAAGGCGCTCGCATTCGCCGCTAAAACGACCGCCTTCTTGAATTTTTTGTTCACATAAGTCAATGGCTTTTTTAGTGTGACCTTGAGTCGTGGCGCGTTTAATCGCGCGTAGCACGTCGCGGCGCACTAATAATCGGTCTAGGCGTTTTTTTAGGAACTTGGCATTGAAGGGTTTGACTACATAAGCGTCGGGCGGGTTGTCGTAAGAGGCCATTACCATTTGGCGATCGACTTCGCCGGTGACCATAACAAAAATTGTGTCGTCGCTTATGCGGTTTTCATGCTTAAGTTGATCCAATAGCTCCTGGCCGTTTTTGCGCTTTAAGCCGAGGTTGTAGTCGCAGAGGATGAGGTCGTAGCTGTGCTCTGAAATCGTGGTTAAGCCACGTGCGGCAGTGGTGGTGCTGTCGATATCATTAAGGTCGAAACTTGCGAGCATGTCACAAAGGGTGTCGTTAAATTGTTTGAAGTCGTCTATCACCAATGCTCGGAGTTTTTCGTAACGCGAATTTGCCATGGTGGTAGCTAATCTCTGTCCTGGAGCTGCGATGTCTTGGTTGCGCTATAAGTTGCCCATGTGTTTTTGTCGCTAATATTTTTAGTGTAGCATTTCAGCGGAAATTAGCCGCTGAGTGCCGCAATTGAGTGTGTGGTTTAAAGTACAAAGTTTGAGGGCAGCCGCAGATAAGTCACTGCGCAAACGTGGGCTTCTGTATTCGATGTATGCGATGTGCTTTATTTTGTCTGGGTATCTTCTTGTTTAACCTGGGCATCTTCTTGTTTAAATAGTACCGCACTGCCGGCGCCGCAGGCGATTATAGTGCGCATCATATCTTCTACGGCAAGCTCTGGGAATAACTCAACTTGCTCCGCTAGGACGTGGTACATGTTACCGCTAGTAGGGTTGGGTCCTGTGGGGACGAATACGGTGAAAGAGCCGTCGGGGTGACGTGAGGTAACAAGGGCGGTGACGCTTGTTTTTGAGTTGCCGCCGAAGATGTTGACCTTGGCGACCTCGCCATTAGAAAAGGGGGAGGTGCTTGAGTCGCCGAAGAACTGCCCGACAATTTCTTTAATAAGCTTGTAACCCGGCGCAAGTTGGATCAAGTAGCTGTCAAAGTGCTTGTGTAGCCATTTACCGAGACTTGTAGAGAGTAAACTGCCGACGAAAAAACAGATCAGCGAAATCAACACAACCACGAGTACATCGCCGATTAGCTCAGGCATGCCATTGTTACGGATGACGAGATTGGTAATGGGTTGTATCCAATTGGTGATTAGGCGAAATACCCAGTTAAAAGCGGCGATCAGAATGACCACAGGTAGTAGTACTAAGATGCCACCGATAATGGATGTTTTTACAAATTTTTTGATCTTATTCATTCGGGCTTCTCGTAGGGTTTTGAGTGGGTGTTCATCAGTGTAAAAACTGTCAGCAGCTCTGATAGTATCGGCCATTACTTTCGAATGTGTAATGTACTACCCTTGATATATTCATACAAACCTATTTTGTTGTATTTAGATTATGCTCTACAGATCAACTATTCTCGTGTTTGTCGCCTCAATTGGCTTTTCTTGTGGTTTTGCAAAAGCAAGCCGACTTGAGTCTAATGTTGAGATATATCGTTAAATCATATTGAAGATGTTTACATTTACTACCTCATTTCGGTGTATCTCGACGTCAATAGCCAGGACAAGGTCTTGATGCAGCGGGTGGCTCGTGGAGTCGATATTATGCTTGTAAGCAGTGAATTAGAACGACTGTTTATGGCCGAGTTTTGAGGTGATATTGCCGCTATTCGCTCACACAAGCCGGCTGTTTTTGCGCTTGACGGTTTGACTAAAGGCGGCAGAAATCCAAGTGATGTATTGAATCGCTACTTTACTAAGGTAAGTAGCGTGGCGCGTATTGGTCAGCATGCGACACATGCTAATTAGCTTCCTTTTGAACTACACTCTTTAAGTGCATATCGATTAACTAAACTTAGTTAATCGATATGCTTTAGGGTGATAAAAACCTTAAATGATATTAATAGCTTATTTTTATATGACTGGGATGATGTGGTAATATATAATATTCCCAACAGTATCAATGATGTAGGCGTTTAAATCAAAATAATTCTGTTGAAGTTAATCAAGTTTCCCGTTGTTTTTGTAACTCCTGACAACGTAGTGATTGACATCGAATGAATTGCTGTCCATTATTACCGTGAGCATTGCGCGCACCTATCTACTTTTATTTAAATAATAATAATAGTTATGAGTGTAAGGTCATAGCGGAATAATTTACGTTATGTGCGTAGTTATACTGTTGCGTTTTGCTTCTTATCTACAACTTATAGTCGCTGTAAAAATTAACCTGGTATATAGTGTGCCGGGGCAATTCTGGCTGTTTTTGGTTAACTTAATATTACGTTAAAATGGAGGTAAACGATTAAGTTCTCGGCTCGGTTGCGTACATTTTTATTGATTGGACTAAAATACAATACTTGAGGTTAGAATAATGAATATAAAATCCTTTCAGTTAGTTGGTATCGGTTTAGCTCTTTTTACTATTTCAGAAGCCGCGTTCAGTCACGGTTACATTTTTAGTCCGGGCGCACGAAATTATTTTTGTGGCGCGGTGACGAAGCCTGATCATGTGTTAAATGGTATCGCTGAGTATCCTGAGTGTGGCGACGCATTTGCGAATGATTTCACTGGCGGTTATTCGTTTATGAGTGTTTTGAATCACCATGAAGGCCGGAAGGTTGAGGGGCCTGTGACGACTAATGTCTGTGGTTTTGATGCCGAGACTTGGCAGGGTGGGCGTACCCCCTGGGATAATTCAATTAATTGGCCGGTAAATAACTTATCTTCTGGTACCAATGTATTCTCTTGGGATATTAGTAATGGGCCGCACTTTGATGATACTGCTGATTTTCGGTTTTGGATTACAAAGCCTGATTTTCAATATGTTGTTGGGGTTGATTTAGCTTGGGGTAATTTTGAAGATGCTGCGTTTTGTGACCTCGATTACGATCATAGCAACCCCTCGGCCTCGCCTAATATCAGCGCTGATGTGCCAAACACGGCTTTTCACGTAACATGTAATGTACCTCAGCGTACTGGTCGTCACGTGATTTACGCCGAGTGGGGTCGTAACGAGTTTACCTTTGAACGCTTCCACGGCTGTGTTGATGTGAACTTCTCCGGTGGCAGCAGCACTTCCAGTTCATCAAGTAGTTCGTCTAGTTCTAGCTCTTCCAGCAGTTCGTCTAGCACTTCCAGTACTTCCAGTTCATCTAGCAGTTCCAGCAGTTCAAGTTCTTCTAGCAGTTCTGGCGGCGGCTCTTGTACTGGGGTGAATACCTACCCTAATTGGACGGCGAGAGATTGGTCCGGCGGCTCACTTAACCATGCCGAGTCTGGCGATCAAATGCAGCACAACGGTAATCTTTACCAAGCTAATTGGTACACCACTACTGTGCCAGGATCCGACGGTTCTTGGACGCTTATCGGTGGCTGTTAAATTTGTTAAGCTAAGCAACTTAGATGCATACTTTAGGTCTTATCTCATGTCTTAGGTTTTAGACCTTATAAGGGTATTTCTATTCGCTGCACCGTGAGCTTTTTGTTAAGCTCGCGGTGTTCTTATTTATTGCTAGGGTGTTTTGTGTTGTCATCATTTTTTATGAAGAGCGGTTTGTTCTTTTTAGTTGTTATAGCCTGTGCAGGTTTAGTCTTTAAATTTGTTGTCGAGCCGTTGACGGATAATAAAAAATCGCGAGTTCCAAAGGGGGCTTTGCAAGCAACTCCACGTGCTGAGTTTAATGTCAGTACTGCAGCGAAAGCAAAAGAACCTGTCGCGGTTGAAATTCAGGCCCCATCGCATGCTTCCGCTGTAGTTAATACCGATCAAATCAGCACTCATGCTGAAAATCAAATCAAGCCTGCCATCTCTGAGACGAGGAAGCGCACACAAAAGGAGGCGATTGCAGCCGTGCAAAAAATGGAAACCGAGGTTTTTGATCGCGCAGCAAACCTTTTTTCTGAAGAGCCAATTGATTACCCTTGGGCCACCGAGCAAACGGAAAAACTTCGGCTTATGTTTGACGAGTTCCCAGGCCTTGAACGGGTGAGTTTACAGAGTTTAGAGTGTCGCATGCGCTCTTGCCAGATCATTGCATACACGCCTCAAAATTCGGATGCAGATTACTTTACTGCAATGGTTTTTGGGGCATTAAAGAGTTATAAAAAAGGTAACTTAAACGCACCAGCGGCTATTGCGCGGCAGATGTCGGCAGGGCAGACTTCTGTTTATATCGCAAGAGACGGTCATAGTTTGGAGTTTTACGAAGAGTAGCGTTGTTTGAAAAGTTTGTGTAGCGAGGAGCTGGCAGGTCTAAGCTCAAACATTCCCGCGATAAAACAGTTTGCAGTGAACGCTACTGGCAACCTGTTCGTAGCGTTTTCCTGTTGAAATGAGTTGTTTTTATACTTTGGCACTGAAAACGCCATTGTGTCTTCTGATTATAATCTACATGACATGCTTACTGTGTTTTGATCAATAAAAAAGTGTGTATCCTTATCTTTTTATATTGACGCGCCAATATTAACAATTTTATTGATATTTTTAAAACCTAGATCAATACTGATAATAGTTAAGCTTCAGCATGATCTATGGTTGTTTTATAAAAATTAATTTAGAGGTGACACATGAGTGGAATCAAAAAGCCCATTGGCTTTAAAGAAGGGCATTCGGTTTTCAATGAGAAAATAACATCATGGGTTAACGAAGACAATGAAATACGACAACCGGTATATGGCGTGTTTAATGGTGGGGGGCCTAAAGGCGCCGCTTTTGCAGGGTCGATAAAGGTTGTTGAAAAGGAGGTCCGTTGGCAAGGTGTTTCTGGCACATCTGCGGGTGCGATTACCGCCGCGTTAATTGCCGCTGGTTACGATGGCAACTCGATTGTCAATATTTCCAAAAGCTTAGATTTTAATTCATTGCTGGACCGCTTTGATCTGAATGAGGTACGCGAAGCGGCACAGCAATGGACATCTGGCCCGGATGTTGACTGGCTAACATGGCTATTACTACAAACCGCACCGGCTTTATTAAAACCGGATAATCAATCCGCACTGGAAAGACGACTCCGAGATAAACTACTTTCGCACGAAACAGGCATGAAGTCGAAGGACATCACCAAAGACGTAGATGATTTTATTTTTAACGCCGGTTCAACGGCCTACAGCGCAATGAAGAGTACCTCCACCTTTCTACGCTCTCTGGTAGGATGGGAGCCACGAGAATTTGCCTTGTCGGATAAGGTGGCGCTGGTTTCCGCATTGACGCTAGGGAGTGATGAGGCTAAGCAAGCGGCACTGCTCGAATTACTGGAAATGGTGTTTGGCAGTCACTTACCTCCCGCGATGGTTGACACTCTGATGAGTGAGGATGAGCACGGGCGAAAGGTTGACCCCGATAAGGCATTTTCTGTACTTTTAGGTTTGTATTACAAAGGTGGTGCCTACAAAGGTGACACCATTAGATGCCATATAGAGGATTTTTTACAGCAAGCACTGAGACGTGAAGCCGACTACGACTTGTCAAAGCCTGTGACGTTTAAAGAATTGCTTATTCCGCTCAAAGTGATTGCAGCGGATTTGTCCAATCAACGCTTATTGTCATTCCCTGAGGATTTACTCAATTACGGTTATGATGATCAAGACGAGAACAGTCCGAACTATTACAAAAACTTCTCCGTTGCTGAAGCGGTTCGTGCCAGCATGAGTATTCCTCTGCTATTTGAGCCAGTTTACCTGGCCGACTTATCGGCGAGCAAAGACAAGGAAAACCCAGAGGCCTTTGTTACCTTGGTCGATGGCGGCTTAATGAACAACTTCCCGGTTAGCCAGTTCAGCCAAGATAATCAGGATTTACCGATATTCGGTTTTTGGTTAGGGCCTAACCCGGATTTAGTGCCGTCGGTGTCTACGGATAGGGTATCGGGTTACTTAACGGGTCTTATCGGTGCCTTGATGTCCGCGCATGATAAAGACGCAATGGATAAGGCTCGCGATCAATTGTTATTGGTGGAAATTCCCTTAGATATTGACCTGACATCTACTGAAATTGAGGCTTTAAAGCAACAAACGCTGGCGGAACAGACTCGATGCCAGTCACAGTTAGGCGATATCAACAAGGCTTTAGACCAGTTCACTGCAAACAAATCCATTATTAGTGACGATGCTGAATTAGTTAAATTTATTGAACAAAAAGAAGCTGGATTTAGCCGAGTCAAAGCCGATCTGGACGATCAGCTAAGCGAGTTGGCGATAATATTGGGGAAAATCGCTGATAAAAGTCATATGACACGAAAAACCGAGACACTGGATTTTTCATTGACGGATGATCAAAAAGAGCAATTGATTATGAATGGTGAAGAGGCGGCAAGGAAAGCACTGAAAGGGAGTTTCAACCCCAGCCCATAAAGCCCGAAATATCTGTACTTAATTTCTTAACTGCTTTTTTGTGGCTGTTTTTGTCTGGGTGCCAATTGCAGCCTTTGGTATTGCTATGGTATTGCTTGGAATAGCCTGTGTACTTACGGCCATCGCGTATTTCTTGCGCTACGATTTCTTTTACTCGGGTTTGTAAATTTTTGGAATTATCCCCTAATAATAGATAACGGGTATCGGCGGGGTAATATTTGTAAAGCGTAGTTAAAAATTGCTGGTAAGTGGTTTGGAATAATTCTTTGCTAGGCTCATACTTTTCGTCCCAGAGGTCGTTGGCGCCAAGGGCAACGATGACAAGATCTGGTGTTACTGAGGCGAAATCCCATTCAGGTGTTGCTTGGTGCTGCAATGTGCGCTTGTATATTTGCGGCATCGCGATAGACGGGCTTGGGTCGGTATTACCGTAATTTTGCACCATGCCAATGCCGGAGCGGGCATTGATGTATACGTCAGCGTCAAAGTGATCGCCGATTTGACGAGCATAACTCAGGTGGTTATCCGTGGTTGTCCAGGGGTCGCAATTTTCGCGGGTTTTACTTATGTTGCCGTAGCCGACGGTGTTGGAATCGCCTATGAACTCAATGACGCGTTTACGCGGTCTCGCTTTTGAAATCGTCGCCTCGGCGTCTAGGTAGATGCCTTGAAAGGCTCCGGCAGCCTCTGGGTATTCGGTGACTTTGTAAATGGTGAATTCGTGGGATTTGCTTGCATCGAAATCACTGATAACAGGGTAAATAAGCTGATCCGGGCGAGGGGATATTTCTGTGTGTACCTCTCCATCGATCAGTATTTTATAACGATTTTGCTGCTCGTCAGTTTCGCGAATCTCTACGCTGAGTGTTTGTAGCTTGGCTTGAAAGCGCACTAAGGTTCCGGGCCAAGTACTGCGCATTTCTGTAATACCTTGGTCGATCACTCGATGAAAGCGCCCGACGTAAGTGAGGCGATCATCGTCTGCGGATAAAAACTGGCTAGGTCTTGGCCTGTCGACTTGTTTTGGCTTATCGCTCTGCATGGCGTGTTCCGGGTTGCAGCTGGATAGGTTGAGGATGAGGTAAGTGGCGAGCATCGCCAGAATTTGCTTTGTTACTGCCATAAATTAACCGGCTTTGATCTCTATTTTAAACTGCATTTTAAGCTGTATTTACTTTTTGTTAGCAAAAAGTGCTGTTAACAAAAAGAGTTTATTTAAATACGCAGTGCTTGGTGAAGTCTGTTAGCTCGTTCACGGTCCAATCGCCCTTGGGTTTGTCTTTTAGGTTTTTACACCATTCCTCACTGCCGACTTCAGGCGTGCAACTGGCTAGGGTCGCTATGAGGGCGGTGGAAAGCAGGGCGAGAGTAATAGTTTTTTTCATTGTGATCGACGGCCTTTTAAATCAGTTGGTATTGCCCGATACCATAGGGCGAATTACGGGCGTAGTCAATCTGCTGTTTACTTAGAATGGTAAATAACTAAAAGTTAAGAAACCTTAGATAAACAGTCTTAAGATGCTAGCTTTTAACCAGTTAAAGATGCCTGTAGTCGGGGCGGGGAAATAGGGAAATTCTTGGGAGGGTGCTAACTGCGGATGATCGGAGCCGTCGCGGTAGCGTTGGCCGGTATTTTGGTTAATATAAAAGGTGAATAAAACATCCATAATATCGTCGTCAATCGACCGCCCTCCACAGTTTTGGTGTTGCTCGCCTTTCAGCCAAGCCATCTCTAAGGATAGAAAGGTCTCGCCTGTGCAAGGTATACGCATGTCTATGGTCAAATAATCGTCGACGAAAAGCTTGGCGGCATTTTGTAGCTGGAGATCGCTCCAGTCGCGCTGTTTATCTATGGCATCGAGGTCGGTGATTTTATCAACGATACGCTGACGATATTCGCTCATATCGGTGTGGGCATAATCAATGGTGCTAATCTGATTGAAGCCTGGGCGTAGGTCCTTAGCATTCTCTTTGAATAGGGTCACATTGGTCATTTCCGCGCGACCAAGCCTGTCGATTGTGCGTGCATTCCTGTGCTGGCCGGAGTAATTTGGGTCATTGGCGACGGATTCAACGCTTAAAGCGTACATGCCAAGGGTTTCGTCACCAAAGAGTTTCAGTGGATCCAGCTGCATGGCAATACTTAATACGTTAAGCCCTTTGATTATGTTGAAATCGCGGGGTTTTAGTATGCGGCCCTTGTTACTGGCGCTATCGATCCATAAGGGGTTAAAGAAAAATAAGTCTGCACGCCGCCCAGCGTAAAGCGGAAAGTCGTTATTGGTGAATTGCTGTTGATTGCTTTCGGAATCGACGTTAAATGCGGCTTGAGCATGCATACCCTGAGAGTCTCGACACTGCATGATGAGGTGGTCGCCATCGTCGCCGTGTTCGGCATTGCAATTAATAACGACTGTTTTGAGTTGTTTAAGCGCGGGTCCGCCGTCTTGCTGGATTAGCTCAGCTTTGTTGATCACGAGACGGAAAGTGATTTGGTCTGAAAAGTGGCCTTTGCTACTGACAAGGGGATAGCTGTTAATGATGACAGCGAGTAACTTGGGATTCTCTGGGGCGGGGAAGACGTAAAAGTCAGTGAGATCAGCAACAGCGTCGTTTTTGTTGACGATATGATCGAGGTGGTCACTCGCAAATACATTGATACTTGCATGTGTGCACAATAAAAATAAGCTGAGCGGCAACATGAGAGACAATAATTGACGGGCGAGTGGACTAAGGTTTGGTTTTGTCATATGCGGGGAGGCTCGCCCGGGAGAGTCGGGTCGGTGGTTTATGTCAGAGGCGCGCGTAGCGCCCCGATACCTTGCCTCATTATAGCAGCCGTAGGTAATTGTTGTGGCTCCAAGTGTTAGCTCATATTCTTTGCTGCGTTTTTAATCGCTTGGCGGATTCTCACGTATGAGCCACAGCGACAGATGTTGGTGATGCCCTCAGAGATGTCTTGATCGCTTGGCGCGGGGTTCTGTTTTAGAAATGCCGCTGCCGCCATGATTTGACCCGGCTGGCAATAGCCGCATTGTGGTACGTCGCCTTCCACCCAGGCCTGCTGCACTGGGTGAAGCGTTTCTGTTTGTTTGCTGCTGCCTACTTGGTAGGAAGTAGTAGCATCTGCACCGACCTTGCTTGCTAGCCCCTCAATAGTCGTAATGTCGGCATTGGCAAGCGTGGCAAGTGGGACTGAGCAGGAGCGAATTGCGTTGCCGTTCATATGTACGGTACAGGCACCACATTGACCAATGCCACAACCAAACTTAGTGCCTTTGAGGTTTTGATTTTCTCGTAAAAACCAAAGCAAGGGCATGTCAGCGATGTCGTCGTCAGCCTCGACAGTTTTTTGATTAACGGTAAATTTTATCATTGTTTAGAATCTCCTGAGTTCGGCCTATATGCTGATACTTTCACTGATAGGTAGGCGCCTAATGCGCTGTCCGCTGGCGGCGTAAATAGCGTTGGCTAAAGCCGCAGCTGCTGGTGCCGTAGGTGGTTCGCCCACACCCGTGGGGCTTAGGTCACTTTTGATGATGTGGCTCTCAACGGTGATGGGAGCTTCTTTCATTTTGATCCATCGTAGTTTATCAAAGTTGTTATTAACGACGCGGGAATCTTCAAAGGTAATTTTGTTAAAAAGGGCGGCGTTTAGACCGTCGATGTAGCCACCTTCCATCTGTGCGCGTATATGGTTGGGGTTTATAGCGATACCGCAATCGATAGCGCCGTAGGCGGTGCCTAGGGTGAGTTGCTTGTCTTTGCTGACGCTAACTTCTTGGACGAAGGCGCAATAGCTGCCGTGGGTCATGTGACCGGCAATACCAAGCGCGGTACCGGGCGGGCGTTTTTTATCCCAATCGGCCATTTTGGCGGCGGCTTGATAACAGGCGGCCATTCGACGGGCGTCGGATATGCTTGGGCCATAGCCGTGGTAAGGGGTCTCGCCTAGGTCTTTGAGCAGGTTCATGCGAAATTGCAAGGGGTCTAAGCTGAGTTTCTCGGCGAGCTCGTCGTACATGGATTCGACCGCGAAAGCCCATTGTAAATGCATCGGACCGCGCCATGCGCCCATCGGAATATCGGAGCTGCTATGGCATATTTCGCTTTTGTAATGTGGCACTAAGGCTTGCGGGTAGTTGTTATCTTGGGCGCCGCCTTTGTTTTGTGATTGGCGATGATGCCAAGCGTGTAGTTTGCCGTTTTTAATACCAGCTCGAACCCTGGCTACACAGGCCGAGCCAAACATATCACGCTCGATTTCGTTTTCACGATTCCAAGTGACTTTGATAGGTTTTTTAATTTTATGTGCGAGCACGACAGCTTCGCGAACATAGTCGCCTTCCACTTTGCGGCCAAAACCGCCGCCCATTCGTAAGGCGTGAATGCTGACTTTAAGCGCATCTATACCGCTCACCTCTTCGACGATGGTGGCGATTTGATGTGGAAATTGATTGCCGGTAATTACGGTGGCACTGTCCTTTTTTAACTCGACCGAGCAGTTGAAGGGCTCCATACAGGCGTGGGCGAGGAGGGGCTTTTCGTAGTATTGCTCTAGAACGAAGTCGGCCTCGGCTAGCCCTTTGTCGACATCGCCGTCATTTTTGCTGAGCTGTGCCGGGGCTTTGTCGTCAGCGATGGTTTGGTAAAAGCTTTTAATTTGGGCTTCTGAGTCTTGGTTTTTAAAACCCTCACCGGTTTTCCATTGGGTCTTGAGTGCTCTTTTGCCTTTCATGGCAGCCCAAAGAGTATCGGCCACTACGGCTACCCCTGCGGCGATGACTTGAATCTTTTCGGGCCCGTTGAGCCAATGATTTACATCGTGGCGGGGGCTTTCAATTACGTCGCTTACGCCGTTAATTGCGAGTGCGGCTTTTTTGTCGTAGCTTGCGATCTCGGCGCCGATGGCGGGCGCACGATCGACAACTACCTGTAAGGCACCCTCTATGTCGGCATCTAGGCCGTAGATGGGTTTTCCGGTGACGATGTCGAGCAGATCAATATTGTGCTTAGCTGTACCGATAAGGGTGTAATCTTTACTGTCTTTTAGCTTAAAGCTGTCGTCTGGGACTTGTTGGCTTGAGGCTTTTTCGGCGAGTTCACCATAACTAAATTGGCGTTTACTTTTGCTGTCGAAAACAAAATTATTTTTGCAGCGGATCTGGCTTGTAGGAATGTCCCAGCGCGCGGCGGCCTCTTGGATTAACATTTGCTTAGCGCGTGCACCAGCCTTGCGTAAATAATCCCAGTTGTTGTGCACGGCCATGCTGCCGCCAGTGTTGATGTCGGCATAGGCATGAATGACGTCGTTTTTGTCATTGCGTGCGAGTGCTATGGGCTGTGCTGGGGTAAAGTCGATTAAGCGCCAATCTAGATCCATTTCCTCGGCTAAGATCATGGGGCCGGTGGTACGCATATACTGACCCATGTCCATGATCGGTGAGTTCAGGGTGACGCTGTTGTCGGCATTGATCTGCACGTAGATACACCAATCTTGGTTGCAGGGGCTGGGTTTTAAATTGACTTGGGTTTTGGCTCTAGCCTTGGATGTGGCCTGTGCTTGGCTAGGTAGTTGTATGCTCAATACCCAAGCGCCCATGTAGACGCTAGATTTGAGAAAGGCGCGACGGCTGTTGTGCGGGCGGGTCATGCTCGGCTCCTGAAAAGTGGTCGTCAGTTTTATCTAATCCAATGTATACATATAATGGTGAACTTTAGGTGACTGGTGTGAATTAATCCGTTCCGTCGCAGTTTTCGGCCCAAATTTCACAGCGTTTAGAGGGGAATGGTTGTTGAGTGATGTCGCCACGTTTGTTGATTTTACGTATCAAGAGTTGGTTTTCATGAATCACAAACATGGTGAGAAAGTAATCTACGTTCTCGATTACGTTTGAGCGCGCGTATTGGCCTTTGGGCATGCTCTCCATTGCGATGTTAAATTCTTTGCCGTATTGCTGGTTTTGCTCGAAGGATTTTAGTATTTCGGGGTAGCCGTCGTAGTCGCTATAAGCGACAAAGCCATCGCGTTCCAAAAAAACTTCGATGAGGTGCATGGGGACGATATAGAAATAATGCTCATGATCCTCCACTAATATTTTGAGTTTAATGCCTTTGTTGACGCAATTACGTAAATCGCTAAAGTCGCCGCCTTCTTGTAAGCTCCAAACTTTTCGGTATTGGCCGCGGGTAATAAAAGTTTTTTCGCTATAGCTTTTGGATGTCATTAGTTGCATGGATTGTGCACACAAATTACTAATACAGTCCATGTCGCAAAAATTATTAAATGATTGCGATAGGGCTTCGCTGTGATTTTTATCGCCGAAGGTGTCGGGGGCGTAAGCCATGCTGTGTTTTGCCCAGAATTTGCCTTCTTTATATAAGATATTAGATAGCGCATGACGCTCTCGCCCGGGTTTGCCGTAACGATTTTTTAATACTAGGCTGAGGTCTTTGCATGCGAGTATATCGTGCATGAGTGTCGTGCTTTGGTTTGACTTCTCAGTGGTATTGTCGGGCTTGCTTTCTGTGTTCTCGGCAGATTCACTCATCGGGGCATTTCACTCCATAATTCGGCTTTGGTAAAGGCAAACTCGGTTTTATGCGTGACGCCGTGAGGTTCTGTGTGACGGTGTTGAACGCCTTTGGGTGTGATAATAAACGACAATAAAAAGAAGGGCAGAGGGCCACTAAACGATCCGGCCGGGTATTGTGGTGGCGTGCACTGAGGGATTTGCGCATCCATTTGCGCGCCAAATTTTTCCATTGATTTTTGCTCTTTAAACAATACCGGCACACCGTCATACTCGGTCTCGGCGGTAAAGGTATTCTCGTCGTCGTTTAGATGTAAGGCTTGAATATTGATAATGTAGGTGTAGCCGTCTACGGCTTGAATAAGGGCTTTAAGGCTACCACCTTGATCAAAGCTTGCCCGAAGCGAGTCAATGGCTTCGGGTTGTTCTGATGTCCAAACTTTTTGGTGGGGGCGCCGACACTTAAAATTAATGTGGCTATAGGCGTGGGTCGAATAAACACGCATTTTTTTTGTTTCAAAACTGCAGCAACTTACTACGGAGCAAAAGTTATTGTAGGCATAGGCGACGGTCCGATTTGCTTCGATACCGGGTAAACCGGCGCCGCTATGCACATTTTTAATTTTACCGATAAACTGATCTTGCCAAATGATAATCGAGCTTAGGTGTATGTTTTCGACATAGGCTTCGTTATTGCGGTTATTTAACACCACAATCAGATCTTGGCACGCGAGAATGTCGCTCATGATGGCGCTAGACTCTAAAGCAGGCTCGCTCATAGCGGCTCCTGTTTAAAATTGAGGGTTGATTGACCAGTAGGGCGTTTTTTTATCTTCTTTTGTGAGATCTGCGTAGCGAATAATGCCTGAGAGGCGGGGGCGTTTACTGAGGTTTTCGCCAGTTTTATGGATGGTATTTTGATGGAAAATGACAACATCGCCCCGATCTATGGCACAGTTAACGGGCTCAAATTTTTCGGCAATTTGATCATCGATTTCCATTTGAGTGACGCCCAAGTGCTGAGGAATACGTACAAAATCTAGGGCTTGTTTTTGTGAGCCTCTCGCTAATAGCATCGCGCCGGACTCGGGTGTTAGGTTGTAGACCATCGGGAACCATACCGAGACCACATCGTGCATGCCTGGGTAACAGGGGGCTTCTTGGTGCCAGGTATAATGTAGCCTAGGGCAGGTGGGGTCATTCCAAAACAATCCGTAGCCAACAGGGCTGAGGCGGCCAGGTTCGGTATTGGCGCACTTACCTACTGCGGCAACGAGCTTTGGGTCTGCCATTAGAGAGAGGGCGGCAACGGTATACCACAAGTCGCCGGTGCAAATTTGGTAGAAGCGTTGCTTATCTTTTTGTTCCATGGCTTGTAAGCCTGCAATCAAATCGGCGTCGCTGGGTATACCCATTAATTGAGCGACGGTGTTTTCGAGCAGGCCGATTTTGTCGTCACCTAATAAGCCGGGTTTTAATATATAACCGTCTTTTTCATAGGTATCTTGCGTTGTCGGAATCGCCATTGATTGCAGTGCTGTCATAAGTACTTACCTTGAACTTGAGCTTAAACTAGACCCTAAAAACAATCTTGAAAAACAGTCTTAAAAACCAGCCGTTGATTTAGGAGTTTTGCATTAATTCAAAGTAAGAATATATCTCGCCCTGATAACCGAGGTCACGTAGTTGCTTGGTGATTTCTCGATAGTACGAGCTGGTAATGACCATCACGTTATTGTCGCTGGCCGCAGCGGCATTAACATCGCCAACGGTAAAGCCCATAAAGTCTTTATTTTGTTTAATGGGGTCGCCGTCGTAGATACCGCAAATTCCTTTGGCCGCGATACTTGAGTTAATCAGTACGTCTTGGCTTACCCAGCTGGCGGAATAAAGGGCAACGCGTTTACCGTCTGTGCCAATGAGTGCTTCGACGCGTTGATAAAAACGGGTGTTAGTATCTTCGAAATGTTGAGAAGCTGCCTGAGTGTGGGTCTGTTCAGGCATAAAACGCCGTCGTGCTACAACGCGTAATACACGGTTATCCGTGGTGCCGTAACCTTCGGTACGATCAAAGCCGACATGTATCGGGCGCAGACCTGAGCGTTCAAGCAAGGCCGAAATACTCGCTACGGTAAAGTGATGTAAGTGCTCAAAGTAAAGGCAGTCGGCTTGGTCGCCAAAATCGGTTAAATCAGGAACCTCAATAAATAAGACGCCGTCGGGCTGGGTTAGTCTGGTTAAATACTGAATGAAGCCGACGGGGTCGTAGACATGCTCAAGTACGTGTCGGGCGACGACTGCGTCAACCGCGAGGTCTTTAATGTCGTTTGCGCAGGTGTGTTGGCCGTCCTCTTCGAGCAGTGCTTGGGCGCGTTCGCTATGTTCAATATAATAGGTGCTGGCGCTGTGCTCTTGTTTTAAGTGTTGTAAAAACTGACCGGTATCACAGCCGACTTCTAATACTTTGGCGTCGGAAAGTTCAATCGCGTCGGCCATAAACTTAGCTTGTTTACCAAATACGAAAGTTTCCATTTCTGTCACTTCCATACGTCTCATTTGCACTGAGCTTGCATAATATAGATCGAGCGATTCCTGTGTCATCGGGTTGACAACAAAATAATGGCCACAGCGCTGACATACACAATAGTCGTAATTGATAGGTGAATCAAAGCAGGGCGCAATAAAGGATTTACCGGTATGCGCTTGACTAAAGTCAGCACTTGCACAACAGGGGCAGGCGGTCAATTTGCCATATTGGGGCGTGTGTGTTGTCATGATATCAGGTCTCGATGTTTGCTTAACGTTAAAATCTAATGGCTGAGTGTTGCTGAGCACGGGGTCTAAAAGTCGGGGTTGATTGTCCAGTAGGGGGTTTTTCGTGCTTCGCTGTTAAGGTTGGCGAAGCGGATGATGCCGGATAATCTTGGCCTTTGGGTGCTGTTAATGCCGGTTTTATGAATAATATTTTGATGGAAAATAATGGCGTCGCCCCGGTTCATGGCGCAGGGGACGATGTCGAATTTTTGGGCCACTTGTTCACTAATTTCCATCTGGGTGACGCCGCCTTGCTGGGCCTCGCTACTACAGTCGATATATTCCCCGTGCGAGCCTTTGGCGACAAGCATTGGGCCGCAGGCTTCGACTAAGTCGTAAACAAGGGGGAACCAAACGGATACGACATTGGTTAACCCGGGGTAATAAGCGGCTTCTTGATGCCATTTGTAATGTAGGCGTGGGCAGGCAGGGTCATTCCAAAATAGGCCGTGGCCAACAGGGCTAAGTTGCCCGGGCTCTGATCCGCTGTATTTTGCTACTTGTTCTATTAGTTTGACGTCGGTCATGAGGCCGAGGGCTGCAACGGTAAACCAAATTTCTTGTGTGCAAAGTTGATAGAACTGGGATTTGTTATTTTGCTCGGTTTGCCTTAAGCCCTCGATTAAATCTTGCTCGGGGTCTAAGCCTAAGCGGTGGGAGAGGGTTTGCTCTAAAGCTGTCAATTTGTCGTCGCTAAATAGGGATGGGTGAATGACATAGCCGTCGCGCTCATAAGCACGCAGGGTGTCATCGATTACATTTGCCTGTGATGTTGGCATTTAAATCACCGTTTTCATTACGAATTGATAGTACTTTTAAAGATATTAGCGCAAAACTGAACTTTCACCTGCACCATGCCAGCTTTCTGTCATAACTTTTGACGTTTTTGTTCTTTAATTTGATTCTAAGCAACTAATGTGCCCGGTGTGAATTAAAGGCTGGCGTTTTGGCGCTTGTTTTTAGCTGAAGTGCTGTTAGCTTAAAGTGTTGTTAAGTGAAAATTTGGAATGGATAACACGATAAACTTGTGCTCTAAACCGATAGGTATGCGTTGAGAGGTATGTGTTGGATGTGTATGTGTGAAGAGGGCAGATATTGATAACGCTGGGGGAAGAGTGCGCATCGAGCCTTGAGTTGCTTAGATGCGCTAGGCTTTATTTCTGGCGTGAGAACAAATACCGATAAGCCGTACGGAAGCTTGAATTTTGCATCGGGATGCTGACAATTTCCATATCTTCCAAACGCCAGCCTTTTGCGGCTAGGTGGTTGAGTAGGGTAATCTCGATATAGTTAAACGAGTCGTCCTGATCCGCTATGATCTTATGAAAAGCCCAGATTTTATCGATATTGCCTTTGATATAGTCTGTGTTTGTCGCCCATGAATAAAGCGTAGGCGCATCAACATTGATTGGCGCGGTAAATTCCCCTTGCGTCTCAGCATAGAAGGATGCGTACTCGATGGAGGCTTCGCCTTGCCCTGAACTCGCCGAATCGCTATGCGGTTGAGTGGCGGAACAGGCCCCCAAAAACGAGAGAGCACTGAGCAAAAGTACTCTATGAAGTAGAGACTTAAAAAGTCTTTGCTGAATTGACTTAAAGCACGTCGTAAATACAACCATAGTTACAGTTCCTGTACTTATCTTAAGTTTTCAGTGTAGCACAGGGTTTTTGGGTAGGCCGCTCAAATAGGGCGGATACTTTCGATCTAAATTAAACGAGTGAAACCTTGCCAAAAACAGTGGGCGTTTGTTCGCTCGGTTGTGCTGGGACGCTGAATGCGCACACGAGCGATAATAAGGCGAATATCACGCCGACAACAAAGACTGCGCTGGGGTTGCTGATCCAGACTAAGCCGAGTATGGCTGGAATTACCACAGCAGCAATATGGTTAATGGTAAAGCTGACACTTGAAGTTGCAGCGATGTCTTTGTGTTGGGCGATTTTTTGAAAGTAGGTGGTCATGGCAATCGCAAAGGCGAAAAACAAGTGATCTATAACGTAGAGAGTGGCTGCGGCGTAGGCGTTTTGAACCAGCGCATAACCGGAAAATACGCAGATAAGGCCGAGGTATTCGAAAATCAGGGCTTTTCGCTCGCCAATTTTGCCAATAAGTTTTCCGATTTTGGCTGCAAAAAACAGGTTAAATACATAATTGGCGATGAACAGCGCACTGATGTCTCCGACGGAAAATCCGTATTTCTCAACCATCATAAAGCCTGCAAAGACTACGAATATTTGTCGGCGTGCACCGCTTAAAAATACCAAAGCATAATATAGCCAATAACGCTTACGCAAAACGAGTTTTTTACTTTGAGTACCCTCTTGTTTAAACTTTGGTGCAAGTTTAAACAAACCAAAAATTGCTAGTAATCCAAATGCGCCAACACCAAGGTATACCCAGCGATACGCCACATCAAATACTTCCATCGCGATCCAGGTCGTAGCATAAGCAAGCAGCGAGCCTACGGCTTTGACAGAAAGGACTTTGCCTAAAAAGTGGGCGGTATCGGCTTTGTCTAACCATTGTAAAGTGAGGGACTTGTGAATGGTTTCAAAATAGTGAAAGCCGGTAGACATGACGACGGTGGTAAAATAGAGTCCGTATTCGAAGGGCATGAATCCGGTCAGGGCAACACCGGCAAGGGTTAGGGCAAGTGCGAACATTAAGAACGCTTGCTCTTTAATGATGAGTAATACAAATACGGCGGTAAAGGCGAGAAAGCCTGGGATCTCCCTGACGCTTTGCAGTAAGCCTATTTCAATCCCTGTGAAAGCGGCTTTTTCGATGACGAAGTTGTTTAGCAGTACCATCCAAACGCCAAAACCGAAAGCCATTACAAAAGTGGTGCTGAGTAATAGCCCTTCGGGGCGCTTAAAGAAACGTGACAATCGCTGCATCTAAAACCTGTTAATTTTTTGTGGAGTGTTTTGGAGTCGTGTTATTTTACGGGTTAAACGTTTTAAACACAGCGTTATAGTCGTTTAATATTTCGTTCCAAATGTCCGTTGCGATAATTTGCGTACGGCGTATCTCATCGGTGAGTGCTTGGGCTTTGTTAGGCTGGTCTCTAACGCCAATGCAAAGCGGGTCATGTTTGATATAAACCCACGCGCCGGAATCGACCCACGCATTCCATTCGCCTTCTTTGGTATCAAAGGCTTGTATGGTCATGTGTATCCAGGTTTGCCTGCCAGCAGGGTCGTGCTGGATCATGCCGTAACCTTCAAACTCGTCGTTGCCGCTTACCTTGCCGACGATACCGGGGGATTTTTCAATCAAGGAGTAATCTTCACCTGTTGCACGAAAGGATAAGGCGTAACAATCTTTATCGCCGTAGCTGAGTTCATGATAATCCTTCGATTGTAGGCTCATATACAAGCACATCTGCATGCCTTTTTTGTGCTTAGCTTTGTTGATCAGCAGTTGGCCGCTTTCGAACTCGAATTCGCCGATTTCAGGCGCTTCGATGCCGAGAAGGCGATGTAAGCACACTTTTTTATCGGGCGCTGTAAAGCAGTCACCGACTTTAAACTGCCAAAAGTCCTTCCAGATCAATGCGCCGGTTTTTTGATATTCTGGGGTCTCGAATAGGTAGGAGGGGTCTCGAATAGGGAGATCGTCACTATCGATAAACAATACTTCTTGAAAGCTTGATGCACAGATGGCCATGGGCTTTATTTGAAAGCCGCGTTTGTTGATGCCTTTGTATGCGGGCACTTCGTCTAGGTTGACGCAGCGAACACCGTCGATGGCTTCGAGGCTGTTGATTGCATCTTGAGGGAGTTCACCGCTGTCGGCATAACACCATTCGATTGGAAGGTTGCAGCCGTGCTGGCGAAGTAATTTGACCACAACAAGGCCGGTGCTAAACAGGGGTACACCGCCACCGCAGATAACGATGCCTCGACCTTCGCCCACGTTAACGGGGTATTCAGGGTGGTCGTCTACGCTCAGGACTGAGTGTACTTTGGCTTGTAGCTCGGCTAGTTTTGCCTTGTTAAAAGTTTTACGCCAGAGGTTGTCTCGACGCCCGCGAGGGGTGAGATAGCGGTATTTGAGGTCGTTTAAATGAGACCAAATTTGTTTGAGTTTATTCATAAAAGAAGTGCAAATGTCCTGTAACGTATTGCGGTGGTGCGTCTCTAGCGTTGGCAGTCTTATTTCGGGCGATTATAACACCATTACATCTTCGCTTTAGCGACGGGGTAGGGATTATCTGACTGTTGGGTGTATTTCTTTAGTGGTGATAATGAGGGTGGTGATATCGAATAATCGGAGCAATTAAAGCTCTTTAAGCTGATGTAGCTCGCCGGCTCAGGCTACGATGTAGCCCCGGTGATTGTTAGCCCGTGATTGTTAGTCTGTGAATATTGGGCTGTATATTACGTATATTGAGACAAGTGTGGTGTGCTATCTTGGGTGTTGGTACCAGGGTTAAGGTGCTGGTAATACGCGTGTTAAGCATTTCGGTTTTAGATTTTGGTTTGGGTTTTTTGAGAATAGCATGAACAACACATGAACAAGATCTGTCGCCACGAGGGCTTTTTACTCACACGCCAATGGCAAGACCGCAATGGCGCTTTGGAGTTGGTGTTTTGGTTGAAAGGTGCCGAGCAAGCCCTCAAGCTCGTTTTTACGGGTCAGCAGTCGGTTTTTTTTGTTTCTGCTAATCAACTTGAGGCTTGTCGGGCGGTGCTAGACCGCCTGTCACTCCGCTGGGAGGAGAAGGCGGTTCAGTTGTGTGACTTTGAACATCAGCCGGTGAGGGCTTTCTATTTTAATCAGCAAAAGCAGCTCTATTATGCGCGTGATCAGTTAAAACAAAAGGGTGTGATTTTACTGGAAGCGGACATTCAGCCGAGTGATCGCTTTTTGATGGAACGCTTTATTACCGCTGGTGCCTGCGTTAATGGCGAGGCGCGTCAGCGTGATGGTTACCTCGAATATTACAATCCGCAAATTAAAGCGGTCGATTTCCGCCCGGGTTTACGGGTCTTATCGCTAGATATAGAAACCTCGATGCGCGGTGACAAGCTATATTCGATTGCTTGCACATGTTACACCTACCATATTAAGGGAAGCTACGAGCAGCCGGAGGCTGATCGTATTTTTATGGTGGGACAGGCTGATGAAATCAATAACGACATCAGTCATGACAACAATAACAATAACAATGAAGACGACGGCATACTGAAGGCGGCGCTGGAGTTGTATACCGATGAGAAAATGCTGCTAAATGCATTTCTGGCCTGGTACCAACATTACGATGCTGACGTTATTATCGGCTGGAATGTGATTAATTTTGATTTTAGATTTTTACAAAAAAAATCCGATGAACATCGCATATCTTTGAAATTAGGACGCGGGGGAACCTTACCTGATTGGCGGCAGTCACGGCGCGACGAACACCACTTTACCCTGCTTTTACCGGGCCGAAGTGTGCTCGACGGTATCGATACGCTTAAGTCTGCGACCTATATGTTCGAAAGTTTTGCGCTGGATTCGGTTGCTAAAAGCTTGTTAAATCGCGGAAAGTTATTGGATAATAAAGAAACACGTGGTAACGATATCACTGATTTGTTTCTCAGCGATAAGTTATCTTTGGCCGCGTATAATTTGCGAGATTGTCAATTGGTCTGGGATATATTCGAGCATACGAAGTTAATGGATTTTGCCTTAGAGCGCGCTCACTTGACGGGTTTGTCTATGGATCGCTTTGGCGGCTCGGTGGCCGCGTTTGATCATCGCTATTTACCTCGCTTACATAGGGAGGGGTATGTCGCGCCGTGCTTACAAGATGAGCCCGAGGGGGTTGGTAGCCCCGGGGGCTATGTAATGGACTCAACGCCGGGCTTGTATCGTTACGTTTTAGTTCTTGATTTTAAAAGCCTATACCCTAGCATTATTCGAACATTTAAAATCGATCCAATGGCCTTAATTAAAGGGCGTAAATTGGCTCAGGATGCTTTGGGTGCCTTGGATGAAGGTAATAAAGCCACCAACGAAGAGGCGTTCATTCGAGACCGGCTAGAAACGAAAAACCTCAATACTGAATCATTGGTAGCTGGTTTTAACGGTGCTGTTTTTGATAAACAATCTGCATTGTTGCCCGATATTATTACCGAATTGTGGCAGGCTCGTGACCACGCTAAGCGTGACAAAAACGCCTCGATGAGTCAGGCCATTAAAATTATCATGAACTCTTTTTACGGCGTGCTCGGAACGCCAGGTTGTCGATTTTTTGATTATCGCCTACCAAGCTCCATTACTTTACGCGGGCACCAGATTTTAACGCAAACT
This sequence comes from Alteromonadaceae bacterium, assembly GCA_002746115.1. Taxonomy (GTDB): domain Bacteria; phylum Pseudomonadota; class Gammaproteobacteria; order Pseudomonadales; family Cellvibrionaceae. The sequence continues at coordinate 32,894 of NVXL01000003.1, forward strand.
AAGACGCTGATTGAGCAGCAGGGTCATAAAGTGATTTATGGCGATACAGATTCGGTGTTTGTATATCTAGACATGCAGGGCGAAACAAAGCCTGCCGCTCAAATTAACCAAGTCGGCAAGCAGTTAGCGAATGATTTAAATCAGTGGTGGACGGATTATATTCAAGAGCGTTATCAGCTTGAAAGTTATTTGGAATTAGAGTTTGAGACGGCTTTTGAACGTTTTGTTATGCCTACAATTCGAGGCTCAGAAAAAGGCAGTAAAAAGCGTTACGCCGGGCGCTTATTAGACGGTGGTGCCGATGACTCCTTGATATTTAAGGGCTTAGAAGCGGTACGCACCGACTGGACGATGCTGGCTAGGCGCTTTCAGCGGGAGTTATATCGGCGTATTTTTTTTGACGAGCCCTATGAGCAGTATATTCGTGATTTGGTAGCGGATGTGCTTGCCGGAAGGTGCGATGACGAACTAGTCTATCGAAAACGCTTGCGCAGGCAATTGGACGAGTATGTTCGTAATATTCCACCACATGTACAGGCCGCCCGAATTGCTGAGGCGAATCGTGCTGAGCTGGATTTACCTGTGCAGTACCGCCGGGGGAGCTGGGTAAGCTATGTGTTGACGGCAAGTGGCCCGCAGCCGCTAGAATATTGTATTGCCAAGCTAGATTACGAGGAATACATCGAGCGGCAAGTTATCCCGGTTGCTGACGGGGTATTACATTTTTTGGGACAATCTTTTGAGGAAATTGCAGGGCCGCAGTTTTCACTATTTTAACTGTCTACAAGCGAGTCGTTTTTCTTGGTTTTATAGTTAATATTTCTAGCTAATGTTTACAGCTGTTTTTTGTGGCTGATTTTTGTGAAAAGGGGGTTAAGCGCGTCTATCTGCTTGCCTCTTAGCTCGAATACCGAGAGGGCTTGCGTTGCCGTAATGCACTTCCCTAGGGATAATTGAAAGCTATCTTTATCACGTGACATGGTAATTTCATGTAAGCTTCTGTTAACGCAGTGGCTAGGAATAATAATTTGCCATTGCCCATCTTGCGTTATGAGTAAAGCGGGGTGCTTTTTGTTTTTAAGTGCATTAGCATCACTATGCTGGGTGGAAATGGAGACCGCTTCAGCGTGATCGGCGATGATGCTTAGTTCGATATTAATTTGGCCACGCTCTAAACGTTCAAGTTTGGAGATGCTGGCAAAGGTATGTTGCTTGTCAGCGCTGCCTCTATTTGCGTAGGCAACAATGCCCCCTAGGGACATCTGAACCGTATAGTTGGTCTCCTGCGTTTGCAGAATCATTGTGTTTTTATCGCTGTATAAGCAGTACCATAAGCTCTGTACTTCAGCGGTATCTCCCGCGGGTTGATTAGCTGAGGCGGCTTGCTGATTACGTAAAGAAAAACGCTGTGCGGCGCTGCGTTTATCGTCGAGTTTTAATTCATAGCACTGATTGAATCCACTGTCGATTGCTAGGTTAACCGCTTTACCTGAGGAAAAATTAAAGTCCTGATTTTTATTCCATAGTACTCGGGCGTTAAGCGTCTTAAATAAGGAGAGGCGATCTTTTTGTGGAATGTATTCGAATTTTTCCGCATTCGCCATAATGTGTTGGGGAGTGTCTTCTTCAGTATCCAAGGCGATACTGATTTTTTGTAGGTCTGATTTGAGTGCTTTGATATTAATCATGCAGCCGGGCGACTGCTTGCTGTTAGTTTCACATTGTACGCACGGCGCTTTATTTTGGTTGTGTCCCATGACTAATGCGTTAGATTCAAGTAGGGCAGCTTGATCAAGTGTATTAACGCTCATGGTTTTGGCGTGTGTGCAGATATAAGTACTGAGTATATTTTGCTGTTCTGTCGGGTAGCGAAGCAGGTTAAAATAGCCGAGCAATTGCACGCGAATATAGATCTGTTCAATACTTTCATAAACGGCAGGAACGCCTGATTTAATTTTACAGCGGGTGAGTAGTTGCTTTGCCGATACTTTTTCGTAGGCTAACATGACGTGAAATATTTTATTTAGTGTCTGCCAGCTTGCAGGCGTCAGACTTCGGTAGCGCAGCGCGCCAATCGTTTGTTCGAGCTGAATGATTTCCATGGTGCAAAAGGCGGCTTCGTAGATGCGTTTACGGTTGCGGCCATAATGTCGATTGGGCAGGTCGTAGTCATGTAAAAAAACCAACTGATAGCTTCGTCTAACGTGGTCGAGGGCTTCAAACGTCAGATCTAGGAGCTGTGACCGTTGTTTGCCGTCGGGCACGCTGCCGTGACTTTGGAATTTTTTAATCAGTTTGGTGGACATAAGATAAAGATTATGCCAATAAGCTTGGCTTAAAGCCAAGCGTTGTGTCGAATCGATTGGGTAGGCGTTGGTCTGTATTAGGTCTTTTCTGATTTTATCAAGAACCTCAAAAGGTTTGCTGCTAATTTTATAAAAAACGCTATTAATGGTCTCGACTGAGGTTTCTGGTTTTGCCGCGTATTTGCTACTTGGCGTCAGGGGGAATTCTAAAGCTAAGGAACGATCCGGGAGTCCTAAGCCTAGGTATCGCATAGCTTTTTTACTAATGGATACGTCTGAATCATACGAAAATTTGGACGTCATTTTTGACTCCCTAGGTCAGTGCTTTTTGTCGTTGTCTACCTTCTATTTCATGAATATAGACAATTAGGCGACACGGTGACCAACTATTTTATAATTAGTTGAACACTGCTGATAACTGCTTATTTTAAAACAGCTTGTAACTCTCAGGTTTTGTAGTTCGTGTGGAGGTATCTGGGGTTTACATAGGAAGAAAAATAAAAGCCCCCGTAAGAGGGCAAAGGTTGGGAGTCTTAGGTGTCACGGGGCTAAGGTGAAAAGGATTGGTTACCGTTACCGTTCTGGTTGATTTCGATGGTACCCCTTACTGAGCCTGCAAATAGAGTAGGGTGATACTGTTAATAAAACTACGGCGGTGGCGATGGCCTGAATCAGCCGCATGATAACTTTCCGGGGTCTACTCTGTCGTTATCTAGAGTCGTTGCAGGTAGTGTGCCACTTAACTTATACGGGCTGCTACTTAGCTTACATGAAGCGGCTAAGTAGGAAGGGTTCTATCGAAATCACTTTGTTTGCTAAATAGGTTTTATGCGCGTAGTTATGCGTATAAGAATTATTGATAAGTGGAGGCTTTGTTCTTTATAGATGATTTGGTTTGGCTGTTTGTGTTTATAGCTATGTCGATATTCGCGCCATAGTGACAATTTTTGTCTCTTGATTCTGTTCTGCTTAGGTTTTCGTTAGGCTTGTGTGTGGTGCTAGGTGTGATTTTTAGTTGGTCTCTTATGCCTTTATGTGATCATTTGCGCTCTTGTTTGATTTTATAGTTATAAGTATGCGCGTACAATTATTCCGATTGGCTTAATCTAACTTAGAATTGTTATTACACTACATTTAACAGGGCAAATAGTTCATATATCTACTATTTTTAATAGAGAGTAAAAAAATACGATACATGGCTGCCCGGAAGTGTGTGGAGTTGCTACTTAAAATCTATAAAAATACATCTGGCTATAAATTTTTGATTTAAGCTGGACAGCAATCTTGTTGGAGATCGTCGCATGACCAGAAAAAACACTAGTGATACACCTGAAAATATGGATCATAATGACGAATCTAATGGGGGGAATACCAAGYCCTCTAGTGGCCAACATCAAGAGGGCGAAAGCGCTTCTGACTCGAATACTGCTGAGTCGAATAAAGTACAGCAAGCAGAGAAGAAAAATAATAGCCGGTCAGCGCCAGTTAAACGCGGTGTTAAAAAATCAACATCGGTGAGTACTACTGGTGGCAACAGCAGTAAGGCTCAAGACAAATCRGGTGCTGACGTAATCGATATCTCAGATTACTTATACTACACCGAATGCGATACCGTTCGGATAATTGAAAACCTMAACGAGCTCAAGCAGCAGATCTACCCTGAGGTTAAAGCAGATGGCGAGGCTAACGCAAGGCCACAGCCTTTTCCTTCGGTATGCTTGATTGGGCTAGGGCGTTGCGGTTCGAATATATCCCTTGATCTTGCCATGCTTGTCCACAATGCGAGGCAGTTTTAYTTAGACGATACCCAGCGGCGTGAAGCATCAGAAAAAGATACTGGCATGGCGGCTAAATGGATCCGTAAGAATTTCCAYTTGCCCCCAAAAAATAGTGGTGCGCAAGCGTTTTTAATCGAGCCGCTCATTATGCTCGGCGACTTGGATAAAGACATCAACGGACGCATCAAGTCTTCTTATGGCAGAGGTGAGAACAATCTTTTAGACAACTATAAAAAAATGAAGGTGATGGATCTATCTGAAGTGCATGCGGGCGGCGCCGGTAATGCGCCGATTTTAGGCCAGTATCTTGCTAAAATGATTCTTAATCGTGGTACCGAGCAGTTTCTTGATGAGAATTGGAAAAACATTCATTCATACTTGATCGACTCTTGCGGAATTAAAGCCAATCAGTCGCGCTTGTTCTTTTATATCTTTAGTGCCGGTGGCGGCACCGGGTCTGGCATGGCGTCGGAGTTTGGTTTGGCTCAGCAGTATGCCTACATGAGTAAAACATTTAATGACAGCGTCTGGAATAAGCAAGGCGTACCGCTTACAGGCGACCATTCGTTTGTATTTGAGCCGATTTTTAGTACTGGAATTTGCATATTACCTAACCTTGCCAGTGAATCTTCAGAGATATCCGAGGCCTTACATATCAATTCCGGCCGTCTGTTATGCAAGTACCTCTCCGAGGAGTGGAACTTTTCCTATAACAATGCTGACGAAGACGGAGCCGAAAAGGGCATTATGGAACGGTTGCGCCCTTGGAATGCGATGATGCTAATTTCGAATGATATTATGCGTTACGCTGAGGAGTCAAATGACGGTGATATTAAAAATATCGACGTCAACACCATGGAAAAATATGCCAATCAATATATCTCCCAGCAAATATTTAACATCCTAACGGCACAATCGGTGACAACCGATTACGATCAAGACTATTTCCGCCGTGCAGGCATTGATATTAATGAAACTATTCGACTTGATGCAAACGACTTATTTATGAGCCTTGCGGGGCCTGTAACCATTGCCTATGCGGAAGCGGTGGTATCTAAGACCTCGTCGTTTGTCTCGGAGAGCTCAGAGCAGAAGCAGAAAGAGCAGGAAGTTATTGAACTTGATGTTGATGATTTGTTTTTCCGCTCCATAGATTTACCACACTTTAACGATGTAACCAAAGCAATCGAGGGTGTGAGCTTACTACCCATTGAGTCGAAACGTTATCGTGAGTATCTAAAAGACTGTAAGGCTAATAATTATAATACGGAGAAGCTTAAAAAATTACACTTTTTTAATCAGTGCTCGTCGATTGTATCGATTATCTCGTTGCCGAAAGATTATAAGCTTTCCTACATGGATCTTAATAAGCTTAAAAAACACCTTAATAATATATTCCCGAACACCACACTTAAGCGTTACGCCTTGGTTATTGGCACCTCTTCGAATGTATCCTTAACGACCTTGATTGCCAAAAGCCCCTGCTTGAGCGATGATTTTTTAACACTGATAGTCTCTTACATAAAGCGTTGTTTTGGTAAGGGGAAATACCGCTATGACGATAGCTTTGATCGTGCATTTCTTAGCCTGATTCGTGATGAGGTGTTCGACGACGAACATTTTAATGAGATGGTCGATGAATTCGAAAATCCGGCCAAAATTCTAGATACTAACTGGAATGCCATTAAGCCGATGTACGAGAAGAAATATCGTGAGACGATAGAGGGGAATAAAAAATTCGTATCCATTAACGATATTCGGCTAAGCTCTGAGGACATTAAAGGTACGATTATGTACCTCAGAGAGATTTACCGTCATCGCATTAGTAAAACGAAGATTGTATCGCTTAACGATCCAGACAGTGATACTAAGATTCTTGGCGGAAACTCTGGCAGCACTGACACTGGCGGCGGTATGCTGTAAGTAATTTTTATAAGCTTAGTTTATTTTACAAGCTAGATGGTTTTACAAGCTATATAATTTTATAGCGGGTTAAACCATAGCTGAAGTACAATACGGAAGCCAGCATCATAATATAAGCGAGGCCTTCTGAGCCAAGGCTGCTCATAGCAACCCCAATCAGTATAATACCTACTGTACCGCCAAGGCTATCCATGAGCGAAAATGCCGCATTCGCGGCGACCATATCGCGCTCTTCGAAACGTGTTAACAATATCGACATCGCAACCGAGTAACAGGATGCATTGGCTCCGCCCCAGAGAAACAACAATACGACAGATTGATAAAAGTCGTATATGACCAAGGGCAAGAACGCCGAAAATATTAACGATACAAAAATGTTGGTAAATAGGAAATGACGCAAATCAAAGTGCGCACTTATCCACGCGTATACTGGTTCTAAGACAATACAACCAGTAATAAACGCGACCAGTAGCATAGACGCTGCGTATACCTCCATATGATTTCTAATACCGTAAATAGTAATAAATGCGGTAATACCGAAAATTACCACGCCGCAATAAGCAATTGCGCAATAGACGCCTGGAGAGTCTTTAATAATATTGAATAAGCCTCTAGATTTTCCGTCTTCCTGACCGGGCGTTTTACCGCCAACCGCTAACATAATAAAACCTGAAACTATCGAGAAAAATACAGAAAATGCGACGTCCAAGCGTTGCACTACAAATATTTCACTTAGCTTGCTTAGAATACTGTCACTGGGGATGCTAGTTGACAATCCAACAAGAAAAGGACCAATTGAATAACCTAGAGAAATCATCATGCCGTACATCGCATTGACAATTGTCGTGTTTTTTTTGAAACGCATACTGGTAATTAGTATTTGGAGCAATAAAACGGCTAGGTAAGCGCCTATGCCGTGAACAAACACAAAACCTAACCATTGGTGCTCATGCTCAGCCGAGGAAATAAAATACAAGCTCCCCGTGCGTAACAATAGGGCTATCGCCACGGCGAGACATAAGCCAATTTTTTTGAAAATCCACTGCAGTGAAAAGCAAATCAATAAAAGCGCGCTGGTTTCGCTGGCAAGCACGAGTCCCATTGTGACCTCGGAAAACTTGAAACTCTCCATGGTGACGGGGAATATAATCGCGTTCATTCCCATCGATATGGAAATAAAAAGCGTTGCTGCCAAATACATCAGTAAGCGTGTGTAAGTTGGGGCGCTTGATTGGGTACTATTCATTACCTTGTTTTAGCTCTCGGTGTAATTTTAAATATGCATCCAGTAATGCTAAGCGCTTGGTATTGATTATTAGAATGAAGCGGCGTAAGAACCACACCGTCGCCCCCACAAGGTAGGCAATAATACTAACGGCTAGGAAGGCCCGGGTGGCAGCACGTTTAATTGGTTCGAGGCGCTTAACGTAGCGATCGGCTTTCATGTCGATACCGACGATACCCACGAATTCGCCTTTGCTGTTGTAAAACGGTGCGTAAGCACTGATAAAATGTCCCCATTCATCGGCGTAGACTTCGGTGGTGTCAGCCATTTGATTTTTTAATGCGTGGATCATGTGTGGGTTGGCATCCGGATATTCATCCATAATATGAGATTTCATTTCGACTCCGGGGCTATCGGGGGACTCGATGTCAGAGGGCCAGGGGTCGAGGATGTAATAGACTTTTTCGTTCTTGAGAATCACGGTGTAGATAAAAATCAAACTGCAGCCGTTAGCTAAGTCGAAGATTTCCTCGTACTCGCTCAGTCGTTTATCACAGCTCTCGAGTAGGCCGCGACCAAGAGGGAGAATGTTGGCCTGATATTCGGAGCTATCTTCTTGGCTGGGGTCTATGAACATTGGGTGGGCATCACCATCTATGAGGGTGGCGATGATTTTGGCTTGGCGTAACATGCCTTCACGAATTTCTTGTTTTTCTGCAATAAGCGCGTGGTGAAGAATAAAATAAGTTGTGATCACGGCGACTAGTAAGATAGCAAGGCCTACTATTATGCCCTCAAGTAATGGACGTATCGAATAAACTTTTGCCGATTGATACTCTATCACTCAGTCTCCCCATACCTTAAATTAAGTGCTAATAAATCGCTCCATAAAGTCACCACGCATACAGTGGTTAGATGACATTTCTGCAGCGTATGCACCAGAGTTTAACAGGGCAACAATATCACCGACATGCATTGGCGGTAAGGGGACTTGTTCGTACCAGATGTCTAGCGCTTCATTGATGTTACCGACTACGTCTGCTGGGGCATCGTTTTTCCCCGGTAATTTAGTCGAAATAGGATAACATGGCAACTGATAAAAGGCTGGCTCTTTTGCGAGGTTGAAACCGCCTGCGAGGAATACGAAGCGCTTACCGGCTTTGACTTCATCGTAGTTGACGTTTAGAAGTAACATTCCCGCATCTTTTACGAGATATTCACCTGGCTCAAAGATGAGTTGATATGGGCTGTCTCCCCAGGTGTCGTTAATGATGCCAGTCCAGGCTTTAAGTGCTAGCGGTGCCTCTGAAGGGAGGTGAGGAACGCCTAAGCCCCCGCCTAAATTGACTTGGTTAATGCCAGGAATACGATCGACCATTTCGCGTGCACAGCGCATAGCGTTATGGAATTGGGCTAGGCCTTGATTCGACAATCCGCAACCGAGATGCATGTGTGCACGTTTTAGGTGCAACTGATGTTGCTCAACAATTGTGAGTGCTTCTTCGAGTTCATCGCGATAAATACCAAATTTACTAATTTTATCGCCTGAATACTGCAATAAGCTATTGTTGGTAGCGCCGGATGCGGCTTGAGGGTTGATGCGAATACCAATTTCTCGCTCGGGAAAATGACGTCCAATCGTTGCTAATGCGGAGAGCGAATCGACATTTATCTGAAGGTCGTTTACTGCTCCAAGTTCAATAAGTTCTTTCGGTGATAATATCCCCGTAAGGGATATATCTTTAGCGTGAAAACCGCAGCTAAGGGCGGCGCTGACCTCTTTGGGGGAGCAGGCATCAATGCCGAGGCCGCTTTGGCGGATGTGATTTAGCACACTACTGTTGTGGTTGGCTTTCATCGCGTACAGCAGCCTGCAAGGGCGGTCAACCTTGTTTAAGGCGTTTTGTAAACGCGCAATATTGTCGTTAATACGCGCGCCGCTATAAAGGAAAAGAGGTAGCTGTAAACCCTGACACCAATAGCTTATTGCTTCGCCTGCGAAATACAGCTCCTGGCCTTTGTAGCCTAGATCTTTACGTTGCCACCAAATGTCTTGCATAATTTATCTTTGATTTGATTCTTTTTTGCCTTGAATCCACCCTCGGCACTGTGTCGATCCACAACTACATGGAAAACTTTTAAAGAGAATATCTTCAGAATCTGTGTAATCCATGCTTAAGCGTTGATACGGGCTGATGGCTTTAATCGCGATTAACTGACAGGTTTCTGTTTCAAGTCGTATGTTGGGGTCGCAGGAGTGCGAGATATAACCGGAGAAATACGGGTCATAAATATGGGTGCCGGGTCCAAGCTGAAGTGTGTGTTGACGAATGTCGCTGACAATTTCGCCGTGAATTTGGGCGACTATCTGCTCGGGCTCAAATGCGCGCCGAGTAATAACGCCCAGGTTAACGGTGCTATTGATATATACCAGTGAAAAATCGTCAATCTTAGGGTTGTAGGGGCCTAAGGGATACTTGCCGTCGTAAAAATCCATGGCGCTACCATCGTTATCTTTATCGTTCTCGATGGCATATACGGAATTAATACCAAGTGAGGGTTGATGGTTGTCGGTTGAGTTGGATATTTTATTGCAAGATTTCACGTGCTAGATCCTAGGTTAAACGTTTGTAGAAATTAAGAAACCAAGTAATAAAGTCAGAGGGAAGATAATGTAGCTGACTCGGTCAATTAGTTGTGCAATATTTTCTCGCCGACCACATAGCGATGAGACAATAATATTTCACACCGAGCTTGAGCATGTAGTGGGATACCTGTAATTGTGGTCAATATTCGATACTTAATTACTCGCAGAATAATTTATAGGCCTGATTGCGGCACTAATCAACTCGACGAAGGGATATTACTATTTTCCGATGTAATATGATGACGCTTTGGCGCGTAAAGTTGTAATTTGATGTTTTTCCAAGCTTTTTGCAATAGGTCTGTAATGCGTTGTAATGAGTCGTTTGGTCTTGTTGCTCTTGTATCTAACAGGTGATAAGAACTTAATACGCTATGCATTTTGTCTGTAATGCTTATTAACAGTTATCAATTTTTCGATAGCCCCGTACAACATATGATCATGTTGGTGGGTGTTTGTTCTTTTTTTGGTTTTCTGCCTTATACAATTGAGCAGTACAATGCATTCAGGTATGCTTCCTACGGTTCTTTTAACCAGCGTTCGTCTGCGGGTTAAAGTAATAATATTAACAATTAAGGATAGAGATATGACAGAAGAAGATAAAAGTATTTACCAAGCACCAGATTCAGAATTAGTCACCGAGAGCCAGGGTGATGTCAACATTTCCCGATTTACAGCTTGGGCTGTTTTCGGACTCGGTATACTAACCGGGGGCATATATGGCGCGTATTGGCTTTACAGCAGAGGTCAGCAATTGAATGCTGTTAGCGAACGAAAATTCCCTGCAAATGTGGCTTTAGGGTTTATCATTTTGAGCATATTGTACACCGTAGTTTCTGCTGTGGCCGGCGAGAGCGGTATCTTTGCCGCTATTTTGGGGATTTTATTTCTTGCATACATAGCGACTTATATATATCTGGTTTTCACTTTTAAAAAATGCTTGTCGGGGCATACGGGGATCAAGCTGGGTGGGGTTTTAACCTTCTTCTTTTCGTCAATATATTTTCAGTATAAAATTAACCAATATATTGACAGTCAATCGGACGCATAGGTTTTCAGTTTTTTCTTGAAAAATTAACAGGTTGAACTACAGAAATCTGAAGGATAAAAAAACCCCGCGACCATAATTGGCTGCGGGCTTTTTAGTTTGTAGAGCTTGGTATACCAAGGGCTTATTTTACAATAAAAAAGCTCATATCTTCGTGTAGTTTCTGCTTTGCATTTATAAGCGTCGATGAGTCTGTTTTCATCTGTAGTATTTTTTCAGCTAAACTTTCCGTACCTGTCAATACTTCTTCCATAAAGCGGTTGACCTGGTTACTCAAGTTGTACTGCTGCTCAGCGGCTTGGGAAACATCGCTTACTTTGGTATTAATAGAGTGCATTTTGTCGGAAATGTAGGTATAAGACTCAGCGCTTTTTTCTGTTAGCGCAATTGCTTCTTGTACCATGTCACGACTGCGTAGCGAGCCTGCGTAGGATTCTTCAGCCTTTCGCTGTAATTCACTGATAATACGTTCAATTTCCGAAGTCGACTCTTGAGTGCGCTGAGCCAAGGTGCGAACCTCGTCTGCGACTACCGCAAAGCCTCTGCCTGATTCACCTGCCCGAGCCGCTTCAATAGCCGCGTTCAGTGCGAGCAAATTGGTTTGTTCTGCGATATTTTTGATCACGACAAGAACCCCGGCAATTGTCGCGCTTGCGGCTTTAAGCTCGTTGGCTTTCTCGGCATTGCTGTTTAATTCGGTGACCAGCTCACTGATCAGTTTTAGGTTTTTTTCCACATCGGATTTACGCTCATCGGTGAGCTCAAGCGTTTCTCTGCAGTCGTTAGCGGTCGACTCTGTACTGTGAACGATGCCGTTGATGGCCTCTTGAAGCTCGCGGACATGGGTGAGGGAGTTTTGGGTAAGCTGCTGCTGGGCAATGGTATTCGAAGAGGTGCTTTCGCTGACTCGGTCGAACTTGGTGACCCACTCGCCTATCTCACTGGTACTGATAGCGACATCATTGATGGTTTCTTTTACGGCTTTTAATAAGCGATTAAAATTTTCGGCTAATGTTCCAATTTCAAGGGTATTATCAATAGGGGCTACGACTGTGAGGTCGAACTTTCCTTTTTGATGCATTTGCGCGATAGTTTTAGATACCTGGGTCAAGGGGCGGACAAATACATATTGGATCACCAAAACAAGGCAAACACATAACGCGGCGAGCGTTATGACGGAGTTGATTAAAATCTCAGTGATTTTGCGACTTAAAATACTGTTAGTTGAATCTAAGGCGTAGGTCACCAGAATCGTTCCGACTAGTTTGTTATTGTCGTGATGAATGGGCAGCTCGACAGTATCGAATAAGAACTCTTTGTTATTATTGATCTCCACCATAGGTCGCTGTTTTTGATCAATAACTTCAATTTTGGCAATAAAAGGGTTGGGTTTGTAGGAGTTAACGATTTTTTCAAGTACCGGCAGGTCGTAGGAGAATATCGGGTCATTCATGATGACCTGGAGTTGCTCGCTTAAGTTTTGTGTTTCTTCTTTAAAGCGTGTTCGCTCCTGAGACTCTAGCAAGAGGTAGGAGCTGATTGAGATGATACTCAAAATGATGGTAGTCGATACCAGTACAGCAACGAGTATTTTATTTGTAATTGAGTTCATTGTGCGCCTCCACCCAGCGCGTGTTGAGACGACATCTCAGTTGTTAAGCTCTGAGAGTGTTGGATGTGCTGACTGCGACATGTCGCGCAATAAAGAATAAAGCCTAGCATGTTTAACCTTAGCGCTGGTTTGACAAAATTCTCTATTAGTATGGCCACAATTTGGAAATATGCGAGTAAAAAACTATGGCTTTACCCATAAAAACTTAAGTAAATAAGGCAGCAGTAAGTTTTGATGTTCGGTGATAAAAAAATGCCCGCCTGGAAAGAGCTTTACATCAACAGTCTGTTCAAAATGTTGCTGCCACGCTTGAAGTTGGTGTTCGGGCGCGAGTGTGTCTTCTTCGCCGCCAAGCACTGAAGCTTTACATTGAAGTTTAACACCGGGCTCACGCTGCCAATCGTAAGACAATTTAAAGTCTGCGCGTAAAATTGGGCTAAAAAGCTCCATAAGCTCAGGCTCTTTGAAGAGTTGCTCTGGGGTACCATTAAAGCTACGTAATGCTTGCTCGAAGCGCTCCTGCGGATAATCATGCAATGGTGGGATCAAAGGCTCGCATGAGGGCGAGCGCCGACCTGAAGCAAAGAAATGTAGCGGTCCAGGCTTGTTCCGATGCTGAAGTTGGAAAAGCAACTCACAGGCAACCGCGGCGCCTAAACTGTGGCCAAAGACAAAGTACGGTTTATCTAGCAGAGCAGGAATATCGCTTAGCAATCCGGCCATCAAAGGCGCCATGCTGGCGTGCAAATCTTCACCAAAGCGCGTGCCTCGCCCGGGCAGTTGAACGGCTACTAGCTCAATGTCTTCGGGAATAAGGCTGAGCCAGCTAGAGAAAACGTTGGCATTACTACCGGCGTAATGAAAACAAAAAAACCGCGCTTTGGCCGAAGGGCGGGGCTCGGCGATGAAAAACCATTTGGATTCAGGGGCGTTCATAATGGGGGGTTGACCTTCTATCTATGCTGCTATCTGTCTATTGTGGTTTTCGATCATGACTTTAAAGTCATTCAGCTGATATTCAGGTGCTCATGATAAGCTGTTAAGCAAATGATTAAAACGTTAAGGAGAATAATTATGTCGCAACACTTTGGGAAACTTGTTAAATCCCTACAAAGTTTAACTTTCATTCAAGGGCTAATACGCCTATCCACTTGGTGTATTGTGGCTTTATGGATGACAGCTTGTGCGGTTACTGAGACACAGAAATCGACACAAACTCACACCGTAGCGACGTTTAACACGCCTTACCATGGTGAAAAACACGCCATCATTGTGGGCAGCTTCGCGAATAACTCCACATACATGCGTGGTTTGTTTTCCGACGGGGTGGATCGCTTGGGCGGGCAGGCTAAAATAGTACTTCAAACCCACCTTCAGCAAACCAATCGTTTTGATTTGATGGATCGCTCCAATATGCAGGCTCTGGCGACAGAAGCTGGATATAACGGCACGGCGCAGCAAATCCAAGGCGCGAGTTTTGCAGTCATCGGAAGTGTCACTGAATTTGGCCGAAGAACCTCAGGCGATACCCAGCTATTCGGTATTTTAGGTCAAGGCAAAACCCAGATGGCTTACGCTAAGGTTATGCTTAATATTGTAGATGTTAATAGTTCGAGAATTGTTTACGCCAGCCAAGGTGCGGGTGAGGTCGCACTAAATAGCCGCCAAGTCGTGGGGTTTGGTACGAAAACAGGCTACGATAATACGCTTAACCACAAGGTTCTCGACCTTGCCATCCGTGAGGCGGTCAATGCCTTGATAGAGGGCTTGGAACGTGGCGCTTGGTCTCTTGATTAAGGCGATAATGACGGTGTTTTCATTTATGAGTAATAGCTACGCATTGCATGGGGCACACCGCTGGGGGCGCAATCTCGCATTTTTAGTGGCGAGTGCTGTATTGTTGATGTCGTGCACACATGCGCCACAATACGCATGGGGCAGTTATGAAACATTGGTTTATCAAATGTATCATAAGCCCGAGTTAGCCACGCCCCAGACTCAGGTTACGCGTTTGGAAAAGGATCTTATACAAATGAAGCGCAAAGGCTATATGCCAGGTCCTGGGATATACGCCCACCTAGGGTATATGTACTTTTCATTGCGGGAGCTTGACCTTGCCGAGAGTGCCTTTCGTGAAGAGCTGCGCTTGTTTCCGGAGTCTCAGGTCTTTATCGAGCGACTATTGTCTGGTTTGAGCCAGGCAAGGTTAAACAACAATGCCGCAACGTCGTCTATTAACCAAAATTTTATATCGCTCGATGACAAGGAGAACAAGCGTGCTCATTAGATTTGCTGTGCAACGGGCTTCGGTTTTAGGCTTGTACTTGTTGCTTTGCTTTGGCAGCTTCTTTGCTTGCGTCGCATACGCTGAGCCGCAGGAGGGGGCAGTCGATCGTCCTAAAACCGTGCTGGTCTTGCCGCCGCTAAACAACAGCTCGGAGCCTTTGGCGCCATATAGCTATTTGGCGAGTGTTAGCAAGCCTTTAGCGGAGGCTGGCTATTATGTCTTTCCGGTGGCGGTGATAGATGCTTTTTTAAAAGAAAACGGGCTGCCCACACCGGGAGAGATGCACACTATAAGCCTTGATAAAATTAACGAAGTGCTTGCTGCAGACGCCGTTCTTTATGTCACGATTAACGACTACGGTCAGCATTATAAATTGATATCTTCCCGAACAGTGTTTAATGCCTCGGCAAAATTGGTTTCGGTTTCAACTGGCGAGATCCTTTGGCAGGGGCGTGCTAGCAAGTCAAAAGACAATGCACGTTATGGTAACAACTCGATCGGTGGGGTCCTCGCTTCGGCACTGATAACTCAAGTATTGACTGCAAATAGTGATCGCGCCCACGACCTCGCGCGCGAAGCCAATCAAGAGATGTTTAATGGCCGTCGTCACTTTCCAAAAGGGCCGCGTTACCTTTCCCGCTAATAGCGGTCTTAACTGACTAAAAATACGTTACAATCGTCGCTCAAAACCAACATCGCTGCTTGCGAGTTTTTACTCCATGTTCGTTGTAGGTTTTAGCGTTGTTAATAGCAGGCTATTCTTACTTTAGTTTTTTAGTTCTTTACGTTTTGAGGCTCTATCAGTGAATGGATAAAATGATATCGCTAAGTAATATCCACAAATATTATGGTGAGAAAGATCGACGTTTGCACGTCTTGAAAGGCGTAGATCTCGAGGTCGACGCCGGGGAGATGATCGCGATCATGGGGTCTTCCGGTTCGGGAAAGTCCACCTTACTGAATATTATGGGGATACTCGATCATCACGATTCTGGAGATTATATTCTCGAAGGAAAGCACATCGGCAAATTGAGTGAAAAAGAGTCGGCTTACTTTCGCAATAAACTTCTGGGTTTTGTTTTTCAGTCGTTTAATTTATTACCCTTTAAAAACGCAATCGAAAATGTCGCTTTGCCTTTGTACTACCAAAAGGTTGGGCGACGCGAGCGCAATAAAAAAGCGGAAGAGTACCTTGAACTTGTTGGCCTATCTGAACGCTCTAGCCATATGCCCAATCAGCTTTCGGGCGGGCAGAAGCAGCGCGTCGCCATTGCTCGCGCCCTAGTCACCAACCCCAATGTTATCCTCGCTGATGAGCCCACCGGGGCTTTGGATAGCGCTACCACAGATGATATCATGGGCTTATTTAAAGAAGTCCACGCCCTGGGTAAAACCCTAGTAATCGTAACGCATGAGCAAGATATTGCCGAACAGACCGAGCGGATTATCACCCTCAAAGATGGCCATATTGATCATGTTCGTTCGATGGCAAAGAGATAGCTAGGCGAGAGGCGAGTTATGAATGTTATCGATAGCTTACAAGAGATTCTATTTACCCTACGGCATAATCGCCTGCGCGCTTTTTTGACCGCCTTCGGTGTGTTCTGGGGGATTTTTATGTTGATTGTATTGCTCGGCGTTGGGCAAGGTCTGCAAAACGGCATGAAAGAAGGTTTTACCAGTAACGCCATGGATAGCGTTTGGATCTTTAGTCGGGCCACGTCTATTCCTTATAAAGGGCTCGGAGAGGGGCGTAAAATCACCTTTAATGAAGCTGATTTGCAAGCCGTTAAGGACCTCCCTAGCGTCCTCTATGCCTCTGCCGAAAATCCATTAGGTAGCACCAATGGCGGCGACACCCTAATTCGCAACGGCAAGCTTAGCGGAAACTTCGGGGTTTTTGGTGTCGCGGATGATTACTTTAAAATAAAGCGTTACCAAGACTACCAGAGCGGGCGACGCTTAAATAAGCTAGATGATACTCAAGTGCGCAAAGTCGCCACCATCGGTACTTTGGTCGCTAAGCGCTTGTTTCCGGATCAAAACCCCGTGGGTAAAAGCGTCCAAATTAACGACATCAGTTTTACCATTGTTGGTCTTTTTTTTGACCAAGAAAGACAGGGTAGAAACTCAGAACGTATCTATATTCCTCTTAGCCTGTATCAAAAGACCTTCGGTCACGGTGATACCGACCTAAAGCTGATTACTTACCAGCCCAAGCCTGGTTACGACCCCTACCAAGTTGAAAAACAAGTGCTTAGTTTGCTTAGGAAGCGGCACACGGTATCGCCGGAGGATCGTAACGGGATCCGGAGCTTTAACCTGATTAATCGGGCAAAGCGTACCACCGCAATGTTTCGCTCAATCAATAGCTTTATCTGGTTTGTCGGCATTGGCACCTTGGTTGCGGGTATGGTTGGCATCAGCAATATTATGATGATTACCGTCAAGGAGCGAACTGTAGAGATTGGGGTGCGCAAAGCCCTCGGCGCCCGACCTATCAATATCATATCCGCGCTATTGTTCGAGTCGATTTTGGTGACAACCTTTGCCGGATACCTTGGTTTGGTCGTAGGTGTTGGTGTGCTGGAGTTAATTACGTTTTTGATGGCGGTATTTGATGTGAGCCACGATAGTTTTAAACGCCCAGAGATTGATTTTAACGTCGCCGCGTGGTCCATTTTTGCCGTGGTTTCGGCTGGTGCACTGGCTGGATTTGCCCCCGCTTGGCGGGCCGCTCGTATCTCTCCTGTTGAGGCAATGAGAAGCGCATGATTGATATTGATCGTTGGCAAGAAATTTACTTTGTAATTCGCCATCACAAGTTACGTACCGCCTTGACCGCTTTTGGCGTTTTTTGGGGTATTTTTATGCTCGTGGTCTTGCTTGGGGCTGGGCGCGGGCTTGAGCGTGGAGCTCTAGATGATTTTGGTGGGCATACTAATACCATATTTTTATGGAGTGGCGGCAAAACGCAGATTCCTTATCAAGGTTTAGGGCTTGGGCGACGTATCAACTTGAAAGATGCGGATGTCGCTATTGTTCGAGCATTGCCTGAGGTGGATTTGATTTCTAGCGTCAATGACCTCGGTGGCTGGCAAGCGGCTCAGTATATTGTCCGGGGGAAGGCCAAAGGCACTTTCAATACTCGCGGCGTTGAGCCAGACATTTTCGCCTTAGCTAACTATTCCCTACCGCTTGGGCGAGCATTGAATGATTTAGATTTCGAGCAAAAGCGTAAAGTGGCCGTGATCGGAAGCAGCGTTCAGGAAATGTTATTCGAAGCGAGTGAAAACCCCGTGGGTCATTATCTTGAAATCTCGGACGTAAGCTTTCGCATCGTCGGGGTATTTGCAGCGCCTAACACGGGCTCCGGAGGACGGGATGATGCTGAGCGTATTTTACTTCCCAATTCAACTTTGCGTCAGACCTTTAATCAAACGGGTTGGATTGGGCATCTTCAAATCTCGCCTGTCGAAGGCGTACACGCAGTCGATCTGGAGCAAAAGGTTCGACGGATTTTACACGAGCGCCATCGTGTTCACCTAGACGATACGGGTGTGATTGGGACTTGGAATGCCCAAAAAGAATATGAAAAAGCTGAAAGTTTGTTCGAGGGAATTCGTATATTCAGTTGGATTGTCGCAGTCGGAACCGTCATCGCAGGCGTCGTGGGCGTCGGTAATATTATGTTGATTGTGGTTAAAGAACGCACCCGTGAAATAGGTTTACGTAAGGCTCTGGGCGCGACTTCGGGTGATATCATCGTGACAATTGTCCAAGAGGCCTTAGTTTTGACTACAATAGCGGGTTATTTTGGCCTAGTCGGTGGGGTTTTGGTGTTAGAACTTGTGTCGCCTCTTTTAGCAAGTAGTCAGGGCGGGATGTTTGGGCGAGCTGATATCGAACTATCGACAGCGGCCTTTGCGCTCTTAGCCTTGGTTAGCTCGGGCTTACTGGCTGCGATATTGCCGGCGTCCAAGGCCGCGAGGGTCAACCCAATTGTAGCCCTACAAGACGAATAATAATTGAGTAAAAGCTGGCTTGGCTGCGTGCTAGAACGCATATTCCTTAGGAAAAATGGATACAATGTTTAAAAAAGTTATCAAAAAAATAGTATTAGTTCTTACCTTGTTCACCATAGTTGGTGTGTTTGTCGGAACGGCTGTCTTTCTCTATCAAAAATCTCAAGAAAAACCTGTTGTATACGAAACAACCGGCGCTTTTCTCACAGATATTATTAAGAAAACGGTCGCGACAGGCAAAGTGCTACCACGCAAAGAAGTCGTCATCAAACCTCAGGTTTCAGGAGTGATTGATAAGCTTTACGTAGAGGCGGGGGACAATGTTAAAAAAGGTGAGGTTATTGCGCGCATCCAGCTGATTCCAGATATGGAGCATCTAAATAATGCGGAGTCTAGCTTACATAAAGCTCAGATTAATTTACGCAACGCCAAAACCGAGTACGAGCGTCAACAATCCCTGTTTAAGAAACAGCTTATCGGGGAGATTCAGTTTAATAAATTCCTCTTGCAATACGAGTTACAGGAAGAGGCCGTAAACTCCGCCCAGAATAATGTGGAGCTGATTAAAGAAGGCGCCTCGAAGCAATCTGGAAAGGCGGCTAACCTCGTACGCTCGACGGTGTCAGGGATGATCTTAGATGTGCCGGTGAAAGAGGGCAGTTTTGTTATCGAAACCAACACGTTTAATCAAGGTAGTACGATTGCGAATGTCGCGAACATGAAGGACTTAATTTTCGAGGGTAGGCTTGATGAGTCCGAAGTAGGCAAAGTTAAAGAAGGTATGCCCCTTGTATTACATGTCGGCGCAATCGGCAATGAGCGCTTTGAAGCTGAATTGGAATATATTTCGCCAAAAGGGTTTGAGCGCCAGGGAACGATTAAATTTGAAATTCGTGCGGCGATTAAGCTCCCAGAAACGGGTTTTCTGCGCGCAGGGTACAGCGCAAATGCCGATATCGTATTGGCAAAGCGCGAGAATATTTTGGCTATTAACGAAGGTAATTTGATTCTTGAAGATGGTGTAGCCTACGTCGAGGTTGAAGTCGGCGAGCAAGAGTTTGTCAGGACAATTGTTACCGTAGGAATCTCCGATGGGATCAATATTGAGATTTTATCTGGAATCGATATCGATACTCGCTTTAAGAAACTTATTCAATAAAGAGGCTAATCCCTTTGGCGTCCCCTCCTGCTTCGCAAGCACTCTATTTATAAGGTCAAAACTTATATCTTTTACTGTGTCTCTCTTAAACCTGTCTCTCTTAAACCATACACCCTGCGACAAAATGCCACAGAGTGCGCATGGTTTATTGCATGCTAAAATGCCTCATCACTGTTAACTAAGTTGAGTATAGAGATATTTATGAAGCGTATTACCTGGATGGTATGTTTTGCACTGACTGCGGTGCATGCTAAGGCTCAAGAGCAAAACCAATTAGAAGAAGTTTTAGTGCACGGCCATCAAGTCGCCTTTGACGTGATGGAGCTCAAAGCCAGTGCTTTGTTAACTACCGACACCTCGGATATGCTTAAACTTATTCCCGGTGCCAATGTAAATAAAAACGGCGCAATTAGTGGTATCGCTCAGTATCGTGGTTTATATGGTGATCGTGTTGCCGTGAGTCTCGACGGTACAGAAGTTATTTCTGGTGGTCCGAATGCAATGGACGCGCCGCTTTCTTATAGCTCACCAATGATTACTAAAAAGCTCTCTCTCGATCGTGGTGTTGCAAGCGTAAGTAGTGCAAGCGAAAGCTTGGGCGGGCATATTCGTGCAGAACTTGACCGTGGTGAATTTAACGACGGTGATGACTTTGTACTCGATGGTTTTATCGGTACTCGGATACACACTAATGGCGATACAAATACCAGTGCAGTACGCTTGACTGGTGCATCTAAGGCTCACCGCGTTACCGTACTTGCCGAGGCGGATCGCGGCGATAATATCGATACACCTAAAGGTGAAATTGATTCAACAGAGTTAAGCCGTGACCGCCTTGATCTCAGCTATGCCATGCAAACTGAGAAGAGTGAATTCTCTTTGTATTGGGGTCTACTTGATACTCAAGACTCCGGAACGCCCGCGTTAGCAATGGATATTCGCAGTATTGAGACGGATCTAGCCGGTGCGCAATTTGCGTATAAGGTAAGCGATAAGCTTAAACTTCACGCTAAAGTAGCCTTGAGCGATGTTGAACACTCGATGGACAACTTCTCCATTCGTAAGCCCCCGGCTCTTGGGGCAGGCTACCGCCTAAACTCTGCGACCAGTGATGGCTTTAATCTAAAACTTGGTGGCGCTTATGCTTTAGGTTTCGCCGAGTTGCGCTTTGGCTTCGATGCTAAAACCTCCGAGCATAACTCGACCATTACCAATCCAAATGCGGCGGTATTTAAAATCTTAAACTTTAATGGCTCTGAGCGCAAACTGAACGGTACTTACTCTGAACTGGCGTATAAAGGTGAAAACAGCCATTGGGAATTGGGGCTGCGTTATAACCGTGTAAGCACTGACACTGACGAAGTTAGCCTGTCGGGCGCGATGGGAATGATGGCTGTTAACGCCAATTTACTTTCTACCGCATTCAACAGTGCAGACCGTCAGCGCGACTTTAATAATGTTGATTTTGTGGCCAAGTACGGATATTCACTTGGCGACAACACCAAACTATTAATCGAGTTAGGCTCTAAAACACGGGCGCCGAACCATCAGGAATTGTATCTATGGTTGCCCTTACAGTCGACAGGTGGTTTAGCCGATGGTCGTAACTATATAGGTAACTTGGATCTTGAGGTTGAACGTGCCAATGAAATCAGCCTTGGTTTTGATTTCTCTAACGATAAAGGCATGATCTCGCCTCAGCTGTTCTTCCGTAAAGTCGACGACTATATTCAAGGTACGACGACGATGCTTATGCCAGCCAACATGGTGGCGACCATGATGTCTGGGGCTCCAGCGCTGCAATTTAATAATGTTGACGCTGAATTCTACGGCCTTGATTTGGCATGGTTGTACGTTTTTAACGATATAGTTTATGCCGACGGTGTTGTTAGCTTGCTAGACAGTAAGCGTACAGATACTGATGACGCGCTTTATCGTCAGTCTCCAAGCAATGCGCGTTTTGCGCTTAATTACAAACGCTCCGGCTGGCATGCAATTATAGAAACTGTCGTATACGACAGTCTTAGCGATGTTTCGAAATTTAATGATGAACAGAAAAGCGACGGCTACGGTTTGTTAAACCTACAAGTATCTTGGGAGCCGATGGAGCAGGTAAAAGTTGATGTGCGTGTAGATAATCTACTTGACGAGACCTATCAAGATCATCTCGCTGGCGTGAACCGTGTTGCAGGCACTGATATTCCTCAAGGCAGCCGAATTTTTGGCGCTGAGCGTAGTTTTGTTTTTGGTCTGCGTTACGATTTCTAATATTGGCACGTAAAGCTTCTTTTTGTTTTTTATAAAGCCCTGTTTTATAAAACCCTGTCTGTAAAACCCTCTTGCTTGCTAACTTGGAATAAACAGTCTGAGTTAGCAAGCAACATGCTAAACTACTTTTTACGGTAGATGAATCCTCTTGCCCCAACCGTACTTAACTTGTTCCCGCTCTCTGAGGCCTCCATGTTGCAAGACATTATTAATACTGCCATACAATTTCGTCGTGACCTCCACCAAAAACCTGAATTAAGCTGGCAAGAACACGCAACGGCCGCCACCATTCGTCATGCCTTAAGCGAGCTGGATATCCCCTGGCGCGCCTGCGCCGACACCGGCACCCTCGCGTATTTTGGTTCCGCACTTTCAGGCTTACATATCGCACTACGCGGGGATATTGACGCGTTACCACTGGTCGAAAAATCCGGTAAAGCTTGGGCTTCTAAAACCAAGGGTTGTATGCACGCCTGTGGTCATGATGGCCATACGGCAACTTTAATCGCCACGGCACACTGGTTGAAGCTTCACGAGTCCCAATTGGCGGGGCCTGTGACCTTAGTATTTCAGCCTGCGGAAGAGGGCGGTCATGGCGCGCTCAAAATGATTGAAGACGGGGCTCTAAAGGGCGTTAACGAGATCTACGGTTGGCACAATTGGCCCGCCGTTCCCTACGGACAAGCGCTTTGCCCAGACGGCACGGTTATGAGTGCTAACAGTACATTTGCGATTAAAGTCGACGGTAAGGGCGGCCATGCCAGCCAGCCGGAGGCTTGTCATGACCCGGTGTTAGCCGCTTCTGCGATTAATCTTGCTGCGCAGCAAATTGTTAGCCGTCGCTTGCCGCCTCAACAAGCAGGGGTCGTAAGCATAACCTCAATAAATGCTTTAAGTGGTAATACAATTATTCCAGGGCATGTTGATATGGCTGGCGGTATTAGGGGCGTGACTACGGAGACACGAGACTTTTTAGCGGCAGAACTCAGTGAGGTGGTTAGCCAAACCGCTGCAAGTTACGGGTGTAAAGCGACGACTATTGATACGCCATGTTATGGCGCTACGCGAAACCATTCGGCTCAGGCGAGTAAATATCGCCAGAGTTTAAATGATGAATTTGGCGACAATTGGTTATGCCAAAATGTGGCAACCCCCATTATGGCGTCGGAGGATTTTAGTTATTTTCTCAATGAGATCCCTGGCGCGTTTGCACTTATTGGCGCCGATGATGGTGAAGGGCATTGCGACCCTTGCCACAGCGCGCATTATGATTTTAATGACAAATTGATCGCACGAGTCTTACCTGTTTATGCCCGCTTAGTTGGGCTGCCGTATTCTTAGTTTATCCATAGTTTGCTCATGGTTTATCCGTAGCCTTTTGTATAATAAAAAACCAATTAAATCACATCAATCGGCTCACAAAGTCAGAAGCGCTGCTATGCTTTAGGGTGTATTTACAGCAGAATATAAATGATGCCCGCAAGTGCCCGTTCTCAACATCAAGCCACGACTTCGTCTCGAGGTAAAGTGGTTTTCGATAAGCGATTTATTACGCCATTTTTAGTGACGACTAAGAAAGTGGTAGCGACGATGGCTGGAATTGAGGTGGCCGCGCAAAAGCCTGAGCTGGTTAAAATCCGCGACATGGTTGGCCATATTGCGAGTGTTATGCCTATGGCGACGCCCAATGTAGAAGGACATTTAACGATGTCGTTTATGATCCCGACCTTACTTGAACTCACCAGTAAAATGGTGATGGAAGAGTGCACTAAGGTGGATCAGTTGGTGTTGGACACGGCAGCGGAATTGACCAATATGGTGGCCGGTGGTGCTAAGGCAATGTTGGAAAGAATCGATTTTGATTTTAATATGACACGCCCTGTGGTTTATCAATCCGCTCACTTTGGCGACATTCCTTATACTGGAAAGAGTAAAATTCGGGTACCTTACCTCATCTCAGGTGGGGCATTTTTTATTGAGTTAAGCTTCATCCATAAATAATCCACTGTTTTCTTCCGCACTGCTGGATCAAACCTCAGATCTGCCCCGAACACATACCTTGTTTTACCTATAGCTCTTACCTTGATAGTCATTTCCTAAAGCGCCTGTTAGCGAGAGCAAGCTACGCTCGCGGTTTCATACTCTTAGACTAAATCTTAATCAAAATCAAACTAATTACGAATAGTAAACCCTTCCCAGTTGATAATGATTATCATCCGTGTATACTTCCGAACAAGTTCTAGAGGCTATTGTTAATCAGGCCTCTAACATAATACCCACTTTGGTGTTATGGGTTAAAAATTGCTCAGTTGTGCATGTTTTTATGCTGAGGTTAAACATAGCCGCTTGTTATGTCTAGCCTTCCAAATACTTGCATCTGCATAACTGAAATCTGTATTCGAAAAAAATTTGAGGTGAACGATGATTTTAACGACATATTTAGAGCGTGGATTGCTAGTCGCGTTAGTATCGGTCTTGTGTGCTTGCGGTGGGGGTGGCGGAAACCAAGCAACACCTATCCCCACAGCCACACCTACGCCAACAGCCGCGCCACAATCCACTGATGACGACAGTGACGGCGTTGCCAACAGCTTGGATAACTGCCCGAACGACGCCAACGCGGATCAAATTGATAGCGACGTTGATGGACAGGGTGATGCCTGTGATGCGCTACCAACAAGCTACGTATTCACCAGCTCAAGTGACATCGATACTGTGTCTTACACCGGCCAAACCAAGCGCCACATTTTAATTTCAGACTTAATCTCCACCGTTGGGAGCTTAGTTGAAGGCGGGGTGCCTGCGATAGGTAACCAAGTAGGCGTGAATGCAAATGTTGAATCGGCTTTGAACTTCTATTTTCGTTATTCAGGCGACGACGATGCTAGCGAATCGCTATTCCAGTTAATGGATCAAACACTTTTACCTGATAGCGGTGCCGGTTTAACCTACGGCGCAATATCTAGCGGTAAAAATCTCGTCGGTAAAATTGCTGGCGGTGATGGGCTTGGCGGCGGTGAAACCTCGCGTTTGATTAACGATGAATTTTTCGGTTGGGAAGAAGGCCTAAGCCCTAACGCCCTACCTGTCGACCTAGTCGATTATTATTTCAGCTTACTTGAGAACGAAGCAACTGACGATACCGTTCCGACAGTTTTGGTGGCTGGCGCTAATACCCCTATAGGCACAGTTACAGTGGATGCCCACGGGCGTGACTTGAAGCAGCTACTGCAAAAGTTTTTGCTTGGCGCTATTACCTTTTCTCAAGGCACTAACGATTATCTGCAATCTGCCTTTGTTAACGAACTCGTTATAGATGGCGACAACGCCTACACCGTAGCTGAGCATCACTGGGATGAAAGTTTTGGTTATTTTGGTGCCGCTCGTAATTATGCCGATTACTCAGATGACGAAATCGCAGCAAAAGGTGGCCGAGTAGAATATGCCAGTGGCTTTAACGATGCCAATGGCGATGGTGCCGTTGATATCCGTAGCGAATACAACTTTGGCAACTCAACTAACTGCGCTAAACGTGATCGTGGCACCGTGGGTAATAGCGCTGCGACTGACTTTACGCAAACGGCATTTGATGCTTTCTTGTTAGGTCGTGAGATTATAAAAAATGCAGTCGCTACCGGCAGTTTAAGTGCAGAGGCTCAAGTCGCGCTTGATGCTAATATTCAAATCGCAGCACTTACTTGGGAAACCTGTATCGCAGCAACCGTTATTCATTATATTAATGATGTTGACGCTGACATGGCCGCTTACGATACCGCCAATAATAGCTTTTCAGATTTAGATAACTTCTTAAACATGGCAAAACACTGGAGTGAAATGAAAGGCTTTGCATTAGGCCTGCAGTTTAGTCCATTATCACCTTTCCGTGAAAACGACACCGCCTTGGCCAATTTGCAAAACATACTTAGTTTAATGGGTGATGCACCTGTATTAGCTGACGGAACCCAAGCGGGTGTGGCTTTTACTGGAGGCGTTAGCGCTTATCGCGCTGACTTACAAACAGCACGGGATTTACTGCAAAGCGCGTATGCATTTGATGATGAAAATACCGAAGGTTGGTAATGAATAACATACAGCAAGCTGGTGATTAGTCTGGCTTGCTGTATTGATTTAATGTTTTAGGAGATTTAATGAGTAGGTTAATTCGTGTTGTTGTGCAACGCATTCGTCAGTTAGGTTCACGGGCGCTGTTGCTGTCCTCCATTTTATTTATCGGTGCTTGCGCTGGTGGGGGGGATAATGACGCGAGTAATAACACGACAGGCATTAGCGGTGAGAGGGACTTCGATTTTACCGCGATGATGGCAAATTATGCCGATAATATTATTCTTGCAGGCTTGCGATCATTTAATTCCAGCTTCACAGGCATCGATAGCATTGCAACAAGCGCTATCAGTGAATATTGCGATGCAATAGGTAGCACCAGCGAGGCTAGCGCTTTAGGTGAGGCACAGCTGCAATGGCGCAACGCAATGAACCTTTGGCAGCGCCAAGAGTTACTTATCCTAGGCCCCCTAGCAGAAAACGGCAATGCACGGCGTAACGCGGTTTATTCTTATGCCTCAAGTGCACCACCGAACACCTGTTCAGTAGACCGCTCTGTGGCATTGGCGCAAAACTCTGAATTTGATATCCAAGCACGAGCATTCACCAGTCGAGGCTTGGATGCACTTGAATATTTATTGTTTAATGAAAACTTAGACCACACTTGCGCTTCGCAAGTAGCTGAAACTCAAAACTGGAATGCCTTGGCAGAACTGGAACGTAAAACCCAGCGCTGTGAATATGCGGAGCAGGTGGCTTCGGATATTGGTAATTCCTCTAATGTGATCATTGATGCATGGGCATTTGACGGCGGAGACTTCCGCACCCAATTCGTTAATTCCGTAAACGCTAACGAAAACCTAAAACGTTTGTCTGACGCGATATTTTATTTCGAGATAGAAACAAAAGATACCAAGTTAGGTATGCCGACTGGGCTACATGCCAATTGTCGCGGGCTTGCCTGTCCTCTTGCGGTTGAATCACCGCATAGCCAAAGCTCATTAGCCAATATCCGAGAGAATTTGCACGGCTTTCACTTGGCTCTAAATGGCGGCGATGGTTTAGGCTTTGATGATATTATTATTGCTGAGGGCGCAAGTTTTGTTGTCGATAATTTTAATCTCAACATAAGCGCCGCGCTTGCACTTATTAGCGAAATGGATACTAGTTTATTGAATCAGTCCCAGGGCATCGTTGCCAGCGGTGACGGTAGCGCTTGTGGAAACAGCGCCGCGAACCCAGATACAATAAGAACTGTTCCGATCTGTAGTTTGCACGGATATTTAAAACGGATTACCGATAGCTTACGCTCAGACTTTTTGGTGATTGTCGATTTGGATTTACCGCAACGGGGGCAATCAGATAATGACTAATTTATTAACTAAGCAAGCCCAAGTACAAGTACGCCGTCGCTCTAAACTTTACCGCGCAATTGTTTTGGCAAACGCTGGCGCAATAATGCTGAGTATTGGAGCGTATGCCCAGGGGGTAGAGATCGATGCCCCCAGCGCTGAGCTATTTGAAGAAGTTTTTATAATTGGTAGTCAAGAGGACTTACAAAGTTTGGCAGGCTCTGCGACCTTGATAGATAGTGAAGCCATAGAAAAATTCGATGCCACCGATATCAATGATCTCGTGAGTCAAGCTCCCGGCGTTTACGTGCGCTACGAAGACGGTTACGGCCTAAGACCCAACATCGGTATTCGCGGTGTCACCTCGGATCGCAGTCAAAAAATCACCATAATGGAAGATGGTATTTTAATCTCGCCCTCACCTTACTCTGCACCGGCCGCGTATTACTTCCCTAACGTTAATCGCATGCATACCCTCGAATTGGCAAAAGGGCCTGCGGCTATTAAGTACGGACCCCACACTATTGGTGGCGCAGTCAATATGGTCACCCGCCCAGTGCCAAATGAGGCAAAAGGGCAGTTTGATGCAACATTTGGGAATGATAACTTCCAAAAATATCGTTTGTTTTACGGTGACGTGCTGACCAACAAAAATGAGGCTAGCGACGAAGGTCAATTGGCTTATTGGGTTGATGCCTTGCATTACAGCGCCGATGGTTTTAAAGAGCTCGATAACGGCGAAGACACCGGTTTTGAGCGCAATGACCTCAACGTTAAAGTCCAGTGGCGCAGTGCGCAAGACGCGCGCTACAAGCAAAGCCTTGCGCTCAAGCTCGGTTATGCCGATGAGGACTCTGATGAGACCTACCTCGGGCTTAGCGATGAAGACTTTGCGTTAAACCCAAATCGTCGTTATTTAGCTACCCAGCTAGACCATTTTGTCTCGGATCACTCACAAGTACATGTATTACACAGCGTGGATTTTGGTGATAACCTGAGTGTTTTCACCCGTGCTTATTATCAACGCTTTAACCGGTCCTGGAACCGCTTTAATGGCTTTTTCAGTATGGAAGGGCAATGCCCGGAGGCCGATGACCCAGGTTGCTTAGCTATCCAAGATATCCTCCGCTTAGATAATCCCTTCCCAGACCAAATGGCCTTACTGCGTGGCGAAATAGACTCTAACGGTAACGCCTCATCCATATTTGATATTACTAATAACGACCGCGAGTACGGCTCACAAGGCGTAGAAGTGAACGTCAATTACTCAATTGACGGTACCGTAATCTCCCACCAAATCGAAGTCGGTTTGCGCCTCCATCATGACTTTGTCGATCGCCATCATAAGGTTAAAGGTTATCGGATGGTCGCTAGTGAGTTAGTCTTTGATGGCCAGGATGATCGCGGACCTAAGGATTTAAACCGAGCGGAAACTGACGCGCTTGCCTTATTCCTGAACGATGAAATTACCTGGAGTGATTGGACGCTAAATCTTGGGCTACGTTACGAAAATATCGAAGGTAGCTTCGACGACCAATTGGTTGCTATTGACTCCGACACCGAAGAACGCTACCGCGAGCGCTCGCAAAGTGTCGTAACGCCAGGCTTAGGTCTGCATTATCAGTGGAGTGATAATCTCGGATTATTAGCGGGCATCTATCAGGGTTTCTCTCCCGCAGGACCCAGTTCAAGTAAAGATATAGACCCTGAGAAAGCCATTAATTATGAATACGGACTTCGCTACCAGCGTGACACGTTTAACTTTAGTTTGATCGGGTTTTTCAGTGATTACAGTAATCTCATTGGGCGTTGTCGCGCCTCAGATAGCGGCTGCGCGGTCGGCGACGAGTTTAACGGTGGCGAGATTGAAGTCTCTGGTGTTGAACTTACGGCTAGCAAGAGTTGGGCTTTGAGCAATGAACTCACCTTGCCCGTGAGCCTGGTATATACCTTCACTGAATCTAGCTTTCAAGAGAATTTTGATTCAGGATTTTCGCAGTGGGGACAAGTAAGAGCTGGCGATGAGCTACCGTATTTGCCTGAAAATCAGCTGCGTTTACAAGTCGGCTTAGCGAAAGGAGATACTTGGTCCGTAGATGCTGTCGTAAAATATACCGATACCATGCGAGAAATTCCGGGGCAGGGGAGTTTAGAGTCAGGCACATTTACCCCGTCTTACACCCTGTATGATTTAAGTGCCAGCTGGCAGATTAATGAGCGTTTGAAGTTACGGTTAATCGGCGAGAACCTTGGCGATAAGCAGGTTATTGTTTCTCGTCGGCCTTTCGGCGCTCGACCTAATCAGCCTCTCAGCGTCAAAGCCGGTGTTCAGTACAACTTCTAGCGCCACCTTGAATGAGATCAAAGCTGAGATCTATTCGGCTTTTGATCCTACTACTTGGGTTCTAACTTGGCTACCTACTTGGTTAGAACGGTGGCTGCAGCAAGTTCTTTCTATCCCGCTAAACCCCAGCAAGCGCCTGTATTGGGGCTACCTTTTAGCAAGCGTTGTTATTGTTGGCTGCTGGTGGGCATGGCATCATAAGCGCCCGAGTTGGCGTCGTATTTATCGCACATTTTTAGACCCTAGCTATTGGTTTAACCGCTCAAGTGCGGTTGATGCTGGTTTGTTGTTCACTAATACCGCCTTACGCGTCGCAATATTAGTTCCCTTGTTTGGTAGCCACCTATTTGCGACGATATGGGTGGCTAGAACCTTAAACTTCCATTTTGACTCACCTCCAATCTTGGCCGTGCCAGCGTGGTCGGTGATGCTCATGTATACCGCTGTGTTTTTTATTCTTGAAGACTTTAGCCGCTTTTATTTACACCGAGTAATGCACCGTGTGCCTTGGTTGTGGCGCTTTCATCGCGTTCATCATAGTGCCACGAATTTAACGCCATTAACCTTACACCGCATCCATCCTCTTGAGATGAGCTTATATTACTGTCGTGGCTTGATTGTTTTTGCTGGGGTAAGCGGTGTGTTTGTTTATTTTGCGGGCAAAAAATTGAGTGGTTTGAGTATTCTTGGTGTCGACGCTTTGGGTTTTATCTTTAATTTAATTGCAGCCAATTTACGCCATTCGAATATTCGCTTAGGTTTCGGTCGGTTTGAGCGCTGGTTTATTAGCCCAGCTCAGCACCAAATCCATCATAGCGCCGCAGCTGCCCATAGAGACCGTAATTTTGGCACCTGTCTTGCGGTTTGGGATCGTTATTTTAATTCTTGGACAAGTAGCTTTAAAGTATCAACATTACGCTTTGGTCTAAGTGAGTAAAAGTAATTGAATGGCATAGCTCTAAGCGTAGATTTTATTGGACTATACTCAGGCATATAGTTAGGTTTAAATTCGCACTTTTGGGCGCAAGGACTAGATGTCAAAAATACTCGTCGTTGACGATGCAGACTCAATTCGTACCGCGTTATCTCGTGATTTGCGCGCGTATGGCTATCAGGTTTCTACTGCGGAGAATGGTTTGCAGGCTTTAAATTTACTCAAGCAAGAACCCGACTTCAATTTGTTGCTCGTTGATCTTAATATGCCGATCATGAATGGCTTAGAACTTGTCGAAGCTATTCGGATAGACCCAATATTGTCCCCTCTGAATGTGCTGATTATGTCGACAGAGTCCAGTACGGCAATGCGAGATCGTGGACGCGCATTAAAAATTGCCGGATGGGTGTTGAAGCCTTTGCACGTAGCGGGTCTACTGTCGGTTGCGGAGACTTTGATGGAATAGAGTTGTTGTAGATTGTTATTATATTGAGCTGGACTGTTAGCCCTTATTAGTTGCGGTTCATATGGTGATTGAGTAATTCGTGTAGCATATCTATTTTAACGGGCTTGCTTACAAAGCCATTCATGCCGGATTCGAGGCACTCTTGCTTATCTTTCTCACTCGCATTAGCCGTAAGGGCAATAATCGTGGCTGGACTCTTATTGTCGCGTTTTTCTTGCTCACGGATTTTTTGAGTCACTTCAAACCCACTAATGTCAGGTAATAAACAATCCATAAAAATTAAGCCCCAAGGGCCGCGGTTATACGCTTCAATGGCTTTTTCACCGGTACCCGCAAGCTCGCAACTGTAGCCTTCTTTTTGTAACATCGCCTTAATGGTCATCTGATTGATAATGTTATCTTCAACAACTAAGATCTTATCTTTGTTGGTCTCGCCTTTCGTATTAGTCTCACCTTTGGCATTGCTTTGGTTCTCGATGAGTTCGGCTGGATTGTTGTCACCTTGAGCCTTTACTGGCGCCTGTAAATCACGGATTATAGACGCTCGTGAAATAAGGCTACCCTCTGGCGCTGCGATGGATGGAATTTCAAACCAAAATTCCGTGCCCTGGCCGAACTCGCTACGAACCCCGATCTGCCCCTCCATCGCTTCAACCAGCTTCTTAGCGATAGCAAGGCCTAAGCCGGTGCCGCCAAATTGGCGAGAGGTCGATGCGCTGGCCTGGCTAAAAGGCTGAAACAGCCGCTCAAGCTCTACTTCTGAAATGCCTATACCTGTATCTGTGACGGTGAAAAGTATGGATTGTTTGTCTGGAGCTGCCGTAGCCTTAGTCAAAGTAATATCGACAGTGACGCTACCAGTTTTGGTAAATTTAATCGCGTTGTTGCATAGGTTGATTAATACTTGGCGCAAGCGTAATTGATCGCCCATTAATATAGGGGGAAGCTCCTCGACAATGTTGACCTCAAACCGCAAAGATTGCTTTTCGGCCATATTACCGAAAATATTGCGAATATCGCGGATGCACTCTTCGAGCGAGAACGCTTGGTGCTCGATTTCCATCTTTCCTGATTCGGCTTTCGAATAGTCGAGAATATCGTCAATCAAAGTCAGTAATAACTGCCCCGCACCCTGAATAGTTTTAGCGTAGTTCGCTTGTTCGCTACTGAGAGGGGTGCATTCTAATAGCTGTGCCATGCCTAAGACCCCGTTCATGGGGGTGCGAATCTCATGGGACATCATAGCTAAAAATTCGGATTTCGCGCGATTGGCCTTTTCTGCGTCGCGTTGGGCTTGTTCGGCTTTGTCTTTAGCTAATTCAAGCTCAGCGGTGCGCTGTTTGACCTGCTGCTCAAGACTGAGGTTAAGCTCAACCAACTCTTTGTTCAATGTCTGCAACTGTATTTTTGTTTGAGACACATCATCGTAGAGCGCGTGGTTCTCCCGCATCAGCGAGACCAGTTGCGATAAGCTCGAGATTAGTTCTTGATCAAAGAAGCTAAAAGGTGGGCTGCCAGCGCAGCGGTGGAACATGAATACGCCGTCCCAATCTGCAATTTTTGCAAACATGTAGTGGGAATTATTGCCTGCTAACCAATCAATGCCTAAAGTTGCCTCGTGGATGTCGCTATTATTATGGTAGGCGTTAATCATTGCGACATGGCCGGGGCTTATCAGTATCAGAGCATTGAGTTTTTCCTCAGGGATTGGTTGGTTAAGGTAACTTAAGAAGCTGCTTTCTTGCATGCTGTAGTTGCCGTGTTCGGCGTGCAAAATGGCGGAGTCACTAACGCGCATTTCGTCTGACATTAGCTCTAAACAAAAATCACGTTTTCGCGTAGTGTCATTTAGCTTGGGGAATTTCCCAAACAGGTGTGAAAAGGCTCGTAGCTTTTTATCGGATTTTTTAGCACTTAGATGCAGGGCATGAACACGCTCAGAGAGGTGATCAACAGCGACAATTCCATAGTTCGGAATCGGGTTAAGCGCGAGTTGGTCAAGAGCGTAATCTTCCAAGGTCTTCGACCACAGCAACAAACTGCCGAGAGCTTGATCGATGTTCACTTGATTTTCGTCCATTCTGATTAACTCATAGCCTGTTGATTTGTTCGCCTAGTGGTTTACTAGCCTGCATATCTCTTAAGAGAGTGAGACTTGAGTAAACAGTATAATACAGCCGTTTAAAACTTACTTTTTAATGCCGTGAAATAGTTGCTAATTATTCAACTACACTTAGGTGATAACCGACTAACTACTATCGAGTATCCGTTGCAAATGGGTTTTTATTTCGATTTGCACTAAAAAAGATAATTTTGTTAATCGTTTGGGTTTGGCAATTATTTAAGTTACTAAGTCTCATCGATAGGACAGTGCATGCGCGCCATTGCCGGTTATCAGCTGACCTGCGAATTAAATATGGGTAAAAACACCCGTATTTACCGAGCAGAACGTCAAAGTGATGGTGCCCTAGCCGTCTTAAAGGTACTTGAAGGTGAGGTGCTCTCCACTCAAGATATCGCCCGTTTCAAGCATGAATACCACATTGTCGCAAATTTGGAGCTTCCAGGCGTTGTGCGACCCTTGGCACTTATGCCCTTAGCAAGGCCGCAAAACAACTCCGTAGTGGCCAAGTCGAAAGATCCCCTTTCTAATGACCGCCAGCCAAATGACCACCAGCGCTGGGTCTTCACTATGGAGGATGACGGTGAATCCTTGTCCTTGGATCGGCATCGTCGAACGCGCGAATTCACAATAAGTGAGATTTTACACATTGGTGTAGAAGTCGCAGGCGCCCTCCATCAATTGCATGAGAATGGTATTATTCATAAGGATATAAAGCCCGATAACATCCTGTATAACGCCAAAACCGGCGCGGTTAAACTGATAGATTTTGGTATTTCCACCACGCTTGCAGAAGAGCAGCAGGGTTATTTACCTGCCAACGCCTTAGAGGGGAGCCTGTTTTATATTTCGCCCGAACAGACCGGACGAATGAATCGTGTGATTGATACACGCACA
Organism: Alteromonadaceae bacterium; assembly: GCA_002746115.1. Lineage (GTDB taxonomy): Bacteria > Pseudomonadota > Gammaproteobacteria > Pseudomonadales > Cellvibrionaceae. The sequence goes on from NVXL01000003.1 coordinate 67,346, forward strand.
GACCTGTATTCCCTTGGCATTACCTTGTATGAGTTGCTGTGCGGCTGCTTGCCGTTTGAGGCCGAAGACGAAATCGGCTGGGTACACTGCCATATAGCAAAAACGCCAAGGCCTTTGCACTCTATTAGCAATACATTACCGGTCATGCTATCCAATGTTGTGCAGCGGCTAATGGAAAAACATGCCGAATCACGCTATCAAACGGCACATGGCTTAAAACGTGACTTACAGTGTTGTGTTGCTGAATATGAACAAAACGCCAATATTAATGCTTTTACACTGGCCCGCCACGACCGTTGTGGTCAGTTAAAAATACCTCAGAAACTATATGGTCGCGAAGAGGACGTGGCGATATTAATGAAGAGCTTTGAGCGCAGCTCAAATGGTGAGGCTCAGCTGTTACTTGTTGATGGGCACTCAGGCATCGGTAAATCAGCACTGATTTACGAAGTGCATAAACCGATGGTCACCAAAAATGCGTTATTTATTTCAGGTAAATTTGATCAGTTTAAGCGCGACGAGCCGCTTATCGCAATAGTGCAAGCCTTTAAAGACTTGGTAAAGCAGCTGCTATTGCTGCCAGATGAACGCCTTCAGTCTTGGCGTGAGGCCTTTGATCATGCGTTGGAAGGACAGGGCAGGTTGTTGGCGGAGTTTATTCCTGATCTAGCATTACTGCTGAGCGATTGCGCGCCGCTATCCGAACTGGATGCTCAACAGGCCGAGAATCAGTTTAAAGAATTTTTTACTCGTTTTATTAACGTAGTCGCCACCGTAGATCACCCCTTAGTTATTTTCTTAGATGATATGCAGTGGGTAGATACGCCCACATTGACGATGATTAAACGCATGTTCGCCTTTCACGATACTCGTTACTTATTACTTATTTGTGCTTATCGTGATAACGAAGTTGACCCCCAACATCCATTTACACTAACAATGGGGGAGTTACGTAAGGCCGATGTGTCGTTAGAAAACATCCATTTAAAACCGATCGATAAACGTCACGTTGTACAGCTATTGGAGGACAGCCTGCTAGATGAGAGCCCTGCGGTGCATGCCCTGGCGGATCTAGTGCACCGTAAAACCGAAGGCAACCCGTTTTTTATTAACGAGCTGTTAAAATGCTGGCATGAGCAGGGCTTGTTGAAATTTTCCGTAGAGCAACAGCGCTGGACCTGGCAGCTGGATGTGATCCAAGCGAATGGTGTTAACGATAATGTCGTCGAGCTAATGCTCGGAAAAATCGTTAAATTACCCAGTCACTGTCAATCGTTATTAAAGCTTGCCGCTTGTCTCGGTGCTGAATTTACTCTGGTAGAACTGGCGCTCATCGCGGAACTTAATTTGATAGAACTCACCCGTAGGCTTTGGCCAGCACTTGAGCGCGGCATCATCATCGGTACTGGTAAACAGGTTAAATTCCTACTGGATCTAGATGAGTCTGACCTTGACTATGCTGTGAGCACTAACGACGACGGTAACAGCAGTAGTAATAACAGTAATAATAAGAACCTAGTGAGTAATATTAGTAGCGAAGATACCAAATGCCAATTCGCTCACGACCGTATCCAGCAAGCCGCATATCAACTTATTGAAAATGAGAAGCTAGCCGATTTTCATTTGAAGATTGCACGGAAATTACACGAACATTACTGTGAGTCCGATTTGGGCGACCGGCTATTTTACGTGGTATCTCAATACAATATGGGCGTGCCCTTGTTAAGCTCCGAAGTCGAGTTTTTGGCGCTAATACAGCTAAATGTAAATGCCTGTAAAAAAGCCAAAAAAGCCTTCGCCTATGAGCCTGCATTTAGCTATATTCAAACCGCAATTCAATTGCTCCCGGCTAATGCATGGCAAGACCGTTATGTCTTAGCGCTAGAATGTTATTCCCTCGGCGCTGAAATGGCCTACCTGACACGCCATAGTGATTTGTTTGAACGGTATGCGAAAACCGTTTTAAACTATACCAAGTCCCTAGTAGACAAAACGCCTACTTATGAATATTTAATGATGAGCCATACCGCAAATGGTGAATCAGAAAAAGCCGTTGATCTGGGTCTGCAGGTATTGTCAGAGCTTGAGGTTAACTTGCCTCGTAACCCTGGCAAAATTCGCTTAGCCTGGGGGCTCATCAAAACAGTTCAGAAATGGCGTAAATTTGGTGGCAAGGAAGTACTGAACCTACCAGCAATGACTGATCCTGAGATGAAGGCGAGGACTAAAGTCATTGTTCGCTTAGGTACATCTGCGAGCTTGTGTACACCCAACTTGATGCCTTTGCTGGCCTTTTTGTCGGTTGATATGACCTTAAAACATGGTCTCAATCTACATACCCCACTGAGCCTTTTGGGCACCGCTGTTACCTTGGCCTTTAAAGTGCACCGTATTCCGCTGGCATTTGAAATAGCGGATATCGGTATGGCACTTATGAATACCCCCAGTTATAAAGATGTCGAGGGTCGCTTTAAAACCACATACTATGCAGTGTTACTACGTTTGCGTGAGCCGTATCGTGTCTGTATGGAGCGATTACAGGACGCACACAAAGTAGGTTTAGTTACCGGAGAATTGGAATATAACTGCTTAAATAGACTGTATTATTTTTGTTACCGAACCTTGTTAGGCGAGCCTCTACATGACTTGATGTTGGAATGTAACGAGTACTTAACCTTTCTTGATAGAATTAATTATCAGGGCAGAAAAGCGTCTACTCAAACGTTAACTCAGATGATTTATAAGCTGCAGTCACCGGTACCCGACCCAAGCTTTGATGGGCCTTATTATCACGAGTCAAGTTTGAAAAAAATGAGTGAGCAAGGCGGGGAGGCTGCGACTTTGTTCTTTTGCGTGACCTGGAAGGTCATGCTACATTACCACTTTAGGCAGTGGCGAACATTACTCGATTTAATCGAGGAAAATCTACGTTATATTGGCATTGGGTTCTTGCACCTGCACAACGATTACTTTCAGTTGTACTCCGGTCTTACCTATACTCGCTTAGCTTGGGATGAGCCTGAAAACCGTAGAAAATACCTAAACAAAGCACGTAAATGCCGACGCTATATGGCTCGGTTTACAGACTATTGCCCCAGTAATTTTTTGGCAAAGTTCTATCTCCTGGACGCCGAGATTAAGAAGGTTCAAGGCAAAAACGGCGCGGCTATGAAGGCTTACCTTAATGCCATTATCCAATCTGAAAACGAAAACAATGTACATGAGCAGGCCTTGGCTCAGGAGCTAATCGGGGAGTTTTACCTCGCCATAAATAACCGCACCGCAGCCGGAGCCCATTTACGCTTGGCGGGGCGTTGTTATGAAAAATGGCAGGCAGTAGCGAAGTTTATATTCTTACAGCAGTGTTACCCTGATATTTTTCAGAACTCACAGTCGAGTTTAATTCTGTCGCAGCCCGATTTAGCTACGAGCAGTCTATCGACAAGCACCTCGCAAGTAACGACCTCAATTGGAGGAAACACGCTGGATGTGGCATCGGTAATGAAAGCCGCGCAGGTGATTTCCGGTGAAATACGGACTGAATGTTTGATCTCTACCATGATGCAGATAGTGATGGAAAACGCTGGTGCCGACTATGGTGTGATGGTGGAAAATCACGACGGAGAGTTTTTGGTTCAAGCCCGTGTACAGCTTGCTGGTGTGGCAAATAGGATGATGCATGCGGAGCCACTTAAAAACAGCCGGGATTGCCCGGTAAAAATGCTGCAATATATTTTGCGCGGCGGCGATGCACAAGTTGTAACCGACGCATTTGATACCGGCGAGTATTGTCAGGATTCATATATTAAAGAGAAACAACCTCGGTCCTTGCTCTGCTTTCCGATTGTGAACCAAAATAAAACGATTGCTTGTGTCTACTTAGAAAACACCCAAGTGCCAGCCGCATTCACCCAGGATCATTTGCAGTTGTTGCGCATGTTATCCTCACAAATTGCTGTTTCCATGGTTAATGCCCAGCTGTACCAACAGTTAGAAAGTAAGGTCCAGGAACGAACTCGTCAGTTGCAGCGCAAGACCCATGATATTCATACCATGCTGCATAACTTGCATCAGGGTATTTTCACCATCACTCAAGATCTGCTAATTCACTCTGAGTACTCGCGGTATTTGGAGGATATTTTGCAGACAAGCACCATTGCTCACTGCCCCGCCATTGCCACTTTGTTTCACGCGTGTGATTTGGACTCGAATATAATGGATCAAGTCCAAAACGCCTTAGAGGTAAGCCTTGGTGCACCTGCATATCAGTGGCAATTAAATGCGCATTTACTTGTGCGGGAATGTCGTAAAACTCTTGCTAATGGCGAGGTGAAATGTCTAGAAATCGACTGGGATCCTCTGCTTGACGACCAACAATGCATAGATAAAGTGCTTGTGACGGTGCGGGATGTAAGTCACTTGCGACAATTGCAATTTGAAGCCGGTCAGCGCAAACAAGAGCTTGAGATGATTGGGCAGATACTTGCATGTCGACCTTCGGACCTAAAGCGGTTTATGACTTCAAGTCATGCGTATTTTGACGAAAACACCCGACTATTAGATACCGAAGCCGAAAATTCAAAAGACAATAAACAAGTAAACATGAAAATCGTTAGTGCCTTGTATCGTAATATGCATACCGTTAAAGGCAACGCCAGAAATTTGGGTTTAAGCTATATGACTGAAGCGGTTCACGAATTGGAGCACGATTATGAGGTCTTACGGGATCAAGCCGACGCCCATTGGGACACCTTAATGTTGCAGGGTAAGCAGGATTGTGCGCATGCCACGCTCAGCCACTATCAAGAGATATTTGAATGTAAGTTAGGGAGCTTTAGTGAACGCGTTAATATGGACAGTCGTAAACCACTTAGCGATAACTTCATTAAGGAAATTGAACAAGCCGCACGCCAAGGGCGCATGGATTCAGTGCTAGCGGCTATTGAGCGTGAAAAAATGCATACCTTAGATGATTGTTTAGGTGAGGTTCGCATCTCATTGCCGGGTATGGCGAAAAGCCTAGGTAAGCCAACGCCAAAATTACTGGTGCAAGATCAAGGGCCGCGTTGGTCGAGTTGGCGAGCCTCAATATTAAAAGATATTTTAATGCACCTCGCGCGTAATGCCATAGACCACGGCATTGAACTACCGGCTCGACGTGAGTTTTCGGCTAAGCCCTTAGCGGGAAATATTTATGTACATTGCTCAATATTACCTGAATTTATTCGATTACGTCTATGGGACGACGGGCAGGGCTTGCCAATGGCAATATTGCGTAGCGACCAAAGTAATAAACTATCTTCAATGCAGGTGGTAGCAATGGCGATTTTTATCGACGGAGTCACGACTGCCGAACAGCTCTCTTCGATTTCGGGACGAGGCGTTGGTCTAAGCGCTGTAAGGCAGTTTGTCGAACAGCTCGGTGGCGAGATTAATGTGGTATTAACTGAGGATGAGCGTGAGGGGTGCCAAGCCTTCGAGTTTCATATTGATTTGCCCTTGATGACCTTTGATACAACTGGCGCTTAAGATTTTGATAATTGCTCTAAAACCAGATATAAAGCATGGGTGCCAAGCTCGCCCTTACCTTGTGCTTTTGCCGCACGGTATAGCTGATTGGCTAGCGCTAGGCCGGGAAGGCAAAGATCCATTCGCGCGGCTTCTTCAAGAGCGATCTCCAAATCTTTAATAAAATGATTAATAAAAAATCCGGGGTCGTAATTTTTATCAACAATCCGTGGGCTTAGATTATCCAATGTCCAGCAGCCTGCGGCACCTTTGCTAATCGACGCTAATACCATTGGTAAATCTAAGCCTGCTTTAACGCCGTAGAGCATTGCTTCGCATACCCCGACCATGGTGCTTGCAATGGTGATTTGGTTGACCATTTTGGTATGCTGCCCGGCACCACTTGGGCCTTGGTGCAGGATGTTTTTACCCAAAGTTTCAAATAATGGCATGAGCTGAGCCACGGCTGATTCGTCGCCACCGATCATAATCGATAAACTCGCGCCGCGTGCGCCGACATCGCCACCCGAGACTGGCGCGTCCACAAAATCAGCACCTTTTGTTTTAGCCTCAGTGTAGATTTGTTCGGCTAAACTTGGTTTTGTGGTGGTCATATCAACCAGCAGCATCCCAGGTTTACACCTGCTTAATATGCCATGCTCGCCGAAATATACCTCGGTGACATCCTGCGGGAAGCCTACCATGGTAAATACAATGTCGCAGCTTTCAGTGGCTGAGGCTGGTGTATCGTGCCAAGTTGCACCAGCATTGAGTAGTGCTGCGGCTTTGAGTTTTGTTCGGGTGTAAACGTGAAGCTTATGACCTGCGTCCATTAAATGTTGCGCCATGGATTGCCCCATCACCCCGGTGCCTATCCAGGCAATGTTACGTTGTTGCATCTAATTAGTATCCTGTTTATTAATTTGGTGGCTTAAATAGTTTAATGGCTTAAATAGCTTAATGGTTCAAATGTTTAATAGTTCAAAGGTTTAACAGTTCGAATATCTGGTAATTAAACGTTTTAACAATTTTGGGCGACAAAATCGAGTATACACCTTGTGATCGTGAGGTGTTGGGTAGGATTATTCAATGTGTCTTGCCCCTCGGTAAATGCCTTTGCCGGTATTATCTGCTTCCGGCCTTGCATAAGTGCATCCGCAAAGGCTGGTGTGAATTCAGGGTGCCCCTGAAAACTTAATAAACGACCGGGAACCCAGCATGCCGCATTCGGGCAAAAATCGTTATGCGCGATAACCATGGCATCAGTGGGGAGACTTTGCACCTGATCATAGTGACTGGCGAGTAAATTGATTTCCGCCGGCAAGGAGAGCCCCTTCTGAGCGCTAGCCGAGACCTGATACTGTTGCACACCAAGCCCCCAGCCTTGCACGGCAGGACCACAATGACCACCGAGGTGGTGAGCCAATAACTGATGGCCAAAACAAATGCCAATAAGCGGAATCCTGTTTTGATAAGCACGCTGAACAAAATCGCCCAGCCGTAAGATCCACGGCTCTTGCTCATAACATGCACTTTTACTACCGGTAATTAAATACGCGTCGCAAGCCTCGTCCTTTTCGGGAAATTGCATTGCGTTAACATGGTAGGTTTTTAGTTGCAAGCTGTGCGGCACCTCAGCAAACAAGTTGATCATCATTTGCGTGTAGGAATGATAACGAGGACGTAATTGATCGCTTAAAGTATCAGCATCTAAAATCCCCAAAATCATTTTAATTCGCCACGTATAGCGCGTATTAACAATGCATGATAGTCGCTTTGGTTTAGTGCAAGTGGGTTGCCTCTGGCAGAGGGATCCATGAGGGCTTTCGCGGCTATCTCTTGCGCGCGTATTTCATCAATACCAATTTCTGCTAAAGAATGCGGAATTTTTAATGCCATACGGAAGGCCAATAGCCACTCCATAAATGCCTCGAAAGCTTGGCCACTTTTTTGAATGTCCAAATCTAGATAACGACAAATAGTCTCGACTTTATCGCCAATAGCACTGCGGTTAGTCATGACGACATAGGGGAGTAAAATGGCGTTAAGTAATCCATGGTGCTTATCATAAACCGCGCCCAGCGGGTGGGCGAGGGCATGCACGGCACCGAGGCCTTTTTGAAAAGCTGTTGCGCCCATCATTGAGGCCGTTTGCATATGGCTGCGTGCACTTAAATCGCTTCCCTTGCTAAAGGCGATCGGGAGCCACTGTTTAATTAAAGCCATACTTTCAAGCGCAATACCGTCCGCCATTGGGTGGTAAGCGGTCGCACAAAAAGCTTCGAAGCTATGCACAAAGGCATCAATACCAGTGGCGGCTGTAAGCCCTGCGGGTAAGCCCAGAGTGAGCACCGGGTCGAGTATGACTTTGGCGGGTAGCATTTTGGGGTGAAAGATAATTTTCTTTAATTGGCTTTGCTCATCGACAATAACCGCCGTGCGGCCAACTTCAGAGCCGGTTCCTGCAGTAGTGGGAACGGCAATTAGTGGTGCGATACCTTCTGGTTTTACGCGTCGCCAATTATCGCCAACATCCTCAAAATCCCAAATAGGCAGTCTTTGCCCGACCATGAGAGCAATTGCTTTACCTGCGTCTAAGGCGCTGCCTCCACCGACGGCAACAACACCGTCGTGCTTACCTTGTTGATACGCACTTACGCCAGCTTCGACGTTGGCGCCGTTGGGGTTGGCTTTTACCTCGCTAAAAAGCGCTGACTCCGGTAAGAGCGGTAGAATGGCTTGGATAAAATCAAACTTGGCAAGACCTTGGTCGCAGACTATGAGCGCGTTATGAATATTGAGTTGTGCGCACAGCTGGGGTAACTCTTGAATGCGGTTTTCGCCAAAAATAATATCCGTCGGATAATGCCACTGATTGGCCTTTGGCGGGTTTGGCATATCGGGCTCCTTTTATGGCAGCTTTATATGTATGGATTTGGGGCGCGTTAATTGTTGATACGCGAGGTGGGACAGGGCACAACCACGACCGGAGTCTTTAACACCGCTCCAGGGTAGGGCAGGATCTAGGTAATCGCAGCGGTTCATAAATACGGTGCCGGTGTCTATCTGATCGGCCAGTTGTAGTGTGGCGTTTTGGTCTTGGCTCCAAACGGAAGCGCTTAAACCGTAGCGGCTGTCGTTAATGTATTCAAGCGCTTGTTGATCGCTATCGACGGGCATAATTCCTACGACTGGAGCAAAGTTCTCTTCTTGCATAAGTGCCATCTTATTACTAACGCCGGTTAATACTTGTGGCGCCATATAATTTTGGCGGGCACTTGGCGGAAGGTCGCTATTATTTAGCATTGCGTCTGCGTCGATATGAGCCCTTGCGCCTTGAGTGCAGGCCTCTTGGATCTGCGCTTGGGCAAATTGTACGGCATCACTGTTAACCATTGGGCCAAGGTTTGTATCAGCATCAAGCGCGTGGCCAATTTTCAAGGCCTTTGTTTGGGTAATAAATTTTTCGAGAAAACTATCAAAAAGACATTTATGAACGTAAATACGCTCAATACCACAGCAGCTTTGACCGTTGTTGAAAAAAGCACCTTCTACTAAGCTGGCGACGGCGTTGTCAACATCAGCATCGTGGCGTACATAAGCGGCATCTTTTCCGCCGAGTTCAAGTGAGACGCTTTTGAAGTGGCCTGCGGCGGCTTGCTCTATGGCTTTGCCACCAGCCACTGAGCCGGTAAAACTAATTAAATTAACGACTGGATGTTGAATGACCTTCCGGCATTGCTCATGATCGAGATGTAACAATTGAAATACGCCCTCAGGCAAACCGGCCTCACAAAAAGCCTCAACGAAGCGCTCGGCACATAAAACGGTTTGTGTGGCGTGTTTTAATATAATTGTATTACCGGCCATTAATGCGGGAATGATGGCATTGATAGCTGTTAAATACGGGTAGTTCCAGGGAGCTATCACAAATACAGTGCCATGTGCGGTCGGGCGAATAATACGTCTAAAACCTTCTGGCGCAGGAATTTCTTGATCGACAAGAGCTTCCTCTGCAATGTTAATCATATACTCGGAGCGTTCTTTTAAACCGTTCACTTCACCTTGAGTATAGGCTTTGGGGCGCCCTATTAATGCGCTGATCTCTTCAGCGACTTCGGCCTTGTATTGCGTAAACCAATCAACCGCTTTTTGGCAATACTGGGCGCGCTTAGACACCGGGAGTGCTTGCCAAGCAGATTGTGCTTTTTTACTTGCGTCGATCACGCGGTGCATTTCAGCGTCGCTATGCAATTTCCGGTAGGCGATGACGAGGTCATCRCTTGGGGAGCGTAGGGTGATTGTTTGGACATTACTGTTAGTGGTCATTAGCGGGTTACTTTTAGATCTGATAGCGGTACGTTTATTTAACGATCTTTGCCTATATATAAACTATATCGATCGATTTGAAAGTCCTACACAAGTTACAAGCAGTCGCATCTAAATAGCAATAATTATTTTTTGATAAACGTCGTGGTGGCCTAAATTATTTCAAAATAACGATCTAATTCCCACTGAGATATTTGTTTTCGATATTCACGCTCTTCCCATTCCCGGGAGGCTGCGAAATGATCGACAAAGGCGTCACCAAAATAGTCGCGAGCAGCAGTCGATTTTTTGAACGCCGTGGCGGCTTCTCCAAGGGTTTGCGCTAAGGCAAGCTCGGGCGCAAGTTCTTGGGTGTAGGCATTGCCTTGTACAAAACTTGCGGGATCGATATTATTCTCAATTCCCCAAAGACCGGAAGCGATAACAGCCGCAAGCACGATGTAGGGGTTAGCGTCAGAGGCGGCAATTCGATACTCCAAGCGTTGGCTATGCTTGTCGCCGGGGATTATTCGAATAGCGCAGGTGCGGTTATCGACGCCAACTGTGGCATGGGTTGGCGCCCAAAACCCGGGGACTAAGCGTCGGTAGGAGTTTATCGTGGGGGCGACCATCGCTAGAAACTCTGGCATTAAGCGTTGTTGCCCAGCTACAAATTGCTGCATTGTTGGGCTCATTTGATGGGCTTGCCCGGCCTGGTGAAAGAGGGGATTGCCAGCCTCGTTTAACAAGGATAGGTGTATATGGCCGCTTTGTCCGGGGAGCTTGTCGTTCCAGCGCGCCATAAATGTTGTCATTTTTTGTTCTTGTTGCAGCGCGATTTTGACGAAGGTTTTAAATAAGGCGGCTTTGTCGGCGGCGTTTAAAGCGCTGTCATAACGGATGGCGGCTTCGAGAACGCCAGGGCCGGTTTCCTCGTGTAAGCCTTCTAAGGGAATGTCCATGCCTTCGCATAGAGCGAGTATGTTCTTATAGGTGTCAGCGTGTACGCTATTTCGGATAACGGAATAACCAAATTCACCCGGACTTAGAGGGCTTAGATTTTGATAGTTTTTCTCACGAATGGATTCGGGGCTTTCGTTAAAAACAAAAAATTCGTATTCAAAACCCGACAACACTTGGTAGCCCATATCGCTGGCGCGTTTAAGCACCTTTCGCAGTATACCCCGTGGGCAGATGGCTTCAGCTTTACCGCTAAATTCACCGAGAAAGAACAGTTCATTATTTTCAGTTGGCATCGAACGACAGGCTTCTGGGAGTAAGCGGACTGTTGCATCGGGATAGCCGGTATGCCAGCCGGTGTATTGGCTGTTGTCGTAGAGTGCGTCTTTCATGTCCCAGCCGAGTATCACATCACAAAATCCAAAGCCCTTATCGAGCGAAGATAGGAGCTTCTCTCGGCTCATATATTTACCACGCAAGATGCCGTCGATATCAAACACACCAACTTTTATATGGGTAGCGCTCAAGCTTTCAACAAAGGTACGGGCTTGGGCTGCGGTTTTGATTTCTCTAGGGTTCATATTGTCTACTCGTTAATAGGGCAATATTCTTTGGTTTGTCGTTTTTTTGATCTTGCCGAATTGGGGATTCGGAAATAGGGAATCAAGGTAAGTGGTTTGTGACTGTTTGTAATAAATGATGATTTACTTTACCAAGTTAATAGCATACTTGGATGATCATGCGAATTAATTATGGCAGAAATAACATGGGAAATTAAGTGTTAATTATACGGAATATTCCGCTTGTATGTCGATTAAATTGTATGGCGTCATAGCTATGCATTTTTGTTGTAATTACAATAGTCGATTATTGCTAATTTAATGGTAAATGTATGACTAATTCGCTTCCTTCATTAAGGATTGAGTCAACGCTTATATGACCCTTGTGGCGCTCGATGATGCCATAGCTGATTGACATGCCAAGACCGGTGCCTTCGCCGCTGCCTTTAGTGGTGAAAAAAGGTTCGAAAATTTTATCGATTGTCGCCGAACTCATTCCGCAGCCATTATCCTTAAACGATACTGTTAACGTATCATTTTGTTTCTTCATACGTATTTGCAAACAATGTTTGGATTTGTTGTTCATCACTTCTGGGGTATTCACGTGGTTAACCTGCTGATTGCTTTGCATGGCTTGGCAGGCATTTACCATCATATTCATAAATACTTGGTTTAGCTCGGAGGTATCGCACAGCAGCTCCGGGTCATCTAGAACCTCGATATTGAAGGTGATTTTATCGTTGTAATTGGCTTGCACCAATTGTAAGGTGCTCTGCAATCCTATTGCTAGTCGAGCTGGCATAGGTACCGCTGCCTCCTCTCGACGCGCGCTGGAGCGTGAGAATGTTCGTAAATTTCCAACGATTTTTGAGATACGCTGACTGCCATCTTTTGCCGTCAACAGTTGGTCCAATATTATATCGAAGTATTCATTGAAGGAATTCAGTACCTCTTCCTCTCCGTCGCTGATAAGGCTATGCAGTAATTCACGGAAGGACTTTAGCTGTTCTATCGCATTGTTGTTTGCGAGGCTGATGAAGTTAGCTGGATTGTTAATTTCGTGCCCTACGCCTGCGACGAGTGTGCCTAAGGAGGACATTTTTTCAGCCTGTACTAACTGAGTCTGTGTGGCTTTTAAGTGATCGTAGGCTTGAGCCAGCTGAGCCGTGCGGCTTTGCACGGCATTTTCGATACGTTTATGAATGTGAGCTTGGGATAAGTGGGCACTCATGCGGGCAAATAGCTCTTCTTTCACCATCGGCTTGGTTAAAAAGTCGCTGCCTCCAGAGGCGTATCCTTCTTGTAAATCACTGATCTGTGATTTTGCAGTAAGGAATATAACCGGTAAAACACTGGCGGAATAATGTTGGCGCAATTCTCTGCAGACACTATAGCCGCTAATTCCGGGCATCATGACGTCTAGAAGCAGTAAGTCGACTCTTGGGTTATGAGGGGGCTCATCACTGAGCATGAACTGTAAGGCTTCTTGCCCGCTGACACACTCGCTAATACGATAGTCTTTGAGGCTTAGCAAGTTCACTAATACGCGCCGGTTTATCGGCTCGTCGTCAACCACAAGTATATGGTATTGCACAACGGTATCCTCCTCGTTAAGGGAGGCGTTGGCATCACTATGGTTGATACTCGGGTCATGGGTGATCTTGATTGGCGTGGTGCTAGCCACTCTTGTGTTAGAGGTTTTGTTTGAGTGGGTGTTAGGCGTTTTTCTAAGCGATTCGCTTAGGGGATTGATAATAGTATCTTTATTAGTAGCTTCAGTTTTAGGCTTCTTTGTCTGTATTTTCCCGCTCATCGGTAGTGAAAAGCGCACCACGGTGCCTTTACCCAAGTGAGAAGCAATTTTTATATTACCACCGTGTAGTTCGACCAGCTTTTTGGTGACGTTGAGCCCCAAACCTGTGCCGCCGAGGTGTCCGTGTGGTTGTTGGTTTTTAGCGTCATCGGCTTGTTCAAATGCCAGGAATACTTTCGTTAATTGATCTTTAGATATGCCGCTACCGGTATCGCTCACGCTCACCCATAAATATTCCTGCTCGACCTTGGTGGAAATACAAATTTCTCCGACTTCCGTAAACTTAATCGCGTTACCCACAAGGTTATATAATATCTGTTGAAGCCGTTTTTCATCCGCTTGGAGGCCATTTAATTCTGGCTCAACTTGATTGTTTAATGTCACCGCTTTTCTGTCGATAAGGGGCTGAGTCAAACGAATAATCGTAGTACATAGACTGTGCAAATTAATTGGCGAGAGCGTGAGTGTGATCGAGTGTTGTTTTAATTTGGAAAAATCAAGAATATCATCAATTAGGTAGGCGAGGCGTTTACCACTACTAACAATAAGCTGTAGATTTTCCGCCGCATCGTCATTCATTGGCCCACTGACACCGTCAATTAGGGACTCGGATAGGCCGATTATCCCATTTAATGGCGTGCGTAACTCGTGGGAGGTGTTGGCTAGAAACTCGTCTTTAATTTTATCCAAATCACGCAGCTTGTGATTAAGCTGCTGCTCATCTTTGGCGCGTTTTTGTTGTAAGTAAGTGAAACCGATAAGCCCTAAAAGCGCTACCGCAAGACATAAGTAAAAAAGTTTGGCCCAAACACTCTGCCACCACGGGGGTAAAATAATGACCGTCATCTCGGCGATATTTTCGCTCCAAACCCCTTCGTTATTAGCGCCTTTTACTTTAAAACGATAATGACCGGGGTCGAGGTTGGTATAGGTGGCCATGCGGCGTGTGCCGATGTGATTCCAGTTTTCATCGAAACCTTCGAGCTTGTAGGCATAGGTGTTTAACGAGGGGATATCGTAATTGAGTAGCGAGAACTGAAACGAAAATACCGACTGGGTATGGTCGAGTGTGAGGGTATCGTTATAAGGCGGGGCATTTGTTAGTAGCGCCTTCGCCTCTGGGTCGCTTAAGCTCAGGGGCGTGTTAAACACTAACACATCGGTAATGACTAGTTTGGAGGGGAGGGCATTTTCGAATAGGAGGTTTGGGGTAATAATGCTTAAACCGTTGGCGTTACCAAACACCAGCTCACCGCGTTGAGTTTTCAATGCAGCCGTGGACTCATAATGGTTACCCGGTAAGCCATGCTGTTTGGTGTAGGTGCGGAATTTTTTTGTGTCTGGCGAGAATCGCGAAATACCATTTCCGGTTGCCATCCAGATGTAACCCGACTCATCTTCAAGCATGCTAACCACCGAGTTGTGAGCTAATCCATCGATCTGGGTATAAACGACGTAGCGATCCTCTTCTCGATACCATATGTTGACGCCGCCGCCTTCGGTGCCAAAAAACATATTGCCGTTACGGTCTTCTAAGATGGACAGAACAATAGGGATGCTCAGTTTGATTGTATGAGTGCTATGCGGGTCAAAACGCTGGATACTGTCGCCGTCGTTGTGGCCGGTCAATTGGGTGGCGAAAAGACCGTCGTCGGAGCCGATCCACAGGGTTTGCTGTGAGTCCTCGTAGATGACGAGGGTACGACCCGACTCCTGCCGCTCCGGACGTAATAGAATGCGCTGAAAGTCGTTTGTTTCAGGCCGGTAACGATGCAAGCCCCCGCGGTTGGTGCCTACCCAAATTTGATCGAAGCTGTCTCGAAACACGCTCCATATTTCTCTGTGCGCTAAACTATTTGGATTGTCAGGTTCAGACCCAAGGTGGCGAAACTGCTTGGTACTTTGGTCAAATATGTAAACTCCGAACCATGCGGTGCCGATCCAAACTTCACTGCCGTCGCCGCTCAAGGCTAAGCTTGAGACGTTATCGTAGGCTAGGGAATATTGATCTTGGCTGGCATCGGGGTCATCACTCTCATCCAGGTACCACTTGAACTTTTCTTGTTGCTCGTTGTTATCTGGGCGCTCAAAAAAGGTCAACCCGTCCCGGGTGCCAATCCAAAGATCTTGCTCCTTGTCTTCGACAATAGAGACGACGTGGGTATGGCTGAGGCTGTTTGGGTTGCCAGGTTCATTTTGATAGTTGCGGAAGGCGCTTCGGTAACGATCGGTTCGGATAACCCCAGAAGGCGAAAGCCCCATCCACACAGCCCCTGAAGCATCATGAAATATAGAGCGGGTGATCGCTCTTTCGACATGGCCATTATTTTTGATTCGTATAAAATTATCGCGGGCTCTGTTATATACGCTAGCCTCCTGGATACCGCCGGAAAACCATAGCTGGCCATTGGGGGTAAGATGGATATCCGTAATGTTTGCCGATACCAGGCAGGTAGGGCACTTATCAAGCCAATCGTAGTGGTGAATTGTATTTCGATTTAAATCTATACGATCTACACCTTCACTGCCTGTGGCGACCCAAACATCACCAGTCTGGTCTTGCTTGACCGCCCTGATCATGTTGGCTGCGAGCCCGTTTTCCTGGGAATAATGATGCGTGACGCGTTTGGTTTTTGGGTTGTATCGTACCAGTCCCTTATCGAGGGTTCCTAACAACAAATTGCCCTGACTGTCCTCGGCTATGCTGGTGATTAAGTTGCTCGGGATACTGTCGGGGTTTTCGTTGTCATGAACAACTCTTTCAAAATCCCAAGTCTCTGGTCGAAATCGATTAAGCCCCCCGGAGGTGGCGAGCCAGAGGCTTCCGTCGCCCGTTTGCAAGAGGCTTATAACGCTGTTGTCACTAAGGCTATTGGGTTTGTTGACGTCATATATAAAATATTCGAAGCGATCTTGCTCGGGTATATATAGATTTAATCCCCAGTAGCTGGCGACCCATAGCCGGCCATTCTTATCGAGCATCACATCGTTAATGGTGTTGGTACTAATTGAACCACTAAATTTAGGGTTAGTTAGGTAGATTTTGATGTCGTAGCCGTCATAGCGTGCAAGCCCGTTGCCACCTGCAAACCAAACGAAGCCGAGGCTGTCTTGCGCTATCCCACGCACTTCGCCGATGGTGTCGAGCTGGGGAATGTCTAGGTATTTAAAGCCTAGGTGACGTATGGAGTCTATTTCTTGTGCGTAACTGAAAGAGGGGGGGGAGGCAGTAAAACTTAGCACTAGCAAGAGAGCGACGTAATGTGTTTGAATGTTGCGCAGCATTTCCTCACCTAGATTACAACTTATCAATCAACGCCGTATGTATAGCTGTATGTATAGCTTTGAGTATAGTGTTGATCTTAATAAGTGTATCTGGATGCTTAGAATTTTTAGGTGGATTTATTAAAAGGGCTCTGTGGATGCGGTGATTGGATCGCAGGCTTATTGGTAAAGCTGTCATCTTTGATTTGAAAAAACGAAACAACTTGCTGTAGCGTTTCTGACTGCGCCTGCATTTGCTCTGCTGTTGCTGCAAGCTCTTCTGAGCCCGCGGCATTTTGTTGAGTCACTTTATCCAGTTGTTGCATGGCGCAAGTAATTTGAGCTACACCGCTCGATTGCTCGCCCGATGCCGCTGTTATTTCTTGAACCAATTCAGCTGTTTTCGCAATATCGGGCACCATTTTCTTTAATAAAAGGCCGGCTTTTTCTGCTACTTTCACGCTGTCACCCGTTAGCTCACTAATTTCAGAAGAAGCTACTTGGCATCGCTCGGCTAATCTGCGAACTTCCGCTGCAACTACTGCAAACCCTTTACCGTGCTCCCCAGCCCTTGCGGCTTCTATTGCTGCATTTAGTGCCAACATGTTGGTTTGATAAGCGATATCTTCAATTATGGATATTTTTTCTGCGATTAGCTTCATTGCCTCAACGGTACTGCCTACAGCTTCTCCCCCTTCTGCTGCCGCTTTAGCGGACTCGGTGGCGATCTTATCGGTAGCTTTAGAGTTTTCACTGTTCTGATCAATTGAAGCCCCCATTTGCTCAACCGACGAACTAGTCTCTTCCACGCTAGCTGCTTGCTCAGTGGAAGCGCTGCTTATCGAGTTGGCAGTATCGCTTATTTGCGACGATGCTGATGAAATTTGGTCTGCGTTTCCTTGGATTTGTTGTACCACGTCGATTAGTTTTTCCTGCATTGATAACATCGCTGCATACACGCCCACACGCTTCTTTAAATCAACGCCACTCATATTCAAGCTAAGGTTACCGCGCGCAATGCTTTCGGCTAAGAGTCTGACTTCGGCGGGGTCTGCTCCAAGTTGCTTCATAATAGAACGCATAAATCCATACGCAATTAAAAGAATGAATATTATTGCGACAATCATGGCAATGAATATTCCCCCCTCTAATGCGGTGATAGCAGAAAACGCTTCTTCTTCATCAATTTCGGCGATAATAACCCAGTTTAAGCCCTTTATATCTAGTGGTGCATAAGCGGACAATACGTTTATGCCTCGGTAATCTGGGGTGATTTCTACGCCACTTTTTCCGGCGATGGCCATATTTACCGTGTTACTTTCAATTCTTTGAGCCAAAATGGTATTTTCTTTTGTAAAACGGGACTGGGTTCGCATCAGATTGTCGGAGCCGACCAAATAGATCTCACCGGTTTCGCCTAGCCCCTCGCTTACCACTGTTCTGCTATTGATTTCCGCTACCGGTAACTGAAAGACTAGAACGCCCTGCATTTCGTCACCCTTAAAGATAGGGGATGCGACAAATGCGGCGGCAGCATTGTAAGACGGTAAGTACCAATTAAAGTCACTGATAAATATTTCACCTGAACTGCGCGAATTTATCGCCTGTTTAACCACTGCAGCCAAGCCGCTTTTTTTATGCGGGCCTGTGAATAGGTTAGTCCCGTAATCGATTTCTTTGTATACGCTATAAACAACATCTCCAGAATCATTATCCACCAGAAATATATCGTAATAGCCAAACTCATTGAGATAATTACGCAAAATAGGGTGATTCAAAGCATGCTCTCTCGCATAATTTGATCCATCACCGGGATCGTCGAGATCAATTTTTTGCCTGTTAAAATTCGACGCTATGTATTGATATTGTGCGATAATTCCCGAGCTTGAGCGAGGTAACAAGCTGCCAGTATCCGCTGACTCTCCGGTTTCACTCCTATATTTTGGCGCAAAGCTATTGCTATAAAAATCATTCACTTCGTTTTCATATTTCTGTAAGGTACCGTCACTCACCTTAAGTTCGCTCTTTAACGAATAATAATGCTGCTTAATGTTTACCATCATTTCAACGATCATTTTACTTTCTGACAAGGTCTGTACTTGACCTCGAATCTGCTTGAAGTATTTTTCCATTTCGGTTTTTTTGACAGTTCTTAACGATTTTAATTGGTCGAAGCCTTTGTCGCTCAGTGCTGTTTTTGATTCGATCAATGCATAGGTACCAACCCCAAGCAAGGGCACTAAGCCTCCGACTAACATCGCCAAGACCAGCATCCATTTCATTTCTAGCTTATTAAACATAACTTTCATCTCAATGAAAAATCAAAAGGCGCTGATTTTATATGGGTAGTGCTCAAGCGACCAACATAAGTTATCGGCAACAGATCGCCAGTCTAATGGGGCAGATATATTATATTATGGCAGATATAAGCGAAAAGGTTATATTTTAATAAGATAGGGGTTTAGTGTGCACATTGGTTAAATCGTGCGGTCGTGAAGCTGTGCCTTTTTCTGTTATGCAAGAGTGACTTAGTGCTTATTGAGCGGTAAAAAACACCCCTAATCCGTTCTATCTGTTGATGTTTGATCTAATGTTTTATATAGCTTCCATATAGCTTTCGCATAGTTTTTATATGGTTTTTGCATAGTTCGACAATACTTTAATAGCTGTCTTTGATACCCATTAAACGTTACAGTGAGATTGTTTTTCTGCCTGTAAGACTCTGAGTCAAATGGACAACTGTAGCGCATAGATTATGCCGCTTAATTCACCGATTTGTATTTTAATGGCCGCTTTGTACTCGCTTTGGATTTGTTTTTCCCACGAGCTGCTGCACTTGTATT
>NVXL01000118.1 GCA_002746115.1 Alteromonadaceae bacterium
CTGGCCTTGGCTGCCATGCATATGGGGATTGACGCGACGATTGTTATGCCGCGTACAACGCCGAGTATTAAAGTCGATGCGGTTCGTCGCCGTGGCGCTAAAGTCGTGCTTGAGGGGGACGCTTATGATGATGCCTCCAAATTAGCGAAAGCGATGGTCGAGCGTGACGGTATGACCTACATCCCGCCATTTGACGACGTTGATGTAATTGCTGGGCAAGGCACCGTCGCGATGGAGATATTGCGCCAATACCCTAAGCATATTGATGTCGTTTTTATCCCTGTGGGTGGTGGTGGTTTATGTGCGGGTATGGCCGCTTACATTAAATCAGTACGCCCTCAGATTAAAATCGTTGCTGTAGAGGCTGAAGATTCTGCCTGCCTAAAAGCCGCCATAATGAACAAGTCTCGTGTGGTATTGCCGCATGTAGGGATTTTTGCTGAAGGCGTAGCCGTGGCTCAAATCGGCGAGGAAACCTTCCGAATTATCGAACAAACTGTTGATGAATTCATCACCGCAACGACCGATGAAATGTGCGCAGCGATTAAAGATATTTTTGAAGATACCCGCTCGATAGCGGAACCTGCCGGAGCCTTGGCTTTGGCTGGCTTGAAAAAATACGTTGAGACTAATGGCTGTGAAGGGCAAACTCTGATTGCTATTGATAGCGGCGCTAATACCAATTTTGATCGCCTGCGTTATATTTCTGAGCGAACAGAAATAGGTGAGCAGCGCGAAGCGATATTAGCCGTGACAATCCCGGAAAAAGCCGGCAGCTATTTACGTTTTTGCGAGTTGTTAGGAGAGCACTCGATTACCGAGTTTAACTACCGTTATGCTGATAACCGTGATGCACATATCTTTGTCGGTCTTCAAATACCAGCAGGTGGCAAGGGGCGAAAGGAAATAGTTCAGCTGTTAACCGATAACGGCTATGAAGCCATGGACATGACGGATAACGAAATGGCGAAATTGCATATTCGTTACATGGTCGGTGGCCGAGCGCCGGAGGCTGCCAATGAGCGGGTCTACCGCTTTGAATTCCCTGAGCGGCCTGGGGCTTTGTTGAATTTTTTAACGAAGCTTGCGAACCGCTGGAATATCTCGATGTTCCACTACCGTAATCACGGCTCAGCATTTGGTCGTGTGCTGGTGGGGATGCAGGTGCCTGATGAGCAAGGAGCTGAGTTGGAGCGAGCACTAGAAGAGTTGAAATTCAATTTCTGGGAAGAAACTGATAACCCTGCGTATAGTTTTTTCTTAAGTTAAAGGCTTTTTCTTGAGTTAACAGTTCTTTCTTGAGCTAAAAAGCTACAGTGCTAAAGGATTCTCAGCACGACTGACCTCGACAATCTAACCTTAAGGCAGCAGCCCATACTTTTGGGCTGCTTGTGCCGTTTAATTGAGAGATGAATAAGATGATGAAAACGTCGGACACACGCATTGCCAATACGCACAAAATTGAAGCCCCTGAGTCGATCATCCAGTCTTTACCCACAAACGCCGCCGTCGATCAGTTAGTGCTTACAACGCGCCAAACTGCGAGCGATATTCTCCATGCCCGCAGCGATAAGCTCTTAGTGGTGGTCGGTCCATGCTCCGTGCATGACCCCGTTGCGGCAGTTGAATACGGTGAGAAGCTGGTAAGCCTGCGTGAGCGATTTAAGGGGCAGTTGGAAGTAGTAATGCGGGTCTATTTTGAAAAACCACGTACCACAGTTGGCTGGAAGGGGCTGATTAATGACCCCGACCTTGATCAGAGCTTTAATATCGATAAAGGCTTAAAGCTTGCGCGTAAATTGTTGCTCGACTTGAATCTTCTTGGTTTACCTGCGGCATCAGAATTTTTAGATATTGTGACTGGGCAATATTATGCGGATCTTATTAGTTGGGGCGCCATTGGTGCGCGTACCACGGAGAGTCAAGTTCATCGTGAAATGGCCTCTGGCTTGTCTTGCCCTGTAGGTTTTAAAAATGGCACCGAAGGCAATATTCAAATCGCCTTAGATGCGATTCGCTCATCAAATCATCCCCATAATTTTCTATCACCAAGCCCAACGGGGCAAACCGCGATTTATCAAACCACGGGTAATCAAGATACTCATCTAATTTTGCGCGGCGGAAAAACGCCTAATTACGAAAAGATGCATGTGCAGGCCTGTAAAGCGCAGCTACAAAAGGTAAAAATTGAGACTGGCCTAGTGGTTGATTTTAGCCATGCTAATAGTTTGAAAAAGTACGCGCGACAAATAATCGTAGGTAAAAATGTTGCTAAGCAAATAGCGGAGGGTGAAAGTATTATTAGCGGCGTGATGATTGAAAGTCATCTGTATGAAGGGCGTCAGGATGTAGTGGCTGGGGAGCCTTTACGTTACGGGCAAAGTATTACCGACGCTTGTATTGGCTGGCCTGAAACTGAAATCTTGTTGGAGAGCTTAGCTGAAGCGGTTGAAAAGCGGCGAAGGTGTTAGCCTCCGGCTGGTCGTTGTCGCAGGCTTAAAGGCCTGTGTGCATGATATGGGGAGTTAGGGGCAACACCTGCACGATGTGCTGCCTCATACGGTTGAATAGGAGCCTTTCGCAGTAAACCCCAAGCGCAACAACTGCTGCCCAGTAGGCTCATGCAAGGTCTCTTTTAATAACTCAAATCCATACCTAAAATAAAACGCACAGCCAATTGAGTTCTCTTTAAACACTTCAACTTCAAGATCTCCATGAAGCGCTTGGGCTTTATCCATTAGCGCTTTACCTACCCCCTTGCTGTGATATTTCGGCTGGAGGAATATGGCGCCAACTTCATTGCCCATTAATGCGATAAAACCTTTATTTGGGATATTGGCGTGCTGCCGAGTAAAGGTAAAATACGATTGACCAGTTCACTGTGTTTATCTTCTAAGCTATTGGATAGCCACGGCGCTAGAATTTTATCTAGTTTGTCGCAGGCCTGTTGGGGCTGCTTAGCAGAGTTAAGCAGCAGAATTTCAGTCGTAAACGATTCAGATTGGACTAGTTTATGGATGTCTGAGTATTCAACCTGTTCTAATTTTTTATCAGAAAGTACTCGTTTTAAGGAATGTAAAGCGCCCACTCGGAATTTAATGCCAATTATTTTAAACGGATCAGAGTGATCCATAGTGAAGGTTTGGCGATGCGGAAATATCCAGTGGCTACCACAGCCCTCTTGAGAGGTCGAGTCTTGGGTATATTGAAATTTTTGGTTGGAGATAATTAAATGAGCCGATGGGTCGGGGTTTAACTTAGGGTGGTTATTGCCGACATCATCTGCTTCTTTCTCAAGAAACCAGTAGCACTCAACATATTTGGCGACGTGAGGGTTGTTAGGAAGTAGCTTCCAGTTTTTCATTTAGCCCGCCAACGTTTATTAAATATTAAAGGATGTTAACATTTTGTTGGGTGTTAAGTTGAGTGCATTATTGTGGTGACGCTAGAACCTATAGCCAAAATTAATTAAAGGCGTTATTTCGGTTTTTGAATCGTCATTGTCCCCGAAGAGGGAGTCGTCTGGCTGATGGGATGTAATGTCTAGCCCATAATTAAAGCCTTTAGTGTTAGATTTTAAACCACAATTTACACCTAAAGCGTAATTGTTTTTGTGGCCGAGAGACCATGCCCGTATGGCGGTGCCACCAACAGAACAGCGATCTGTTATGAAATAATCGTAACCAGCACTGACACCAAGAATAGCTATTGACCCTCTAAGTCTACCGTTGTCGGTTAATACGCCAAATTGCATGCCTAGTGCACCACCATAAGGTATGCCTGCGCCTACTCCGAATGAATACAGTTGAGCGGAATTTGCATGGCATGAAAGTAGTAGTATTGCGAAGGTTAAACCCATTTTTATTTTCATAAATCTTCCTGGTTGCTCGCGTAGGTTCTAATTACCCTAGTGTAGGTGAGTGTATTTATAGTATAACTTTAGATTCTAGCATCGCAACCGCTATTACGAATTATTATTATTTAGATTGCCGGTTGTGGGGTGGTCGTATCACTTAAACCTTAAAGCGTTGAGCTTCAGATGCATTCGTTTAAGTAAGGCTTAGACGTAAGCTCTTACAGCCTATTGTAATTTTTGACGAATTGGGGTTCCCAGTTCTCTCGAAAGCAAATCAGCAAGCAGCTTGATAACTTGTCGGTGACTGAGTATTTGGTATCACTCTTGGATAACTCTAAATACTCAGCGATGAGCCGTTTAATCTTCTGAGTAATTTCAACAGCGGATTCTTTTCGAACCATTGCCCAGTTGCAATACAGCTGATCCTGTTCTTCTGTGAATTGCCCAGAGGTAAAGTCGCCCAAGAGGTTCTTCATAAAGTATTGTTGTATAGGGCCGTTGGGTTGCCATTTTAATTGGCGAGAGACTTGTAAGCGGTAATTATCATTGGGTAAATATTCAATAAACCCCATACTGTCTAGCGCCGCAAAAGCGCGAGTAAGTGCCGTCTTCTCAATGTCGTATTGTTCTAAAATTTCTGCAAATCGCCAGCGATTAATCAGGCAGATACTCACAAGTAATAAAAGCGGAGAGCCGATCAGCTCGGTTTCTTGTTCTAGGCTGAGCATGTCGATTTGCGGAGAGAGCGCCTGCGCCTCAACGGATAGTTGAAACAGATCTGTGCCCGCGAGTGTGCAAAGCGTTTCTATGCGTGGGAGCGTAAAGCCCTTCTCATTAAAAAGCCGTTTGATACTGGAGACCGAGAGCTCTAACGCGTCTGCGGCATCTTGGTAGGAGAGTCCGTTGCTCTTTAAGCGCCGTTTGAGGGCTTCTAGTAAAAGGTCTGAGTTCATGACTTGGGGCTCGTTTCAGTAGTTAAGAGTGTCTTGGGCTGGGGATCTTAGATCACGTAAATCACATAAAGGTACTAATATGCGGTCTCCGTGAGGCCGTATGCAAGGTTAATCTCCTAATTGGTTTTATAATGCGGTTCTTCTAGGCAAGATCAACTCATCTTTTAGCCAGTTCGGAGATCGGCAGATGAGCGAGTTAGCCCCATTTATAGTCATTTTATCGGCAGTTATGTTGTACCTAGGTGAGCGCTATTGGCCCGCTCACGATAGACAAAAACCTACAAGGGTGGGGTGGTATCTACGCAGCCTAAGCATTACGGCTTTAAATTTTGTGTTGTTCCTAGTCGTTGATAGCTTAATTCATCGTTATGCGACGGATCTTGCAATGTTTGACTTCGGCAATACCTTGTCACCCATAGCGGGCGCTTCCTTGGGGTATTTTATTTTTACTTTCGTGGTGTATTGGTGGCATCGAGCGCGCCATCGTTTTGCCTTTCTTTGGAAGTGGTTCCATCAGCTGCATCACAGCCCCACACGTATTGAGACGCTAACGGCTTATTACATTCACCCGTTTGATCTTATGGCGAACTTAATTATCAGCCATAGCATTGTGTTTATTTTATTAGGTTTAAACCTTGAAGGGGCAGGCTGGTACACGGTATTTACAGGTATTGCAGGTTTTCTCATTCACGCGAATATTCGTCTTCCCCGTTGGGTGGGGTTTGTTTTCCAAACGCCCGAGATGCATCGGCTGCATCATAAATCGGATCATCATGCGCACAATTATAGCGACATTGTTATTTGGGATGTGCTGTTTGGGACTTATCAAAATCCAAAACAAGATATTAAACAATGCGGATTTAAACATCAGACTGAAACCCATTGGCTCCGCATGTTGGTCGGGAAAATATATGAGTAGCTTTGTTTTTGTAGTGCGACTTAAAAATACAATTTAGAAATATAATTTAAAAATAAACAGGGTGATGAGAATGAGTTTAAATAATACAGTTTTGAACGATAATGTGAAGGTACAGTTTTTTGAATGTACGAGCTATGAGCAGCTGTGCGCCAATAATGCTTGGCTCGAAGGGCTGATCGACTGTTATCGATCCGTGTTTAAAGAATCTTGGGGTGAAGATTACACTTACTCTGAGGTTAACGAGCGCTTGCAGAGCGAGCTTGCAGGGAATGCATGTTTAAGATTTGTGCTGGATATATCAAACAATAAGGTGCTGGCGTTTTGTTGGGCGCAATTTTTGGACGCGGAAGGTGTGAAGCAGGCGATACAGTCGATTCATTATGTTCATACAATTAGTGAGTTTTCTGTCGAGGATGCGGTGCCAGTCCATAATGGTTCGATTTATATTCATGATATCGGCGTGCTAGAATCCTACCGCGGTCAGGTGTCTTTGGGTTTACTACTGTTGCCGGTATTGGAGGTGGTCTCGCAGCGTGCCGGGAGCCGTAGGCTGATGTTTTGGAGTATTAAAGAAACTTGCATCGCGCATCTTGCGGAAAAAATTAATATACAGGCCTATTACGAAAAAGGCGATGTGCAGTTTTACTCAGGCTTGCTGCCTACTGATTATGGTGTGGAGGTATCTTAGTGGTGCTCAGTATCCCCAACGGGCAAGCACAGATTAATCGTTGTACCTTTGCCAATTTCCGAGCTTACTTCTATTCGTCCATTATGCCGAGCAATAATTCCATAGCTAATCGCCATGCCTAAGCCCGTGCCTTCGCCATCCGGTTTGGTGGTATAAAACGGCTCAAAAATTTTGATTACCGTTTCCTGCGACATGCCACATCCGGTATCTTTAAATGCAATGTGCAGCTCCAAGTTTACCTGCCTCATGGAAATACAAAGTTTTGCATCCGCTTGTCCACTCATTGCCTGACAGGCATTGACTATCAAGTTCATAAATACCTGATTTAACTCCGAAGCGTTGCACGGTATTTCAGGGTCGTCTTGAATGTCACAGGTAAATTCGACTTCAGATTTGTAATTCGATTTTACCAATTCAAGCGTACTATACAGGCCAGGATTTAAGTGGGTTGGTGCCATTTCATCATTTTCATTGCCCGCTCGTGAGAAGGTCTGTAAATTATTCACAATACCGCTGATGCGTGTCGAGCCTTCGTGTAGTGTCGACATGCGGCCAAATAATTTTTCAAAGTGCTTGTCAAACACCGCGATAACATCGTCGTCATCGTCCCCGGCAAGATCTTGTAAAAAGGCTTTAAACTCATTCAGGTCGCGCTCAATAGCGTGCATCTCCATAACAGAAAAATTAAGAGGGTTCTTAATTTCATGCCCGACTCCGGCCACTAATGTGCCTAGACTAGACATTTTTTCGGATTGTACCAATTGGCTTTGGGCGTGTTTTAATTGTAAATTATTTTCCCGAAGTGCTTCTGTACGTTTTTGTACCTCAGATTCAATGTCGCGATGAATATTCAACTGCTTTAAATTCATTTCAACACGGGAAAATAGCTCTTCTGTGACGATGGGTTTGTTCAAGAAATCATTGCCGCCGACATCGTAGGCCTGCTTTAAATCGCTAACTTGGGATTTCGCAGTTAGAAATAATATCGGTAATTGGCTCACCGAATATGTTTGGCGTATTTTTTTACAGACGTCATAACCGTTAATTCCCGGCATCATTACGTCTAGTAAAACTAAATCAACGCTGTGATTGCGATTTTCAAGCACCGCTAAAGCGCTATGCCCGGTGGCACATTCGGTGACTTGATACGATTTTAAGCTTAATAGATTATGTAGCACTTTACGATTCACTGGCTCATCATCGACGACTAAAATATGCGCGCCATCTCGCGGCGCTTGCGCGAACTCTTCCGGTGCGTGCTGAGGGCTGTTTGTGATGGCTTTGTCTTTGGCTACAGGGCTGATTTTCACGGGGGCTTTTACCGCATTAGTGGACTTTGACAGAGAAAAACTTACCGTCGTGCCCTCATCGGGTTTGGAGGTGATTTTAATGTTGCCCCCATGCAGCTCGACCAATTGCTTGGTCACCGCTAGCCCTAAGCCTGTGCCACCTGCATAACGTGTGCGGGAGGAGTCCTCCTGGCCAAAGATCTCGAAAACGGTGGCGATTTTGTCTTCTACAATCCCAATACCCGTGTCGCTCACTTTTATCCACAGCGAACTGCCCTTAGAGTAAGCGCCAATGGTGATGCTACCGCTTACTGTAAATTTAATCGCGTTGCCGACGAGGTTGTAAAGTATTTGCTGTAAGCGGTTTTCATCCGCTATCACGGGGGACAGTTGTTTATCCACGTGGTTATGAATGCTCACAGGTTTGCCGTCAAGTAAGGGCTCGCTTAAGCGAATAATGGTATCAACCATTGAATACACATCTACCGCTGTGCGATTCAGGGTAATCGAATGTTCTTTTAACTTGGTGAAATCTAAAATATCATTAATTAAATAGGATAAACGCTTGCCGCTGCCAACAATGAGCTGGAGGTTTTCCAGCGATACTTGGCTTTGCTGCCCGCCGATGCCTGCGATCAGCGCTTCAGTTAAGCCGATGATACCGTTTAATGGAGTACGTAATTCATGGGAGGTATTGGCCAGAAAGGTATCTTTAACTTTATCCAGATCCAGTAATTTTTGATTAAGTTGCTGTTCGTCTTTAGTGCGTTTTTTTTGTAAATAGGTATAAAACACCAAGGCGATAAGGGCGAGAAAAATAGCACCGTAAATTAACCTTGCCCACCAAGTGGCCCACCACGGCGATAAAATATTCACGTGTATGACTCTGGAGGTTTCGCTCCACACGCCCTCGTTATTAGCGCCTTTTACTTCGAATACATAAGACCCTGGATCGAGGTTTGTGTAGTTAGCCACCCGGCTTGTACCGACATAGTTCCAGTCCTTATCAAATCCCTTAAGGCGGTAGGCGTATTGATTTTTTTCTGACATCACATAGTCTAAGGCGGCAAATTCAAAGGAAAATACCGATTGGTCATGTCTTAAGGTTAAGGATTGGGTATGCGGTATGGTGACGCCGTCGATTTTCTCAATGGATTTGTTAAGTATTTGTAAACCGGTTATCGCTACCTGTGGCGGGGTCGTGTTTTGATACATTTTCTTAGGGTTAATCAAGGTTAGTCCCTGGGTGCTACCAAAGGCTAACTCTCGGTAAGCGGTCTCAAGGTAAGCCGTTCGGTTATGGATATTGCCTGCGATACCATACTGAGTGGTATAGGTTTGAAATTTACCTCGATTAATATCCAAGCGTGACAAGCCATTCACGGTAGCAAACCACATATAGCCTTGCTCATCTTGCAATATTCCATTAACGCTATTGTTGGTCAGACCGTCTTTTTCGCTCAGGTTATGAAGGCTGGGTGAGCTTGGCTGCCATCTGCCAATGCCACCGTTCGAGAAGCTAAGCCAAAGATGCCCGTCTGTATCTTCGGCAATAGCGCTAACGCCGTCACGCTGGTAGCCTTTAACGTCAGTATAAATGTCGTTAAAAAGTTCAAACTCCCCTTCTGCGCGTTGCCGGTACAATGCACTATCGCTGCCTACCCAGGTATTGCCCCCGCTATCTTCGAATATTTCACGTATTCCCACCCAATTTTGGCTCTCCCCCCCGATCGATAGTAGTTGCCGAAAGTCGTTTGATGCCGGTTGATATTGGTGGATCTCATTGGCCGAAGCAATCCAAAGCTGGTCTCGGCTATGATGGTAAATGGACCAAATAGCGCCGCCCCCGGGTAACGCGGTGGGGTTATTCTTTTGAGGTAAATAGTGATCAAAGGTAGCGCTGTTAGGCTGGGAATGGTTCAAACTGTTTAGTCGGTTCAAAACGCCATCTGAGGCACCCGCCCATAACACACCCTCACCATCAATGGCCAAGGCTGTCATCACGTTTAGGCTGAGGCTGCTAGGGTTTTGCGGGTCATGATAATAGCGAGTGATTTTCCCGCGCTTGCGGTTAAGGTAATTCAGCCCGTTTTCTGTCCCCACCCATAGGTTGCCGTGTTTGTCTTCTGCCAGTGAGATAATGGCGCTATCGCTTAAACTGTTGGGGTCATGCGGGTCGTGCCGATAGATCTCAAAGGCGCTAGCGTAGGGGTCTATTACGGTAAGTCCTGCTGGGAAATGCCCCAACCATACGCCGTCGCGATTATCTTGATAAAATGCTCGAATCTTGATCTTGGGCATCGCCTTGGTATACGACAAAAAGTCATCGGAGTCGGGCTGATACAAATTTAAACCGACTTCTTGGCCACTTACCCAAATTCTGTCTTGTTTATCAATATGCACATGAACGTCATTGAAACCGATGCTGCG
This sequence comes from Alteromonadaceae bacterium, assembly GCA_002746115.1. Classification (GTDB taxonomy): domain Bacteria; phylum Pseudomonadota; class Gammaproteobacteria; order Pseudomonadales; family Cellvibrionaceae. Next base: position 10,136 of record NVXL01000118.1, read on the forward strand.
GTCATCGCCGGGGCGATGACGATAATGAGTAAAGTGCTGACCATCCAAACTTAGCCGATTAACACCGCCATTTTGTGTGCCTACCCAAATCGCTCCGTTAGCGGCTTGCGCAATACTGGATACAATGTTGCTGCTTAAACTGCTTGGGTCACCGGGGCGATGCGAAAAGTGCTGGCGAAGGTCGCGGCTAGGATCGAAGCTAGGGACGAGGCCGTTTTTATTGGGGGTATATCGTATCAGGCCGTATTGTTGAAGGCCGACCCATATATGGCCATCACGATCTTGCATTAGCGCGGAAACAAAGTTACCTCGCCAAGCGGCATCGTGTTTCGCGTTGAGGCTATAACGCTCGAAAGCGTTGCTATCCGGGTCATAACGATTTAAGCCATCATTAGTGCCAATCCAGATATTCCCCTGTTTACTGTGCAATATGGCAGTGACGCTACCATTGCTCAAGCTGCTGGGGTTTTCAGGTTGGTGGTGATAGTGGGTAAAAGTATCGCTGCGACTGTGGTATCGATTTAATCCCCAGACGGTTCCTATCCATAGGTCGCCGTTACCGTCCATGGTCAAGGCGGTAATGTTGTCGTTTGTGAGGCCTTCACTAGGCTTGTTTTCACTCTTGCGGTACCACTTTACTCGGTAACCATCAAAACGCGCCAAACCTCGGTCACCGCCAAACCACATAAACCCTTGATCGTCCTGCACAATAGCGGTAACGGTACCAATATTGACGAGTTGCTCGTGGGCAACGGATTTAAAGTGCAGCTGATTTTGTGAGGGATTGTTGGATGGCAGGACGGAAGGCTTGGCTAGGCTAGGAATGTATAATCCCGTAAGGATTAATAATAGCGTTGAAGCACGGCATGCACGCAGGAGCTTAGTTTGAAGCGGAAACACTATGCGTTCTCGTATTCTTTGTTATTCATTCAAGCAGTCACGTTGATTCATTTTGTTATATTATAGCCGTCTGCTTAGGGCGCGTGTAGTCGATATGTGTGGAGACGCCTCTGATGTTAAAGTTTAAACGTGCACCCTCGCTTGCTTGGGTGCACGGGAATACTGAAGTTCAGCTTATATTGAGCTTTCTAGTTGAAAACCCGACATGCGTGCAAACGCCTCGGCCTCAATTCGACCGGGTAGGGTATGGCGAATTTCTGCGCTTTGCAGGGCTTCGCTGTAGTAACTTTCATCTTCATTATCCACTGCGGGTGCATTGCTGTTATTGCTAAGGTTAATTGCGGGCTCGCCTGAATTAACCCATTGTTGCCAGTCGCTTTGAGCACGACGATGGTAATCCGCGCAGTATTAATATGGGGATGCTAACAAGTATTGCTGAAGATTCCCAAGGCCAGCTCTGGATTGGGCTGGCTGGTGGCGGAATTAGCCGTATGGATAGTTATAATCCCCAAACTAGACAGGCAATTTTTAATTACCTGCCAAAAATCCTTGCGGGTATGGAAAATAAAAAATTATTTTTAAATCATGAGCTTACGGTAAGAGTTTTTTCGGAGGCGATTGGTTTAAGTGTCAAAGACGTCTCCGCGACGATTAACCAGCAGTTACAATGTGGTTTTTTAGAGCTTATCAATCGTTACCGCATTCAAGAAGCTAAGCGCTTACTGATTGAGTATAGGGATAAGAGCGTGAGCGATGTGATGCTGGAGTCAGGGTTTAACAGTCGCTCGGCTTTTTATAAATTGTTTAAAGGGAGCGCTGGGCTTACGCCAAGTCAGTTTCGTAACAATGCGGAATCACCACTTCTCCACCTTCAAAAACTTTGGATTAAAGCTTTCTTTGGCATAATCAATAGCGCTCTTTCCATCTTTATTCTTAAAGTGGATATCCGCGCCATGTTTTACTAAAGACTCAGCGACACTTAAATAACCATTCTCGACAGCCATCATTAACGCAGTGTCGTTATAACGATCCATAATATTATACGATGCTCTATGAGCTGCCGCATATTCGACCAAAGGTGGAAAATTTGACTTCGCCGCGCTAAACAACATTGCGTCATAAGCATCTTGCTTAAGCGCTGGGCATTTTTCGGGTTCTTCGCTATTTTAAGTGGGTAGATGAAATTCCAATTTCGTCCCAAGTAAATATGCAATTGTAATAAATTTTTTGTCGCTTCTGTAACCGCGAGCTTTATTTTTGGCTGCTTGAATCAAACCGTTTATACCTTCGATAAAACCTGTTGAGCACACCATCCCAGTGCCCTTTATAGTTTGTGAGGTTCTGAATTTTTTCATTTCACTTCATTTAGGACGCCGGTTGAGTATCATCTAGTTTTGTTCATGCACTGGTTATCAGTTATTGCGTTTTCTGAGGCTCGGTGACTAGTTGAACCCTTGAATGAATACGGGGCAGGGGTATAATGTCCGCAATTAGCCAACAATCCTGAAGGATACTTAGAATGCGCAAATATGCTTACTTTTTGTTCGTAACTTTTACACTATTTGCTATAGCAAGCTGCGGTGATGGCAAGCCAGATCTTAGCAAGTTAACTGTGATTGGCACTATAGATGAAGATAAGTACATTAGTACCGACGAAATCATTGCTATGAGCCTTGAGCAGCTAAGAGCAGATTTGCTTGGAAAGGAGGTCACAATCACCGGGCTGAGAGATGGAAAAAGGACTGGGGGTTACAATATAGAGAAAGCCCAATGTAAAGTTAGCTACAGTAATCGACGAAACTACCCTGAGGATTATGAAATTAAAAGTATATGGGTGAGGGTTTATACCAACGGCTTTCCGAAGTTTGTTCTAGAAGATTCCATTCCGGCTGAAACTAGAGCTGCCGATATTACCTACTCAAAAGAAGCTCGGCTACCTCAGTCGTCATGCAATAAAAAATGTACTTGGGAAGATGCCGAAGACAAAGAGCAATGTTACTATCATAGCCCGAACACGGTGATTAGCGGAAAAGTAATAGGCGTACACAAAGACCATCAAAATGGTGCGCCATTCATATCCATGAAAGCTAAGGGCATCGCCTATTAATAAATAGCAGAATAAACCTAGGTATTAACACCCGTTACCTAGGTTTACTTTTGCACTCATCATTTTGTTTACAATAATGATTTGACTACGCCTTCAGGTATTATTGCATGCTCTATCGTTGCATTTTGACTGTATATCGGGAAATTGTCACCGGCTTCGTTCGCAAAGAACGCAAATTCCAGATACACCTTCCAACTATATTCTGTCCACCCGAAATCAGGTGGGTTGTCGATATTAGCGAGTTCAATATCAATATACCTTCGACCTCCAGCCTCCCCTCTGAGTCGAAACAAATTCCACTCTTTACCATTCTTGTGGCCGGGAAGAGTGTATTTGAAAATTTGATCGGCAAGTAGTTCGTCTTCTCTCACCCTCACCCAGATATAATTATCGTTAAAATCCTCAAAAGTAGCACCGAAAATAATAGGAGCCTTTTCGTTCCCTTTAGATGGCTGAGATAAGGTCTCAAGGGATTTTAGTTTAGGTAGGCTGATTGTAATGTTTTCAATCATCAATGCTTTTTCGCTATCCTTCCCTTCCATGTACGTATCATTAAGATCAATACTTTCTTTTTCTTTTATCGCAGCAAGAAAATATTTTAACGATGCGTCGCTATTAGCTCCCGACAATATAATAT
>NVXL01000004.1 GCA_002746115.1 Alteromonadaceae bacterium
AAAGATCATTAAATTACTACGACGAAGCTGTGAGGTGTTGGTTCGAAAGAGGCGCCCGAAAAACGGTATATCACCCAAAAGTGGGACTCGCTGCTCTCGTTGGCTAACGCTCTCTTGGATCATCCCTCCCAATACAATAATGGCGCCATCACGAGTCATCACTTGAGTTTCGACTTTACGTTGATTAGTAATAACGTCAGAAGCACCAGAGGCATCTTGAGACAAGCTTGAAATTTCCTGAGAGATTTCTAACAGAATCTGATTGCCTTCGTTAATTTGCGGTTTCACTTTAAGGGTAATGCCAATATCTTCACGTTGAATGGTCTGGAAAGGGTTATTACCACCACCACCGTTTGAACTAGTAAAGCTACCCGTTACAAACGGTACATTCTGCCCCACGGAAATAGACGCTTCGTTATTATCCATAGTGAGCAACGTTGGCGTTGATAGAATATTGGAGTTCGTTGCGTTATCTAGCATCGTCGCCAAAACCAAAAACTCTTCACCCGCAACATCTCCAGCGGTACCAATTGAAGTACCTACTGGCAAACCTAACAAACCAGTAGCCAATGATGTAAGCGCATCCTCACCAGCGTTAAATACGCCACTAGCAATACCGCCAATACCTCGATTAGAGGTGTTGGCACCAAATACCCCAGCCCCTGTATTTTGGAACATCCACTCGATTCCAAGTTGCTGATTATCACCTATATCAATTTCAGCAATAATGGCTTCAACCAAGACCTGTGCACGACGAATATCCAAGCGCTCGACCACAGATAATAGCGAGGTCAGTACATCACCTGAAGCGGTAATGAGTAGTGCGTTAGTTGCCTCATCCGCTTCAACTGTAGCTTTATTCGAACTACTCGAGCCACCCTTACCCCCGCCCGGCGAGAGCTTCGCAAGGTTCTGCACAACTTTGGTCAGCACTGCAGCAACATCCTTCGCATCGGCGTAGTCAAGGTAAACTACACGCACGTTGCCGGATTGTTTCTGAGGTCGATCCAGCCGTGCTACAAGCTCCCGTATTTGAGCGCGCTTCATATCCTCGCCACTCAATAAGATAGCGTTATTACGTTTATCGGCCACCATTACCATACGCTTCGATGATGCGCCTTTAGAGGTAGAACCTTGAAGCTTGGTGAGCGTCGCAACCATATTCTCGGCATCGGCATATTTCAGTTGAATAATTTCAGTAGTCGATAAGGCTGCACGGTCAATCTTATCGATCACTTCACGTATACGTTTAATGTTAGCCACGGTGTCAGAGATAACGATTGCGTTACTTGGGTCGTAGGCGGCAAAATGTGAATGCTGCGGAATCAGTGGTCGCAAAACAGGCAATACCTTAGCTGCTGCGACATTTTTCAACTGGATGACGTGAGTGACAAACTCACTATCATCACCCTCACTTTTATTAACCGAGATCGGTGAGGTTCGGGCTTCTTTTAATGGCAGAATACGAACAACATTCCCCACTTCAACGACAGTAAAATCGCTTACCTCCAAGATAGAACGAAACAGAGAGTAAAGCTGTTTTTGATTTTGCGATTCGCTGGAAAGTACCGTAATCCGCCCTTTTACTCGCGGGTCAATTACCATTGTTTTCCCTGTGATGTCAGCAACGAATTTGATGACCTCATGAATATCAGAGTCTTTAAAATTAACGGTCCACGTCTGCTCTTGTGCTCCAGTCTGAGCCCGTAAGGAGTGGGCAGAGGAAATAGCTAACACTGCCGTTATTGTTATTATCCAGATTTTTTTTAACACGCTTTTACCCACCACTGTCCAAACTAATATGAATTGATTCCGCACTGCCATCACGAAGTATCGTCAGCTGCGCTTCAGTTGCTGTCTTAAGCGACTTATAAACACTGCGTATCTGTTTAGGGTCGTTGACCTCAATACCATTCACCGAGGTAACAATATCATTGGCTTTTAAACCAAACTGCTCGAATAACTTGCGATCTCTTCCCGGACGCACACGATAACCTTTCATTTCGCCGCCTTCACGATGAACACTAAACCGAACCACGTCGCCAATGGATTTAGGGATTTGATTCGCTTTAACGCGTGCATGCACTGGTGAGGGCGCCTTATTCCGATTGTTAGCTTGAGCGCGCTTCGAGTTCCGCGTCGAAACTCGGCGAGAAGTGCTACGCCCTTTATTCGGAGATTTCTTGAAATCTTCTTCAGAATACAGCCAAAGCGACTCGTGCTTACCCCGATTATCGAGAATAACACGCTGCTCTAACACCTTGGCTAACTTCACGCCCTTTTGTGAACCTATTTCGTCACCAATACTGTAAAGCGACTGATCATTGCCATCGGCAATAATCGCACTCCCTTTACTTGGATCACTACTGCCAATCACACCTTGTAATTTAAGGTTCAGCTTGGTTGCAGCAATGTCGACATCGTCATCAGGTATCTCTGGTTTAGGCGCTACTACAACAGGAGCCTTGCTATCAACAGTGCCAAAGATGCCACGTAGTGTTCCCAGAAGACTTTTATCTACGCCTGATTCAGAGCTGACGCTTACTTGCGTCACAGGCGTCGCTAGGGTTTTGGGCTGTTCAAGCTCCGGCGTTGGAAAAACCAACCAAAAAAGCCCAGCAAAACTATGTACTAGCCACAACAAGCACAAAAATAACACCAAGTAGCGCCATACCGATACGGGTAAGCCCCCGAGGTATTTCACCACCCCTTCGAGCTTGTCCTGAGCCGTTACAAGCATCGGATTTTCAGCCAATTGAAGTGCGGTCAATGTACATCTCCAGTGGTATCAAGTTAGCTCTATTTGAAATAGAAGACATTTAAAATATCGTGATCAAGCCACGCCCAAAACAAAAGAGCCGGGAATCAACTCTACATTTATCAAATAGTTTATACAGCTGCCGCTGATATTGATACGTATGTGCCCCAGAGTCCACAGTTGTTTCACAATCTATTAAAACGTGAACAGCACAGTATTACACGGCTTGAAAAAACGAATTATGCTTGAGATATTATGGTTGACTGGGTATGATTTGGCTCTTTTAAATCAGCCTTTTCCTCATGTTTCTGCAGAGTTTTTGAGCTGGCGGACATCGATTTGTGCGCCTACCTCCATGAAGCAGACGAACAGCATTATAGATCAAAGACGCATGACCGACGTATATCTACTCCAAAATCAACGCAATGAATTTTTCAGCAAATCGGGGGATTGGCTAGAGAGCGGCGATAGCAAAACCCTCTATCGCACCCAGTACAAAGACGAAGCCATCAACCAAAAGGTTGAGTTCTCAGTTAAAAACCCCGAGCTGCGCGTAAGCCTAGTAAAAGGCATTGCAAAGAATAACGGGCGCGTAATAGTAGAAGGCTTTTGCTCCGCTGCGATAACAGAACCAACACCCAAAACTCTGGATAGCGCCCCCCTCACGCACGAACAAGATAAAGACATTACGGAACTTCACGACAATACTGAAGCCTTAACCTGCGGCAACGACGGCAACAGCTAGAAACCTACACGCCAAAAATCACCCTAACAGAAACCGGCCCCGCACCACCCAATTACGGATTTATCAAGAATGTTCAATATTGAATCAATGCCCAGTGCTCTTTCGGCTCCATGTAACGCCCCCCTACTCACAGGCATTCTACGCGGAGCGGAGCGCGAAGCGCTGCGCGTCAACGCTAAGGGCGAACTTGCTACCACACCACACCCTCCAGGGCTTGGCTCAGCGCTTATGCACCCGCAAATTACCACCGATTTTAGCGAGTCACTGCTTGAGTTCATTACCCCACCAAGCCACCGCATTGAAGATTTATTCGAACACCTCGAAAGCACGCAGAGCTACGCCCTTGCACACATGCAAGACGAGTTCATATGGACAAATAGCATGCCTTGCATACTGGGTACCGACAACAATATCCCGGTGGCTCAATACGGCAGCTCCCATAACGGACGGATGAAAACCGTTTACCGAACAGGTCTCGGACACCGCTATGGCCGCGCCATGCAAACCGTATCCGGCGTACATTATAACTTTTCCCTGCCGCGCGCCTTCTGGGCGTTTTTGGCACGAGAGCGCAACGCCTTTGATGACCTGAAAACATTTACCGACCAAGGCTACTTCAGTCTAATTCGCAATTTTAGGCGCCATTACTGGCTGTTAATATACCTATTCGGCGCCTCTCCAGCGCTTTGCTCAAGCTTTGTCAAAGGCAGAGACCACGGGCTTGATCAAATGCCCAATTCACCATTTACCCTATACAAACCCTACGCAACATCTCTTCGCATGGGGGATCTGGGCTACCAAAGTTCGGCGCAAGAGTCGCTCGAAGTGAATTACAACGACCCAGACAACTACATTAAAACTTTGTGCTGCGCTATTACTCGTTCACATAAAGAATATATGGACATCGGCATCAAAGATGACGACGGCCAACATCAACAACTCAACGCGAGCTTGCTGCAAATTGAGAATGAGTTTTACAGTGCGGTTCGCCCCAAAAGAACCGCACATGCAGGCGAAACCGCACTGACCGCGCTACTCAACAGAGGCGTTGAGTACATTGAGGTTCGCTGCTTGGATATCGATCCGTTTACCCCCCTAGGCATCACCAAAGAACAAGTTCACTTTTTAGACACTTTTTTGGTTTACTGTGCACTAAAAGAAAGCCCTATGAGCAACGCCGAAGAAAGCTCACAAATTCTAAAAAATCAAAAAGAGGTCGTCAATCGGGGTACAGACCCCACCCTAACGCTAAAACATTACGAGCACGGCAATATCCTCGCGAGAGATTGGGGAGCAAGCCTAATGGAAGCCTTAGCACCTGTCGCCAAAATGCTCGACAACGCCAACCAAACAAATGCTTATGCTGCATCTCTCGCAGCACAAAAAGAGAAGCTGCTAGACTCCAGCAAGACCCCGTCGGCACAGATGATTAGGGCGCTTAGCGAAGGAAATGCCAACTTTAGTGAGCTAACACTTGAATCATCTCAGGCTCACTCGCAAACGCTACGCTCTATAGTATTACCGGAGAACCTGAAGGTACGCCTAGAAGAAATGGCAGAGGAATCCATTGCGGAGCAAAAAGCACTAGAAGAGTCTTGCGAAGGAAGTTTTGATGACTTTGTTGCCGACTACTACCGCCAGTACCAAATCTGTAAAGGTTAAGACTACGCTTAAGCAAAAACGGTTATCGCCGATATAATCCTAAGCTTTAACTTAGTCACATTAATAGCTATTCAGTCATACGGCTATTAATGTGGCTATGCATGGGACTATAGCGGCGCTGAAGGCAGGCTCAACTCGCGACAAGCATATTACTTCTGAACAATAAACGAGGTAAAGAAAACATCGACAACGTCCTCGGGCAAAACATCATCCTCCTCCTCAGCAATAATCTTCCGAATCTCCTCTAGCGCCTTTATACGAATCATGTTTTTACCTTCCTGCGAACTTACAGACTCATTCGTTTGTGACGCAAACAGCATCAGAATATTGTTCCGAACAAACGGCAGATGACGCCTAACTGCACTTGCCGCCCTAACATTCGCCAAACGCACACTCACCTCAACTTTTAGATACTTTAAGCGCCCCTTACCGCCATAATTAACAACGAACTGCGGCTTAATTGGTAAATAGATCGCTTTCGATTTAGCCACGCCCTCTTCGCCGTCAGCCTCACTGATTGCAACCTCCTCAACCGCTTCATCTTCTGCATATACACTGCCGGGAAACAAGCAAAAGCACGAGATCAAAGCCATGAAAAGAGCTCGCCCAAATATATCTCCCAATTGCGGCACTTTAAAAAAAATCATTCTAAACCCACTCTTTTTTGTAGCGAATAATTATTACGCTTCGAACTAGCCGTTATCATTATGAAAAGATCAGCCCTTGCTTATTCAGCCCTTACTTATAAAGTTATAGACGTTTTTTCCCTACTACAGGTATATTTCGCTTTCCTATACTTGACCCCCACCAATTATTTCAGTTCACAATATCTGTTAAGCACCAACAATTCACGCATAAAGCCAGAAGCCTCTTGCTCTCGCGGTGCCGATAATCTAAGGTGGTTACCGGTGAACGTTTTTTAAATTACAATCAGAAACACAATCATCAATAATTTTATAGAATTTACATACAACTGAATTAAAAGATAAACTTTAAGGTCTTCACTGATGTTAGAAAATTGTAAGTCCGCACAAGAAAGATGGGGTGGTGTAAGTAATATTATTGATCGGTGGCTGGTCGAACGCCAGGATTTGCTAGTGCAATACTGCGAACTCTCTGAAGCAGCCGGCTCAGTAACGAATTACAAAAATTGTGGCTCGCAACTTCAGTCGCTATGTCAAATTCTGGTAGATTACATTTCGGCTGGACACTTTGAAGTGTATGACCAACTGATGCGTGAAGGTCGTGATTTTGACGATCAAGAAGGCCTTAAACGTGCAAGCAAATCTTTTGAAATTGTTGATTCAAGCACCGAATACATATTAGATTTTAACGACAAGTATCAAGAAACCGATGATACAGACGACTTAATTGAAGACTTATCCCACCTTGGAGAAGTCCTCGCCAGCCGCTTCGAGGCAGAAGACAGCATGATTAAGGTCTTACACGTCGCCCATAAAGATCAAGCAACCACTTAGATCTCTCCATATGCGATTAATCGCCATGATGACCAGCAGGGTAAATCTAGCCCTGCGCCTTTCAAAGCAAATCCCACCCCAATCGCGTTTTGATAACGTGTTAGCTTCCTTTTCACCTAGCAAATTGGCAGCATCAATTTCTAACACAACATCTCTTTTTAAGAAAATGGGCTTATTGTCAACTCATCGCACGTTAATCAAAGTTGTAGCTCTCACGACACTACTAAGCGCATGCGAACTAAGCAGTCCGCCACTTAACAGTCTTGAAGTTGCCAGCAAGGGTATTCACGCAGCAGCACTTAGTGATGATGGCCAGCACGCACTGATTGGTTCGATCTATCATGGCGGGAGCTTATGGAACATTGCCGACAGTGAGCGCCTGTACAACTGGAATCACACTAACGAAGAGCCAAGCTCTTTAGTTGCTGCCGACTTCTCCAATGATGGGCGCTGGGCGCTGAGCGCCGACAATCACACACTGGTATTGTGGGATGTTACCAGCGGAAAGGCTGAGCGATACTGGGTCGCTCCCGGGGAAATACTCGACGCAAAGCTAGGCCCCAACGCCGACACCGCACTCCTTGGCCTAGACAATAACACCGCCGTAATCTTTGATATCCGCAAAGGTGGAATTAAAAGCACCTTCATCCACCAAAGTCGCGTCCGCAGTGTCGACTATAGTCGAGATGGCCGATACGCCCTAACCGGCTCTGAAGATTACACCGCGAGCCTCTGGGATACACATAGTAGCGAGAAACTATTTACATTCAAACATAACGACGATGTTCAATTAGTTAAGCTATCGCCCGACGGAAGCCTCGCGTTAACGGTCAGCAAATACGACAAGGCGCTATTATGGGAAACAAAAGAAGGAAAAGTACTTAACGAAATTCCGCTCAGCGCCCAACACTTGCGCAGCGGCACACGCTACATTAGCGCTCAATTCAGCAACGACAGCAAGTATTTACTTACAGGCAGGCCTGACCGGCTAGCCGAACTATGGAAAACTGACGATTTATCACGCCTAGCCCGATGGAAAGTCCCCAAAAGACAAGCCTGGAAACCAACAAGTTCCGCTGTAATTGCGGTCTCGTTCTCAACAGAGGCTAATACGTTTTTTGCTGTTACCTCTAACGGCTTCGTACATAAATTGAGGCGAGATGACGCAACCGCTGAAACTCCATAACAAACTACTGCAATCAGTTTTATACCAATCGCCTCACAGCACTTAACAACATAATTAAAGCGCCTAACACCTCAAGTAGTGCGACCAAAATTATTCACCGACAGATAACAACTCCATGTCGAATATAAGCGTCTGGTTTGGGCCAATCCGACCATTACCGCCCGAACCATAAGCAAGATCGGAAGGCACAAAAATTTCCCATTTCGAACCAACTGACATCAAGGGTAACGCTTCAACCCAACCCGGAATCAACTGATTAACAACAAAACTGGTTTTTTCACCTTTATCAAACTTGGTACCGTCAACCAACGTGCCCGCATAGTTAACAGTAACCTTATCCGTTTCACTTGGCTTTGCACCAGTTCCTGCGGTCACCACTTTATACTGCAAACCACTAGCCGTGGTTACAACACCTTCTTTCGCGCCGTTATCAGCAAGAAATTCCTGCCCCTTAACACTGTTCTCTTCCAATGACTTAGCGTGCTCTGCCTGAAGCCTCTCTTGCAGCTGCACCTGGAAAGTCTGCATGGTCGCCCCCATTTCCTCGTCGGTCAGAGGTGGCTCGACACCACCATTCACATCTTGAACCGCTTTTTCCATCACCGCGCCATCCAATACAAAGTCACCCGCCTGCAACTGCTTCGCCGTATTGTAAGCAATCACGTAACTAACACGCTGTTCAAGAGTCTCCACTTTTAGCTCAGTAGGAACCTCCTCTTTGACCACTTCCTCGTTACAACCTGCTGTCATTAATACGGTAGCGGCCAATGTGATCGCCATAATTTTATTTTTCATGAGGCACCTATTCGAATGCAGAAATAATTGAACGCGCAGTATATCCAAGCTCACGAAGGACTGACAAGGTAGTAGTGTTGCCCGAACCAATGAACAACATCGAAAATTCACGTATCAACATCCCGCTAGCAGCGCCTAAAAACGATAAAAAATGCCTTATATGCATGCGCGATCTACATTAGAAGAACTATGGTGCTGTTTATCTATTTTTTTCTTGGCAAATGGCAGCTATAATCGGACGAGGTAGACTAAATCTAAATTATTTCATGGAAACAACATCAGGTATTCGACATGGCCGCAAAAAACAACGCTATCGACTTAATAGCGGAAATAGAAAAACAAATTGCTACGCTCGATTTAAAGCTTGAGAAAGCTCGAGCAAAAAAACTCGCCACTGCCGAAAAATACGCTAGCACTGCGCTAACCAAAGCTGGCAAGGCTAAACAAAAGCTAGCCGCACTAACGATAAAAGCAAAGTCAGCGGGTTTAGCAGCTAAAGCGCGCAAAACAAGCGCAGCCTTAAGCCGGGCGGAAAAAGCCAAAGCAGCAGCAGCAGCGCAAAAAGAGTTACTGACCGTACTCAAAGAAGATGCAGCAACAGCCAAGGAAGAGTTAGCCGAGCTTAAATCAGGGCAACGTCAGCGCGCCAAACTTGCCAAAATCTCCGCAATCACCGAAAAAGAACTCGCCCGCACCAATGCGCGCAAAGGCGAAGCAAAAACAAAAACAAAAGCAACTCCAGCAAAGAAAGCTGCTGCTAAGAAAGTTCCAGCTAAAAAATCTACGCCTGCTGCCAAATCAAAACCGAAAAAGGCGGCTGAAAAAACAACGCCTAAAACCACTCCGAAAGCAGTGGCCGAGGAAACAGCTGAAGACTTACCGCTAGCAGCAAATACTGAAGTGACTGAGCAGCAAGAAGCTACGCCAATCATCGAAGAAACGCCGCCCACATCTTCAAACGATGGCAATGCCAGCAGCACAGAAACCGAAGCGACTACAGAGGTAACAGCGATCGAACCTAGCGCAGTAGAGGATGATAGTGATTCCGAAGCAAGCTCTGAAGAGACCTCTACCGAAGTAGAAGCAGAAGTAAAGCAAGAAGACAGCGCTAACACCGACGCCGAAGAAGAGAAACAAGAAGAAGCGACCAGTGAAGATAACTCGGGCGAGCAAAGCTCAGATTTATCCAGCGATTCAGACCTTAAAGACGACTCAAACTCAGCGCCGAGCTTGTTTGATAGCTAAGACTTATGCAGGCTTAATTGCCAGCGAATAAGTCATTATAATATTAATACCACGGACGGTAACCAAAGAACGGCAAGCAGTGGGCAACTGGATTTTTAATACTTGCTGAGTTCGATGAACCCAGCAAGTATTACCCTATCAGCATCTCAACGGGTCTCAACTCTACCGCCTCCAACATACTCTCACTCAGAGCATCTGCGCTAGGAATCCCTAAAAAATCTAGGTAATACCTCAGATCAAGCAGTCCGTCATCACCTAACGAACCAGCCTTCGACTCAACAAAGCCTTTCGTTAAATCCTGTAAGCGGTTCAGTAATATTTTTTCAGCGACCAGCTCGGCTTTAAGGATGTGCTTAGTAATTGACTGTACTTGGACACGAGTAAACCCTGTTGAGGTCTTTAACGCGGCTCGAACGCTACGCAGCTTAGACACCGTCATCTGACTAACACTATCAACACCAATCAATACATCAGTCAAACAACTAGCAGGTAAACGAATGCCTCGTGACGCTAACCAACAGCACCACAAAACTATATTAACATTAGCGTGAAAGTCGTCCTGTAACTCTAAAGCAATCCTTTCAACTTCCGGGAGATCATATTTTTGACATGCATACTCCCAAAGTAATTCTTGCGATTTTAGACCAACCAACTCTCTCATTTTAAAAACGTCACTTTCCAGCAAGCACTGGCATTGTTAATTTATTGGTATTATTATTAATTTATTTATACTTTTTTGAAAAGATAATATCCCAAACACCATGCCCCAAACGCTTCCCCCTTGCCTCAAACTTAGTCAAAGGGCGATACGAGGGAGCCTCAGCAAAATGATATTCACTAGCAGCATTTTCATACCCTTGAGAAAGATGCATAACCTCCATCATATGATCTGCATACGCCTCCCAGTCCGTCGCCATATGCAGCACACCACCATCTAACAACTTTTGACGCACCAATGCAACAAAAGCGTTTTGCACGATACGACGCTTATGGTGCTTTTTTTTGTGCCACGGATCTGGGAAAAACAATTGAAAACGTTCAAGACTTTCGCTTGCAACGCAATCACTCAATACATCGACAGCATCAGCCATATACACACGTAAGTTTTTAACATCGGAAGTGCCTGCCTGGCTAATTAAACGGCCAACCCCGGGAGAGTGCACCTCTATACCAATGAAGTCTTTATCCGGCTCAGCTTTGGCCATGGCCAATAGGGAGTCCCCCATACCAAAACCAACCTCAAGCACTAACGGTGCATCGCGACCAAAAACTTCAAGCGGATTAATCTCACCATCAAACAAACTTAAGCCATAGTGAGGCCACCATAAATCAAAGGCTTTTTTTTGCCCTTCAGTCATCCGCCCTTTGCGAATAACAAAACTGCGAATGTCTTTTTTCTTATACTCTGGTCTTAAATCTACCACGGGACTACTTTAACCTCTTTAACTATAGCAATAATAAACAGTAACCATCCCAAAATAAAGCACACACCACCGAGAGGTGTGAAGGGGCCCAACCAAGAAGCGCCGCTTAAAGCCAGCAGGTACAAACTGCCTGAAAATAATAGAATTCCACAAAAAAAACATACCCCAGCAAGAAACAAGTAAACACTTCTACCCGGAAGCCTAATCTGCAATAGCACAACAGAGAGCATTGCTAAGGCATGATAAAACTGATATTTAACCCCTGTTTGATACGCCGCCATCATTTTTTCGCTCAGAATAGCTTTTAGAGCATGCGCGCCAAACGCGCCAAAAATCACAGCAAACATAGCCGCAACGAGCGCCAAGAGTAAAATCACTTTCGTAGACCGATCAACAATTAGCACTTTTTTATCAACAACTGAATTCTGCAAAATTTCAACTCACGTATGAATCATTATACCGGGCAATATACCGGACAATAAAAAAGCCGCTATATAAGCGGCTTTCAAATTTAATCAACTGCAACTAGTGAACATAAATAGCAGAGCAATACACGAAGTAATACATAAGATTTAAACCTTAAACAAAAACTATGCCTCGATATACGCTTTTACTTTTTTCATGGCGTTCTTTTCTAGCTGCCGAATGCGCTCAGCAGACACGCCATAAACAGCGGCTAAATCATGCAGTGTCGACTTGCTGTCGCTCAACCAGCGTTTCTGTAAAATATCGCGGCTACGCTCATCCAGCTTGTCCAGCGCAAGATTTAAACCCCCAACACTACTTTCGCTCCAGTTGGCCTTTTCAACCATAGCCGAAGGATCATAACGCTTATCTTCAAGATAGTTAGCTGGTGCTTGGTACGCCACTTCGTCATCATCGTCAGCACCAGCATCAAAAGATGCATCAAAAGCCGCTAAGCGACCTTCCATCTGCTGCACATGCTTAACTTCTACATTCAAATCTTCTGCGACAGCTTTGGCTTCGACGCTAGTGAGCCACGATAACCGCTTTTTATGTCCGCGAAGATTGAAGAATAACTTGCGCTGCGCTTTGGTCGTCGCAACCTTCACAATACGCCAATTGCGTAATATGAATTCATGTATTTCAGCCTTAATCCAATGCACCGCGAATGAGACTAAACGTACACCTCTTTCTGGGTCGAAGCGCTTAACAGCTTTCATTAAGCCGACATTGCCCTCTTGAACTAGGTCGCCCTCAGCCAAACCATAACCGGAATAGGACTTAGCGATATGAACTACGAAGCGCAAATGCGCCATAACAAGTTTACGCGCTGCGTCCAAATCACCACCGAAGTAGAGCTCTTCAGCCAGCTTTTGCTCTTCCTCTACAGAAAGTACCGCAAAGCTGTTTACTGTTTGAATATAAGAGCCCAGGTTTTGACCCGGCGCTAATACATCAACAGTTTGTAAACTTTTCCCCATAGGGATTCCTCCAAATAATTAGGCCAGCAAGTGTAACATCTCACACGCATGGCATCCATAGCAGAAACTTGGGGCGAACAACTATTTTATCAAGCCCGAAGCACAACTTTCTTTAATAGTTTTAACAATTCGACCCATTTTCACTCTTCGTCCAAGCTACAGAGACCCAGTAGGCACCGCCATCTAACTCTTTAGACGGCAAGCTAGCGAAATGTTCCATAGGTATTGTTGAAAATAAGGATTGTTAAAAGATGAAACAGATTATAGATGACAAACAGCTATCATTCCGGCTCAATCTGAGCAAGGTGCCGCCAAACAGCTAACCACGCCCCTAACAAGCCCAGTACCGCACCAATTAACAGTAACTTAAAGGCTCCATATAGCCCCAGCCCCTGCAAAACAAATTCACTCTGATACAACAAAGAGAGCTTAAGGACAGCGGGCTGAACAAAGAGATAGCCCAAATAAACCAAAACTACTGCAAGCGCCCCCCCCAAACAGCCGTACCAACCGCCGGTATACAGAAAAGGCCGACGAACAAAGCCATTAGTGGCGCCAACCAGCTTGATCACAACAATTTCGCTGCGCCGATTTTCAATTGCAAGCCGAATAGTGTTCCCCAGCACCAACAATACCCCCAAACCAAGCAGTATCGCCAAAGCTAAGGCCAATTTACGACTCAGCAACATGATCTGCTGCAAGCGCTGCACCCAATCCATATCAAGATTAACACTATCAACAATTGCCTCCTGCTCAAACTCCGTTTTCAATCGCGACAAGGCGACTGAATCCAATGCAACTGACGCTGGTGTGACAACAAGTACTGCGGGCAGCGGATTACCAGAAAGCGAGGCGAGTACATCACCCAAACCTGACGAACGCTGAAAATCTTCCAGCGCTTGTTGTGCCGAGATAAACTCAACTCGCTCGACATCAGGCAAACCCGAAAGGCGATCTCTTAACTGCTCGACAGCCTGATCACGCGCTCTCACATTAAGGTAGAGTGAAATCTTAGGGCTAGCCTCCATACGCCCACTTAGACTTTGTAGATTACTAATCCCTAACAACAAAATGACCGGCAAAGCCAAGGCAATAGCGACAACAAGCACCGTCATTAATGACTGCAAGGGCTCGGCCAACAGGCGCGCTAAACTATCCAAACAGCTAGCTCGATGATGCCGCCAATAACTTGCGAGCTTATCACTTGAGTAAGCCTTGCTTTGGGAGACGCCGGTGACAGATTTACGAGGGCTAGGCCGATCTGACTGCGAGGCAGTCTGTCGACGGGAAGCTCCCCGCTTTAAGATTTGATTTCGCATGCGCCCAATCGATTACCACCTAGATATTCAGTAGGTTCGAATAAATTCATAGTTCAGATAAACCCAAAGATAGCTGCGCCCACTTAAAGTAAACCATCATGCACCAACTGCCCTCCAGCAAGACCAAGTACACGCTGCTGCATACGCTTGACGATACTTAAATCGTGACTCGCAATCAAAATCGTCACTCCTACTGCATTGAACTGTTGAAACAATTGCATAATTTCAGCCGAGAGCTCCGGATCAAGATTACCCGTAGGTTCATCAGCAAGTAACAAAGGCGGCTTATTAACCACAGCACGAGCAATTCCAACCCGCTGCTGCTCTCCGCCTGAAAGCGCGATAGGGTTATGCTTTTCTTTGCCTAACAACCCAACCTTATCCAACGCAGCCCGCACCTTTCGGCCAATTTCTTTAAGTTGAAACCCGGCTATTTGCAACGGCAATGCGACATTTTCATAAACGCTACGATCAAACAGTAATTGGTGATCTTGGAACACCACACCGACTTGCCGACGATGAAAGGGCACAGACCTCCCCGGCATACGATTAAGGTTTTGCCCATCGACAAACACCTGCCCAGAAGTCGCTCGCTCCATTAGCATAATCAACTTCATCAGGGTACTTTTACCAGCCCCTGAGCGCCCAGTTAGAAAGACCATCTCTCCATCGGCAATATCAAACGACAAGCCGCTCAAAGCTTCCTGCCCGTTCGGGTATCGCTTGTTAACTTGGCTAAATTTAATCATTGGATTAGCTTATTTGCGTAAAGCACCGGTCAGCCCTCGGCTTGCTCACCGAACAACGCTTCGGTAAATGCTTCAGCATCAAAAGGCTGCAAATCATCTACTCCCTCACCAACACCAATAAAGCGTACGGGTATCTCGTACTTTTTACTTAAAGCGTAAATAACACCACCTTTGGCAGTACCGTCAAGTTTAGTGAGCACAAGACCGGTCACCCCTGCAGTCTCTTTGAACACCTTGGTCTGATTAATAGCGTTTTGTCCAGTACCGGCATCCAGCACTAACATCACCTCATGGGGTGCATTCCCGTCTAAACGACCAATCACCCGTCGCACCTTGTGCAACTCATCCATCAGATGACTCTTGTTATGCAATCGCCCGGCAGTATCGGCAATCAATACGTCTATTTTTTTACTCTTGGCGGACTCGATCGCATCATAAATCACTGAGGCGCTATCGGCACCGGTATGCTGAGCAACCACAGGGACTTGGTTGCGCTGCCCCCATACCTGCAGCTGCTCAACGGCCGCAGCTCGGAAAGTGTCACCTGCGGCTAGCATCACCGACAGGCCTTCATTTTGAAAACGTTTTGTTAATTTGCCGATAGTTGTGGTTTTACCCACGCCATTCACACCCACCACCAAAATAACGTAGGGCTGTGCTGAGGTGTCAATAATTAACGGAGCTTCAACACCCTTAAGCAACTCAGACAAGGCCACTTTTAAAGCCTCATAAAGCGCACCAGAGTCAGAAAGTTGCTTGCGCGCAACTCGATCGGTAAGATCATCAATAATATCGGTAGTCGCTTCCATGCCAACGTCTGCTGTGAGAAGAAGCGCTTCAATATCTTCCAGTAGCTCGTCATTAATTATCTTTTTGCCCAGTAATAAGCGCCCAAGGCTGATCGACAATTGCTGGCTAGTGCGGGACAGGCCACGCTTTATACGACCCAATATGCTCAATTTCTCCTGAGGCATTTCAACTTTATCATCAAAGTCGTCAGCGTCATCGGCCACGAAAGACTCATCGGTGACAGTTGAAGACTGGTCAGCGCTAGCGATTTCAAGATCTTCGGCGCGCTCATCTATGCTCATATCACCAGATTGTTCAACAACTAACTCATCGCGATTTTCACCACTAACATCAGCGCCTTTATCACTTTCACTGTCACTAAGCGCGTCTTCAATTACGCCATCTTGTTCTGTGATTTGTTCAGAATCATCGTTTTGCTTGCTTTTTTTACGTCTAAAAAACATGATAACTTAGAGCTTCCTAACATTTAGATGAATTAGCGCCTGATTCTATCACTCCGAGACCAACATTTTGCCGCCACGCAGAAAAAACCTAACAAAAACAGCCGAATCCAAGATAAGAATCATCTCAGGACAATGGCGAGGCCGAAAACTCCCCGTATTAGATGAGCCGGGGCTACGCCCAACCGGTAGCCGAACAAAAGAAACCCTGTTTAACTGGCTCAGCCTCTATATTGCCGACAGCCGCTGCCTTGATGCATTCGCAGGCTCTGGGAGCCTTGGAATGGAAGCGCTCTCCCGTGGCGCCGCACACACAGACTTCATCGATAATAATCGCGAGGTAATACAAGTACTGCGCAGCAACCTTGCACTGCTAAAATGCAACAACGCTACGGTACAACATACCGACCCAGTCAGCTGGCTAAATAACAAAAAAGGCGCGCCTTACGACATCGTATTCATTGATCCGCCATTTAGCACGCCGCTTTGGCACAGCACGACTGAAGCCTTGGTAAACAGCAATATGCTTCAAAGTGACGCACTGATTTACATTGAAAGCCCAAGGACAGAGGTAATCACGGTGCCTAAAAGCTGGCAACTCCATCGCCAGCTCGATGCCGGACAGGTATGCGCAAGACTGTATAAGTTTGATTCCACCGGCAACCAAGCATAAGTCGCGGATGAACGAGACAATTGGCACTAAAGCACGCTAGAATGCACACCAACAAGTCCAATGCATTAAAATAAGGCTTAAATGCTGTGCCAAATAAACCCCCACTAGTGAAAAGAGTTGTCTACCCTGGAACATTTGACCCTATCACGAACGGACACCTTGACCTTGTCCATCGTGCGGCACATTTATTTGATCACGTCGTTGTTGCCATCGCCGTCAATAGTAAAAAAAACCCACTATTTACCGTAGAAGAGCGGGTCGGGCTTGCTCAAGAAGTGCTAAAAGATTTTGATAATGTCGAGATTTGCGGCTTCAACTGCCTGCTCAAGAATTTGGTAGAAGAAAAAGGCGCTTACGGTGTTGTTAGGGGCTTGCGAGCAGTATCCGATTTTGAGTACGAGTTTCAGCTGGCAAACATGAATCGAGTCTTGGCTCCCTCAATGGAAAGCCTGTTCCTGACACCCTCTGAGCACTTATCTTACATCTCATCCTCGTTGGTAAAAGAGATTGCCTCGCTTGGTGGCGATGTGAGCACTTTCGTCCCTGCGCCCGTGCAAGCTGCACTTAAAAGTAAATTTCCCGATGCCGATAGCGATAATCTCGGTATCCTAGGTGCTTAACGCATAAATTAAATGCCATTAATTTATGCAAATACTCGCACCAGTATCCATAATAAAGAGATGTAAACATCAAACCAATTAAAAAACACCCGCTAAACAACACTTAACCATAAGTGATTTGAGAACAGTCGATGACGCCAACGGTCATTAATACAGGGAACCTAGAACAAGGCATTGATCGTCATAATCTAAACGTTTTAAAAAAACGTTTCTTATCGATCAATGCCAATCGTTTAGAGCGAATGCGCAACGCTCTAAGCGAACGTAAACGTATCTTCCTCGATTTATTGCCGCTACTATTTCATACCAATCACGCAATGATGCCCGGCTTTGTCTCGCTCAATACGCCTTATGGTGTTAGTAATTACCAGCCGGATAAAACGGAATTATCATTAGCAAAAACACTCGCGCTAAGCTTCACCCCCAGCAAGCTCACACCAGCAAAACAACAAGCAAGTATCTATGGTGTTTACGTGATGGGTAGTGTCGGATCGATCGCTCAGAGCGAACGTAGCGATCTCGACATATGGGTATGCCACGCACCCGACCTCCCGGCGGAAGCGCTTAACGAGCTAAACACAAAGTGCTTGCGCTTGACCAAATGGGCAGAGAGTTTACGCCTCGAAGCACACCTCTTCCCAATGAATCATCAAGCCTTCAAGGAAGGCCAGCTATGTGCTCTCGATGAAGAATCCAGCGGCAATACGCAGCGCTACCTTTTACTCGATGAATTCTACCGCACTGCCATATTTTTATGCGGCCGCACACCCTTGTGGTGGTTAGTCCCCTGCAATGAAGAAGTAAATTACCAGCAATATGCCGATGCGCTGATACAAAAGCGTTTCGTCCCGGAAAAAGATGTTCTCGACTTTGGCGGCATTCCGGAAATACCCTCGTCGGAATTTATTAGTGCAGGTATTTGGCAGCTTTATAAAGCCATTGAGTCGCCGTATAAATCGACACTAAAACTGCTACTACTTGAAGCTTACGTCAACGACTACCCCAACATTAGGCCTTTAGCGCTAGTTTTCAAGCAGCAGGTGTACGAAGATCAGAACGACCTCAACTTGATTGACGGCTACGTGATGATCTTCCGCTGCATCGAACGCTACTTAATCGAAAAACAAGACCCACAGCGCCTTGAACTAGCTCGCCGATGTTTTTATTTTAAAGTGAATAAACCACTATCAAAGACAGCAAAAGGACGAAAGGCTTCGTGGCAGCACGTGCTGCTCGAAAGTATTACAGGAGAATGGGGTTGGAGCAAAGATTATATAAGCTTTCTCGATAGCCGCTCACAATGGAAGGCGCCTTATGTAGAAGAAGAGCGACGCCACCTAGTACGGGAACTCAATCATAGCTATCGATTTTTATTAAACTTCGCCAGCGATCTTGGCGTTAAAAAGTCCCTTGCGCCAGAAGAGCTAACCATTCTAGGTCGCAAACTGCAAGCCGCATTTGAACGCAGCCCAGGCAAAGTCGAGTGGATAAACCCCGGCATATCGAAAGACCTAAGCGAAGCGAGCATTAACATCGAACGCACGATAAGCCCTGACGGTAATGCCAGCTGGTCCGCTGCTGTCACAGATAAAACAGAAAACCATAGCGGCACCAAGCAAATCAAATCATCGCCAAGCTTGAGCGAGCTGTTACTGTGGTGTTATTTCAATGGCATCATTGATAAAACCACTCAACTCAACGTCAAAGGCGACGTAACAGCCAGTATTTATCAACTGAAAATGCTTCTAACGATTTTCCGCACCTGGCTTCCAGAGCCACATACTCAACTGGCTCATAAAAACTTCGAGCAATCGGCTTATATCGAGTCCACACTCATACTGGTTAACGCCGAACCCAACGAACCTGGCGACTCCGACGAGCTGCGAATACACCAACTTCACGATAACGCTGACACACTCAGTTACGGCAACTTGGAAGAAAATTTAGTCTATAACGTAGAAATGATCGCGCGCAATAGCTGGGGGGAAATCACCACCCGTTATTACCAAGAGCTCAACGCCTTGCTTGCCATGATCTGTGACTATTTATATTTTTACATGCCCACCTTCCTCGGAGCAAAAACCAGCCCTAACACCGATGATACAGCCAAGCTCCCAGCACTCAATGTTGCCTGCATCAACAAAGCTCACAGCACAAGTATTAACCACAGAGTCACGCAGTGGGTGCAAAGCATTATCCAGTGCTTTGCCACAAGCGAACATAATGGGCACCAGCGTTACATATTCAAAATTGCCCAACAATTACACTGCTTACAGTTTCGCGATAGAAAAAAACCTACTATATCAAACTACCACTCCGTCGAAGAACTACTCCAAGGTTTGGAGGTAGAACAAGCCCAATTTAGCCCCATCATTCTCGATAGCCACGTACTACCTCGGCACGCCTTACGCTGTGTCGCCATGAACAGCCAAACAAATGCTCTCGATATCTTCTTCCGGCGCTTTGATCTTGGCGTAGAGATTTACCTGCTGGATGAAAAAGGCTCACTTAGCCATATTCGCTTGCGTGGTGATCGAGATTACAGCCCAATCAGGAATTTACATCGGTTTTTGCGGGCAATTATCACCAGAAGGCAAGCCACCGAGCATAATTTCATTGCCGATTTTGGCGTCTACCCCATCAATTTCTTTGAGCTGGTTCCCAATCAGAACCAAGGGTATATTGCGACACCAAAAGCCATATCTACTGACAATCAGCAAAGCAGTGCTATAGAAATAAAAGCCATTGCCGAACGAAATGCCCGCGGCCTCATTGAGTATTCGTATTACTGCAACGAAGAGGAGTTTTCCCCCAGTCAATACGCCAGTAAAACACAACTACATGTCGCTCAGCACGTCCTATCAAAACGTAAAGACAAAAGCCATTACCCCTTATACATCTCAGACCTTGACCTAAGCCGCTGTCGAGACCAATTCACGCAAACCGGCAGCTTACAAACCTCTCACTACTTCCACGAAAAGAACCGTCTAGAACTACAGCTGAACCGCGCTATTGGAATACTGCTGCGTGCATGATGTAAATTAAGCCATCGGAAGTCACAATATTTGCCCAATATTCACCCACCACTTCACATTTTGTTGTTCAACTAACACTAAGAGTTATTGGTTAACGCTAGGTGACGCGTTATACTCCTCCATTGGTCTGCCCCGAATTTAGCTAAGGCTACGGGGCGAAATAGAAATATTGAAGTGTATTAGATAGGTGGGTCATTGATTCAATTATTCGTAGGTAATCCAATGAAGTCGATCAGTAAAATACCGCAAATATTGGCGGCATTGTTTGTCGGCGTCCTAATAGCCGCCTGTGGTAATCCAGGGCCGCTAGTTCTACCTGGAGACGCCGCACCAAAACAAGCGACTCCAACACCAACAACGGAACAAGCACTGAAGACAGGAACAGCTCAAGACCAAAACAAATAAAACCGCTTATCGATATCAGTCTCACTCAAAACCTAACTTAAGCTTTTAGACCTCAAATACTCAACCAACCCTACATTTAAGACAGCACATATATCATGCAAGAATTCAGCATCCAGGACCAACAGCTCACTCTCGAATCCGTCTCACTTGAAGACGTAGCCAATCAGTACGGCACACCATGCTACGTTTATAGTAAAGCCGCTCTCACCCGTAGCTACCTAGAGTACAGTCAAGCTCTTGGCGAACATCCTGGCAAAATATGCTTTGCAGTAAAGTCGAACTCCAACCTTGCCGTTTTACAATTACTGGCAAACCTAGGTGCGAGCTTTGATATTGTCTCAGGCGGAGAAATGGAGCGCGTGCTCCGTGCGGGAGGCAAAGCTGAGAACATTATCTTTTCCGGCGTTGGTAAAACCAAGCAAGAGATCATCCGAGCAATGGATGTAGGTATCTATTGCTTTAACGTCGAGTCCCAGCCCGAACTAGAAGTAATTTCTGAAGTTGCACACGCACGCAATCAAGAAGTCAGCATTTCCATTCGAGTCAACCCAGATGTAGATGCAAACACCCATCCTTACATCTCAACTGGCCTGAAAGAAAACAAGTTCGGCATTGACTTTGAAGCCGCTCCTGCCGTTTTTCAACGCGCTAAAGAACTCCCCGGCATTAAAGTGTCCGGCGTCGACTGCCACATTGGATCACAAATAACAGAGCTATCCCCATTTATGGATGCGCTAGATCGCTTACTGGTCTTAATCGACCAATTAGCTGAACTTAGCATCACCATTGAGCACCTCGACCTAGGAGGCGGTTTAGGCGTTACCTACAAAGACGAAGTGCTTCCGTCGATTGCCGAATATATCGCTAAAGTTAAAGAGCGCCTTGGAGACAGAAAGCTCGCCTTACTATTTGAGCCTGGCCGGTCCATCTCAGCTAACGCGGGTGCACTTATCACTGAAGTCATCTACACCAAGCTGACCGCCCACCGCAATTTTGCCATCGTAGACGCGGCAATGAATGACAACCTACGCCCCGCACTGTATCAAGCATGGCAAGAGATTAGACCCGTAACGACCGGCAGCGACGCTGAGGAGCAGCAATGGGATATCGTGGGACCGGTGTGTGAAACCTCAGATTTTCTCGCCAAAGATCGCGCCCTTTCAATCAAGGCAGGTGACCGACTTGCCCTCATGTCCGCTGGCGCTTACGGCTTCACCATGAGTTCTAACTATAATTCCAGAGGGCGTGCAGCAGAAGTTCTGGTAGATGGCGACAAACACTACCTAATACGTAAAAGAGAAAACTTTGAAGATATTATCCAAGGAGAGTATCTGCTCGAAGAACAAATCACAGATACACCTTAAGGCAAACGCTTTATGCATCTTCGCTTCACAAAAATGCACGGCTTGGGCAATGACTTTGTCATGATTGACGGTGTCAGTCAGAAAGTCTCGATCACTCACGCTAAAGCCAAAAAGATCGCGGATCGTAACGAGGGAATTGGCTGTGACCAGGTATTAGTCGTAGAGCCACCTACGTCACCCGACTCAGACTTTCGCTACCGCATCTACAACAGTGATGGCAGTGAAGTTGAAAACTGCGGTAACGGCGCTCGCTGTTTTGCCATTTTTGTGCGACAACGCAATCTGACCACCAAAACGACGATTAGGGTCGATACCGCTGGCGGCCCGCTGACGTTAAAAGTTATTGATAACAAGCATGTGACTGTCAATATGGGGGAGCCAGAATTCACCCCAAGCCTGATTCCGTTTAACGCTAGCGAAGAGTCACTAACTTACCCTATTCAAATCGCTGACAACACCACCGAGATCTCCGCCATATCGATGGGAAACCCTCACTCAGTGGCCATTGTAGACAACGTCGACACTTATCCCGTTGAGCGGATTGGCCCAATCATCGAGTCTCACCCCTTGTTTCCCAAAAGAGTCAACGCAGGCTTTATGGAAATAATATCGCCAACAGAAGTAAAATTACGCGTATTTGAACGCGGCGTAGGCGAAACACGCGCATGCGGCACCGGCGCTTGCGCCGCGATGGTCGCAGGCCGCATGAGAAACTTACTCGATAAAACTGTTAAAATTCATTTACCTGGCGGCCACTTATCTATCAGCTGGGAAGGTAAAGGCCACCCAGTAATGATGACCGGGCCGACAACGACCGTATTCCATGGGCAAATCAGATTATGAGTGACAGTATATTGACCTCCACTAGCGCCGCACCTACTGAGCAGCAAGTCACAGACTATCTCCGTAAAAATAAAAACTACTTTAGCTCTCACCCCGACTTACTCTCAGAGATCGAACTACCGCATCGTAATGGCAATACCATCTCGCTGGTAGAGAAGCAGGTCGCCGTATTGCGAGAGCGAAATATCGATATGCGTGATCGCTTAAACAACTTATTAGACAATGCTCGCGAGAATGACCGCCTGTTTGATAAAACCAAGCGCCTCGTACTAGCACTACTCGAAGCCAGAGATCTTCCCGTTGCGATTGACGCTTTGCTGAACAGCTTCAGCAAAGACTTTAACATTCACTACACTCGCATCATTCTATTTACCGAGCAGCCTGAAGCCTCAAGAGCTGTAATGAAAAGCTTAGCATCTGCGAGAACCGAACTTGGAAGACACTTAAAAGCAGGAAGAACCACTAGCGGGAACGTTGACCTTAGCGAAGCGCAATACCTGTTTGATGATGACGCCGGTCATATCGGCTCTTGCGCCGTGACCATACTCAACGCGGATACACCGTTTGGTATATTAGCAATAGGCAATCAAGACCCAAGTTATTACCACGCAACTATGGGTACTCTTTTTCTGTCATACATTGGCGAAGTACTTAACCGAGTATTGCCGAAGCTCATGTAATGTAATCCAGAGCCGGCTAGACGAGCTTCGATGACATACTGACACGAGCGCAGGATAAACCCTTGCGGCTCCCACCTACAACGCAGCTATTTAAGCTGGCCGCCATAATTAGATTCAGGTTTTTTAGGCGGCGAAGCTGTCACATTAGAATCGATATGGCTGATTTTACCGCCGCCACCTAGAAAAACCGCAATTTCATCGTCAAGCTTAAGCTGCTCAGACTCCTTACGGTGTAAAGAAATATCAACCACAGCGGACTCTTGATTGCCGTTTATTGGCGCTAAATCACTATAATTGCCATTATTTAAATCATCACTCATCAGAAAACCTATATATTTATCAAATAGAATACATTGAAGAATTATTTGATAAATTTATAGCCCAGACTAGTTAACCCCATAAGAAAAATATGCGATTTTTTTAGCCTGTTTTTTCATAAATACAGCCGCTATAGACAAAACCACGATAAGGCACAACATGTAAGCACCTAAACTCCCCTCCTGCACTACCCAGGCACTACTCACCAAACAATACAGTCATCACACAATCTTCGAATTAGTGAGCAGTTCCAAAATACATCTTAGGTCTAGATCGCTTCAGGGCCTGTCTCACCCGTACGAATACGTACAACCTCTTCACAATTGGTAATGAATATTTTACCGTCGCCAATTTTACCCGTCTTAGCGGCTTTAGTAATAGCATCTACAGCTTGCTCAAGCAGGTCATCCTCAATCACAAGCTCGAGTTTTACCTTAGGTAAAAAGTCGACAACGTATTCCGCCCCACGATACAACTCGGTATGCCCTTTTTGACGCCCAAAGCCTTTAACTTCTGCAACCGTCATGCCTTGTACACCAATTTCAGAAAGCGCACTGCGCACATCATCGAGTTTGAATGGTTTAACAATTGCCGTCACTAATTTCATATTAAAGCTCGCCTTCGTTGTCCACCAATAATGCTCTCACCAAGTGCCTCTTAATTAGGCACCAACTGAAGCTGAGGTACCCGAGAGGATTCATTCATCGGGTAGTGGCCGTTAATTTACACCCACTACGTGACATTTTCAAAAATTAGCAGGCAAGTAAACGTGTTTTGATCAAAAAACTGCCTAAATAGCACCAAAAGCCCTCTTTAAGCGACGTTACCACGCAAAGCGAAGCAAAAAAAAGCTGGGACAAATATTGTCCCAGCTTTTTCAGACGTTCAAGGCGGCTCGCTAAGTAGATGCCGAACCGCGCCGAAAGCTTAAACTACTAGTTATTGGTGAATTCTGGGTAAGCTTCCATTCCGCACTCAGAGTGGTCAACACCATCGAACTCTTCTTCTTCAGTAACGCGAATACCCATGATGAGTTTCAACGCATACCAGACAGCAAAGCTTGTAATAAATACCCAACCGAAGATAACTACAGCACCAAGAATCTGCATGCCAAAGGACGCACTATCATTTGATAAGGGAACAACCATCAGTCCAAACAAACCAACAACACCATGAACCGAAATCGCGCCGACTGGATCATCAATTTTCAACTTATCTAAGCCAATAATTGAAAAGACCACGATCACACCACCAACAGCACCGATGGCAGAAGCGCCTAATGCACTTGGCGTATCGGGACCTGCCGTAATAGCCACCAAACCAGCCAATGCGCCGTTAAGTGCCATAGTCAAATCAGCCTTACCAAACAAGAGCCTAGCAATCGCCAATGCGCTTATTAGACCTGCAGCGGCAGCAGCATTTGTATTCATGAAGATTACAGCAACCGCGTTAGCGTCACCCACTGACGAAGTAGCCAACTGCGAACCACCATTAAAACCAAACCAACCCATCCACAGAATAAACATACCAAGAGTCGCTAATGGTAAATTGGCACCAGGAATTGCGTTAACTTCGCCATTTGGCCCATATTTACCCTTACGAGCGCCAAGTACAAGAACACCAGCCAAAGCCGCTGCCGCACCAGCCATATGCACGATGCCTGAGCCTGCAAAGTCTTGGAAGTTAATAGAGTCAGCCATTCCTTTAATTTGGAACAAGCCAAAGACTTCCTGCTCACCCCAAGTCCAACTGCCTTCCATTGGATAGATAAAGCCCGTCATCACAACCGAAAATGCCAAGAAAGCCCACAGCTTCATACGCTCAGCTACAGCACCGGAGACAATCGACATTGCAGTGGCCACAAACACCACTTGAAAAAAGAAATCGGAAGCAGGTGCATAAGTCGCAGCCTCTTCCAAATAACCTACAAGATTACCTGCATCATCAAGGATACGCGCACCATCGCCAGTGATGGTGGTCAAAAAGAAATCCTTCCCGTACATGATGGCATAGCCGCAAACAAGATACATAATGCACGCGATTGCATATAGTGCAATGTTTTTGGTAAGAATTTCAGTGGTATTTTTTGACCGAACCAGCCCCGATTCCAACATGGCAAAGCCCGCTGCCATCCACATTACAAGCGCGCCACTCATTAAAAAGTAGAACGTGTCCATAGCGTACTTTAGTTCGAAAATTTGATTTTCCATCAAAAATCCTCCTATATTGTTATATATGTTAAGAAGTATTACAGGGCGTCTTCACCGGACTCGCCGGTACGAATACGTATTACCTGCTCAAGTAATGACACAAAAATCTTACCATCACCTATTTTGCCGCTGTGGGCAGCCTTAGTAATCGACTCGACTACGTTATCGACTTGTCCATCTGAGACAGCTACTTCGAGCTTGGTTTTAGGAAGGAAATCAACCACATATTCCGCACCTCGATATAATTCTGTATGGCCTTTTTGACGACCAAACCCCTTAACTTCTGTAACAGTTATGCCTTGCACACCAATCTCAGAAAGCGCTTCACGAACGGCGTCTAATTTGAATGGCTTGATAACGGCAGTAATTAGCTTCATAGGACTGCTCCTTTAATATTTAATTATTGATAAAACTAAAAATCTAAAAGACAGTAACCTTGCTTCGCTGTCTTTCGGTAATAAAAAAGGCCACTGATTAGCGGCCCTTCATTTAATTACAAGTCAAATGACTTACTAAGATCCAAGACCATGTAACCATCGTTGTTTTCGCCGTCAGCCGCTTTTGCACCAATAGATAGTGTTGCGCTAATGCCTTCAACAATGTCACCACTTACAGAGGCTTCGATCCATTGGTAGTCAGAGTCATCGATATCGTTAAACTCAAAGTGCCCTACAGTAATACCATAAGCTCCATGGCTGTAACCAAGTAATGCAATGCTGTAATCTTCAGCATCAGTATCCACGTCATCATCTTCACCAAGAACAAGATCAAGACTGAAGCCGGCTGCACCTAGGGTCAAAACAACTTCGTGCTCGAAATCATTGCTGTAAGTGTATTGGTAGTTGTTGTAGCCAATATTCCATGAAAAACTATCGCTTTCCTGACCGTAACCGATGTACCAATCGTTCTCCATACCATCGTTGCCACCAGTAGCATCATCGATCCACCAAGTACCGACGTAAAGGCCACTGTTCTCATAATCAAGTCCGGCGTACACACCGCCATCACCTAAGTTTGCACCACGGAAGTAGTAATCAGAAACAAAACCAACATTACCGGAAAAAGATGGTTCCGCTTGAACAGGCATTGATGCCGCGAATGACAATGCAACAGCTGATGCAACCGATGTAACTAAGGTTAACTTTTTCATGCTTTCTTACCTCTAATTTTCAAATATTTTTGTGAAAGAGAATTTGTATTTTGTATTTTGTGTTTTTATACCGAACAACGCAGACTCAACAAGTACGCTACTTACCTCATAAGCTAATATACTAAATGCCAATGAATAGTTGTTTTCGGTAATACAGCTCACTTTACTTAGAGCTTGTTTATATTTGGTGCTACTGCACGCATTATGCCAACACGATCAAAATTAGCTTTAGCTATAAAAAACAAGATGTTACGTAAGCCTCAGATAAACGCGACAATTATAGACATTTCGTCACGCATCATGCGAGTGCACCAAAGTGCAGCAAACCCCAGTAACGCACCGAGATGCAGCATAAAGTTTTTTAGTCAAAAGTCCATTACTTGCTGATCGATTTGGAACTTTCTCGTACAATTTACTTATTTATTCGGATAGGCCACATGATTGATAATTTAGCCAAGCAGTTATATGAAGACATCAGCCAGAAAATTGCCGACGTAAGCCAGTCTGCCAGCGCTCCAGCCTCACAGGTCCGTGCCATTGTCGAAAGCGCACTCAAAAAATTCAATTTAGTCACTCGTGACGAATTCGATGCACAACAAGCCGTCTTGCTGCGCACCAGAGAAAAACTCGAAGCTCTAGAAGCGCTTGTCGCGCAATTAGAAACTCAAATGAATGACGCGCCAAATAGTAACACTGAGAGCAGCGCACCAAGCGAGGGCGAAAATCTAAGCGCCGACACCGAAGCCAACACTAAAGAATGAGCACCTCTGCGCAGACTTTTTAAACATATTGCGCTAATATCACGCGATTCGGCGTTAACGGAACGCCCACCACCAAAACAAGGAACGTTTTATGTCGCTAGCTATCGCCTATACCCGTGCCCAAGAGGGCATCCATGCACCATCAGTCTCTGTTGAGGTGCACATATCCAATGGCTTGCCCTGCTTCACCATTGTGGGCTTACCGGAAGCTGCAGTAAAAGAAAGCAAAGATAGAGTCCGTAGCGCATTGCTCAATAGCCACCTCGACTTTCCACAACGGCGGATTACCGTCAACCTCGCCCCCGCAGACCTCCCCAAAGAAGGTGGGCGCTACGATTTAGCCATCGCCATCGCCATCTTAGCCGCTAGCGGCCAAATACCCTCAGCACAGCTAGACCAATATGAGTTTATTGGTGAGCTCGCGCTATCTGGGCAACTGCGTTCAGTTCGAGGCTGCTTATCAGCCGCAATCGCCTGTGGCAAAAGCCAGCGTGCCCTTATACTCCCGGAACACAACGCTCGCGAAGCAACCCTTTGCAAACAGACCCAGCTCTATTCCGCTAGCAACCTTTTACGGGTCTGCGCGCATATCCATAATCGAGAAGCCTTACCTGCTCCCGTGGCAGATATCCAACAACAAGCTCAGTACGATAAAGATCTGAGCGACGTTAAAGGGCAATATCAGGCTCGCCGAGCCTTAGAAATTGCCGCAACTGGCGGCCATAACATTTTGCTGTTCGGCCCTCCCGGCACAGGTAAATCAATGCTTGCATCACGACTACCCAGTATTTTACCGCCACTGCAAGAAGAGCAAGCACTCGAAGTTGCGGCCATTCACTCCTTAGCCAAACAATATAAACGTGAACACTGGTTAACCCGAAAGTACCGAGCCCCCCATCACTCAAGCTCCGCAGTTGCCTTGGTAGGCGGAGGTAGCCAACCAAGACCCGGTGAAATCTCACTTGCCCACCACGGCGTATTATTTCTTGATGAACTGCCGGAATTTCCACGCCGCGCTTTAGAAGTCCTTCGCGAGCCCCTAGAAAGCGGCCAGGTGAGTATCTGTAGAGCCCGTGCACAAGTCGACTATCCTGCCGACTTTCAACTGGTAGCCGCAATGAACCCCTGCCCATGCGGGTTTGGGGACGACGGCAGCAACCGCTGTCGTTGCACCACCCTCCAAAAAACACGCTATCGCAACAAGATATCTGGCCCACTATTAGACCGCATCGACTTACATGTGCAAGTCAACGCAATTCCGATCACTGACCTACAAGGCAAACCCGAAGGCGAGTCAAGCGCCACAGTCCGTGCACGCGTTATAAAAAATCACGACACGCAACTTGCCAGACAAAGCACGCGTAATGCACGCTTAAGCGGTATGGAGTTACATCAGCATTGCTTACTTGGCCAAGCCGAGAAAACCCTACTGGCAGAAGCAATGGAACGCTTAAAGTTATCTGGACGTGCTTATGATCGTATTTTGCGAGTATCGCGTACCATTGCCGATATTAGCGGTAGTGAACGCATCGAAACGCCCCACATTAGCGAAGCCCTTGCTTATCGTAGCTTAGATAGGCAACCTTCTTAGCCCCACAAGACATAGAAGCCTTAGCTATTTAGCAAGGGATTTCTGTTAAGATATCCAGCTCGAAGAAATAACCTTTACCTTCCGCCCTAATACGAGGTTTCAGTGGCCACCCTCAACTCCCGTCAAAATGAAGCCGTGCACTATGTGGACGGCCCATGCCTAGTACTTGCCGGAGCAGGCAGTGGTAAAACCAGCGTAATTACACGCAAAATTGTGTATTTAATTGAGTCATGTGGCATACCAGCGCGGCATATTGCAGCGCTGACGTTCACCAATAAGTCCGCACGCGAAATGAAAGAGCGCGTCACCAAACTGGTCAAAGGCAAAGCCTCGCGCGGCTTAACCGTATCAACCTTTCACAACCTCGGCCTAAATATTATCCGCCGTGAATACAAAGCCCTCGGTTATAAACCCGGCTTTAGTATCTTCGATTCCGACGACGCCCTCTCACTCATCAAAGAAATCATGATGAAAGACGGAGATGTCGATACTGATTTGACCGCTCAAGTACAGAGCCAAATATCTAACTGGAAAAACGCACTCATCGAGCCCGAAAAAACCATCGACATGGCCGAAAGTACCGCCGAATTGATATGGGCACGTGTTTATGAACGCTACAACCAAGCACTTAAAGCCTACAACGCCGTCGATTTTGATGATCTCATTTGCCTGCCATCACAGTTATTTAGCAACAACCAAGAAGTATTATTACGCTGGCAAAAACGCATTCGCTATCTGTTAGTGGACGAATATCAAGACACCAACTCCAGCCAATACTCTTTAATCAAACAGCTGATTGGCCACAAAGGCGCGCTCACTGTTGTTGGCGACGATGACCAATCCATTTATTCATGGCGCGGCGCGCGGCCCGAGAATTTATCGCAATTAAAAGAAGATTTCCCGACTTTACATGTCGTTAAATTGGAGCAAAACTACCGCTCCACCGCCCGTATTCTTCGTGTCGCCAACCACCTTATTGGCCATAACCCTCACGAATTTGAGAAAAGTTTATGGAGCGACCTTGGCTTGGGCGAAACACTGCGCCTTATCCGCTGTAAAACCGAAGAAGACGAATGCGAACGCGTCGCCACTGAAATCCTCATGCAACGCATCCGTCGCCAAGGGCAGTTTCGGGACTTTGCCGTACTATATCGCGGCAACCACCAAGCACGCCTTTTGGAACTTAAGCTCCAGCACCATCAAATCCCTTACAGCATTAGTGGCGGCACCAGTTTTTTCTCGCGCCCGGAAATAAAAGATGTCATGGCCTATTTACGATTACTGGTCAATACCGACGATGACAATGCGTTCCTGCGAGCTATCAATACACCTAGAC
The DNA here is from genome assembly GCA_002746115.1 of Alteromonadaceae bacterium. Taxonomy (GTDB): domain Bacteria; phylum Pseudomonadota; class Gammaproteobacteria; order Pseudomonadales; family Cellvibrionaceae. The sequence goes on from NVXL01000004.1 coordinate 31,043, forward strand.
GCCAAATCGGCACCAGCACCTTAGAAGCCCTCGGTAACTATGCAACAAGTCGTGAAGTCAGTTTGCTAAATGCCTGTGATGAAATAGGCTTAGAAGCGGTAATGCCGGGCAAAGGCCTTGATCGCCTGCGTGAGTTTGCGAATTGGTTTTCACGTGTACGCGATAACTGCCATGGCAACAGCCTACCTAGCTCAAATACCAAAGAGCCTCTACTAGAAACTGCCAACGATACTAGCACCCCGCTAGGACAAAGCAGCCAAAGTGACTCAGTAAGCGGAATTAAAGAGATGCTAGGCGATATCAACTACGAAGGCTGGCTCCACCAAAATTCCAGCTCGCCCAAAATTGCTGAAAAGCGCATGGAGAACGTCTGGTTTTTGGTTGATTCAATCAAAAACACCCTCGACCGCAACGAAGATGATGACGGCGACAATGAAAAAAGCCTGACCGATGCCATCGCCAAGCTGCTCTTACAGGATTTACTAGAGCGCCAAGAAGAGGAGGATACCGCTGACCAAGTTCAATTAATGACGCTACACGCCTCCAAAGGTTTGGAGTTTCCGCATGTATTTTTGATCGGTATGGAAGAAGAGTTACTCCCGCATCGAAACAGCATTGAAGATAACAACATAGAAGAAGAGCGCCGCCTAGCCTATGTCGGTATTACGCGCGCTAAAAAAACCTTAACCATGTCACTGGCAGCAAGCCGTAAACAGTTTGGTGAAAAGCAGCAAACAACGCCGAGTCGTTTTATTGATGAACTACCGGAAGAGGACGTGGATAAAGAAGGGTTTTCAACAGCAAGTACGGAGCAAATCGCTCGCAAAGGCCAGGAAACCCTGACCTCGCTTAGAAATATGTTTGACTAGGTTCTGTTTACTTAGAACCTTCAACCATATAATCAACGGTTGCTTTGATTTCAGCATCAGAGCAATCGAAGCACAAGCCTTTAGGTGGCATAGCGCCAAAGCCGCTAAGCGCACTGGTGTAAAGTGCATCGCTACCTTTTGCAATACGTGCGCTCCACGCAGCCGTATCACCTAGTTTAGGTGCATTAGCAGCGCCCGTGGCGTGGCAAGAAGCGCACTTGGAGTCGTAAACCGCTTGGCCTGAACGCCCAGCCGTTGTAACTGCTGCATCGTCGCTCTTAGTTTTCGCGCAATCTTCGCCAGCCATACACACAGAACCAACAGGCTTAGTGCGCTCTTGCATGGTATCAGCCACAACATTAAATGAGATTGTGACCAGCACCATAGCGGCTAGTTTGATAAAAAAATTCATTCTATATCACCTTAATTAAACATTTAGATTTGCTTGCTCTTGTCTAAAAGCGCAACCACGCCAGCAAGCACCAAAAAATTGAGCAGGAATTATAGCCTCAAATGCTCGCCAAAACATCAGTAAAGGTTAACACATCAAAAATAAGCACCATTTTGATGCTAAACAAGTATTGCGCTGCTATTTGTTAAAATTGTTAAAAAGCAAAGTGATTTTGCCTTTTTTGCATAGACTATTAGTTAAGACCTAAGTATTATTACCCTCCTCGCTGATGGTAGTTTATCTGTTAAACCATAGCGCTCTGCGCACCCGTAGCTCAGCTGGATAGAGTAGGTGGCTTCGAACCACTTGGTCGGGAGTTCGAATCTCTCCGGGTGCGCCATTTTATACCGATAATCTAAAACTTCCCTAAAGCCTTAAAGCTGTGCCGCACTGGCAAACAGCCCACTCAAAGGCACGACAACCTTACTACTGCATGCTACCATTCCGCCAAATATTTCCGCTCGTTTTTTGTTACTTTCTGAGGCTCCCTTATGACACAAGTTCAAACCAAAATTGCTATAGTTGCAGCGCCATATTATGACTGTGTACAAGAAATGATAGGGATTGTGGAGGAAGGCCTAAATAAGAATATTGCAAACCTAGAGACAGTTACGTTTTGCACCTCTGGGGCATTTGAGCTTCCGCTAATTGTCGCTAAGGTGCTTCAAGGTGATTTTGATGCTGTTGTTACGCTGGGTGCAGTCGAAAAGGGAGAAACCGGACATGGTGAAGCGATCACCAATGCAGTGATTCCAGAATTGAGTCGCTTATCGGTTCAATATGAAAAGCCTGTAGTCCTAGGCATTATCGGTCCACGTGCTACTTTAGTGCAGATAGATGCCCGAGCACAGAGTGTCGCGTCTGAAGCTGTCACTGCCGTCGTTACCCAGTTAAATATACTTCGCAGTTTATAGCCCGAACTAATCGATCTTTCACGATCAATTTTTTATTGGCTTATATTATAAATAATACTGTCAATAATCATGCGCCCGTTAACGGGCGTACTACCATCAAGGCTAAGTATTATCGTGCTCAGTACGCGGTAAAAACTTGTACTTATCAATCTTATTCGATGTCGTACAGCCTTTCATAAACCCATTCAAAACAATACCCGCAGCCACGGTGACATTGAGCGAGGCGCCGACACCAAACTGTGGAATAAATACACAGTAATCACACAATTCCAAAATGGAAGGTTTAATACCATCCCACTCATTGCCCAAAATAAACACTGTATTTTTGACAAAATCATGGGTATTAACATCAAAGCTGTTTTCTGTAATCTCCACCCCCACTATGTCATAGCCTTGCTCGTGATAGTGCAACGCAGCCTCTTCCACTTTATAAAAATGACGAAATGGGGTGGCCTGTTGAGTATTTTGATTGCCGTAGGTGGAGAACTTCTTTTTGCCAATAATACAGATCTCCTCAGCACCTAAAGCATTGGCTGTTCTTATCAGCTGACCAATGTTTTTCCCTTTTGCGATATTGAACAATAAAAGTACAAATTTCATAAGCCAAATATATTGCTCTAGTTGCTTTCAACCGTAGGCATTCAATAAATTTATAGTCATATACCCATATACTGGCCGAGAAAAGCCTCCACCTAAGCCGTCGATTTTACGAAATCGATCAAATCTTATCCTTGCGCTTGTTTTGCCTGCTTCTCCCGTTTACTACGTAAGTATTCGTCCCAAAGTAAAAACCCAACGCCAATCATAATCGCCACATCCGCGATATTGAAAATACCTGTTCGCAAAGAACCAATGCCTAAGTTAAGAAAGTCTACGACTGCACCATTATTGACCGCTCGATCATAAAAATTACTCACGCCACCGGAAAGTACCAGCGCCCAAGCCACTAAGGCCTCAGAGGTGTGCTTAGAGTAAATAAAGACAAAAAGCGTTAAGGCGCTCAAAAAACACCCAACTATCACGGTAAAAATTAGAAAGCGTAAGTCAGGCGATAAGTCGCTCCCCATCCCTAAAAAAGCACCCACGTTTTCTGCATAACCGATACGAAACAAGTCAAAGAAATATGAGGTCATAGGGCCTCGCGCTAAATATTCACTCGCCAACCACTTCGTCCCTTGGTCTAACACGATTGACACCAAACATATAACGATAATCACCGACGCTCTATTCTTAAAACTCATATATCTCTCACAATCACCATGGCAATCACAGCCAAAAACCTCTTACCCAAAAACTTGGGAACCCTATTACAAATGTCGCAAGCATAACATGCCAAGACCGCTACCGCAGTGCCCGCAGGGATCTTTCCCCAAAAGCATAAAACACCATACACGGTGATGCTTAGAGGGACTTTAACAAGAAAATTCAATGTTGTTGATTCGTTATCTTGGCGTGATGATTTCGTGACATTTAGGCGGCTATTATGGGCACCAACTTAAGGCACTCCCAAATCAGACAGTATAGGAACTCTACCCAATGAAAAATTTAGTTTTAAGCACTGCTTTATTAGGCTCTGCATTGTTCGCAGCCAACACTCAGGCGATCGAACTACAAGTTTCCATCAGCAACTTAACCCAAGGAATGTCGTTCACGCCACGATTATTAGTTGCCCATACAAGCGATGTCGATTTATACCAAACCGGAGTTGCCGCTTCAACGCCATTAGCTTGGCTCGCCGAATCTGGGTCAATTACCGATGCAAGCAACGCAGCCTCTGCTGGTGAAAATTTCGAGTGGATGTTAGAAACCACTGAGAATGCTCCCAACAATACTTGGCAGGTGTTTGGTGGCTTATTAGCACCAGCTACAACGTCTGCTGCTTATACCTTTGAAACCAATGATATGCCTTATCTATCGCTTGTTTCTATGCTGATTCCTACCAATGATGCATTCGTCGGTATGGACTCTATAGCCATTCCAAGCGCGCCAGGCACTTACAACTATTACCTTAACGCCTATGATGCTGGCACCGAATTAAATGACGAAATCAGCCCAGCAACCTCCACGGCTACTGAAGCTGGCAGCGGTGATGCACTCGGCGGCTACGGCGTACCGGGCATGGCTGGTGTGGGCGCACCGACCGTCAGTAACATAGGCTCGGCTGCAACCGGTGTTGCCGTTCAAATCGATGGTAGCAACCAAATTGCTGACGGCACCGATGGKCCTGTGCATATTCATCGTAATGTTATGGGTGACACTGATGCRACCGCTGGCCGCAGCGATTTGGATGCSACTGTACACCGCTGGTTAAACCCAGTAGCYCGCATCACCATWATCGTYCCAGCATCTTAATYGCGTAAATTAGTGGAGTTAAAWCAATGAATATTTTAAGTAAAATAGCCACACCACTGATACTACTCGCCTTAGTGGCCTGTAGTGGCGATGATGGCTCTACCGGGTCACAAGGCTCCGTAGGCCCACAGGGTTCTGCCGGACTTCAAGGCGAACAAGGTGATACTGGTGCTCAAGGCGACACTGGAGCTCAAGGTGATACGGGGGCGCAGGGTGAGCAAGCTCCTGCAATTTTGAATGAGGTTTACCAGGTTAGTATCACCAACCTAACGAACAACCAGCCGCTCTCTCCTGCTGCCATTATTGCGCACAGATCGGGCTATTCCATATTTGACGAATCTCAGCCTGCCAGTGTCTCGCTAGAAACTCTTGCAGAGTCAGGCGACAACTCCGAAGTATTATTGGATGCACTTATCGCCAACCAGTACCTCGATCACGCATCTACGGGTTTGATTTTGCCCAAGTCGATTAGCGACACGATGATATTGGCGCTACCCAATGGAAGTTATAACGACTTGCAGTTGAGCGTATTATCCATGCTCGTTAATACCAATGATGCGATTACCGGCTTAAACAAGATTAACATCAGCGGTATGAACGTCGGCGATACTATGCGCTTTACGGGTATTACTTGGGATGCTGGCACTGAAGCTAACAGTGAAACCGCTGCAACGATTCCAGGCCCCGCAGCTGGCGGTCAGGGCTTCGATGCTGCTCGYGAAACWCTTAATCGTGTCCGTATTCACGCAGGTGTMGTCACYATGGACGATGGCTTAGCGACATCAGCAYTGAATGAAACRCACCGCTTTGATAGCCCRACTTCATAYATTAGCGTAAGCCGTACCCAGTAACACTTCTTAGTACCTTTATTATTGAGTAACACAAAGCACCAGTCCCCCCTAATAAAAACCACCAGCAGATATTTCTGCTGGTGGTTTTTTACTGTTTGATCTAAATCAATTTCCCCTTGCCATAAGAAGCTAAAGACTCTAAACTTTCAGTAATTTCTGAAAGTTCAAATGAGTCAATACTATGCAAATGTCCCCAATGATCCAATCCTTTGTTATGCACTTCGGTGAGATGGGTAGTCGCTGGGGCGTGAATCGTACCGTCGGGCAGCTTTATGCTTTGATCGTCGTTAACAAAAACCCACTAAACGCCGAAGCATTAGCGAGTGCATTGAGCATCTCACGCGGTAACGTCAGCATGGGCTTAAAAGAATTACAGTCTTGGCGACTGGTTAAACCCGTGCATGTACCGGGCGACCGCAAAGAATATTATCAAGCCGCAGGCGACATTTGGGACATGGGCGTAAGGATTATCGAAGAGCGCCGTAAGCGAGAAATTGACCCAACGCTTACCGTACTGCGTGACCTAATCCTAGAAACATCGAGTAATGAAAGCGACAGCCATGCTCAGGACAAAATGCGCGAAATACATGACCAAATGGAAATGGTGGCCGCGTGGACAGAAGAGTTGCAAAAAATGAAACCCGACACACTAAGGACATTAATGAAGCTCGGCTCCGGCATCGCTAAAGTCATCGATATGAAGGATAAATTACTACCGAAGAAATAGCTTGTAACATCATCAACAGGAGAGTAAACCGTGGATATAGCAATCGCCGAAGGTTTAATGGCGAACACCCATTTATTATCACGAATACAATTCGCAACCAATATTAGCTTTCACATACTATTCCCCTCCATCACCATCGCTTTATGCTGGGTATTATTTTACTTTAAACTACGCTTTAATTTATCTGGGCGAGCCGTATGGATGCGGGCTTACCGTTTTTGGGTAAAAGTCTTTGCCCTAACCTTTGCCCTAGGTGTTGTCAGCGGCGTTACTATGTCGTTTCAATTTGGCACCAACTGGCCGGGCTACATGGAGACTGTCGGCAATATCGCAGGCCCTCTATTAGGTTACGAAGTTCTCACCGCATTTTTCCTAGAAGCCACGTTTTTAGGCGTCATGCTTTTTGGCATGCATCGCGTTCCAAATTGGGTACACACCTTAGCGACACTGATGGTGGCTATCGGCACCTCTTTATCTGCCTTCTGGATTATTGCGTTAAATTCCTGGATGCACACCCCGGCAGGTTATGAAATACGTGAGGGCGTGGTATTTGCGAACAATTGGTCTGATATTATATTTAACCCCTCAATGCCTTACCGTTTAGCCCACGTAATGATTGCCTCGGGTTTAACAGCGGCATTTTTAATGGCCGGTTTATCCGCATATCGTATTCTCAATGGGGATAACAAAAAAGCGCCGCGTATAGCGCTTAAAACGGCGGTAATCTTAGCGGCTGTGTTAATTCCTATTCAAATATTCGTAGGGGATTTACACGGGCTTAACACTCTAGAATACCAACCACAAAAAGTCGCGGCTATGGAAGGCTTATGGCATACGGAAAAAGGCGCTCCACTGGTATTATTCGGAATCCCCGACGCGGATACTCAGGAAAATAAATTCGCTATCGAGCTGCCACATCTTGCCAGTCTTATTTTAACGCATGATATAAACGGCGAACTAAAAGGTATTAACGAGTTCCCGGGGGAGCACCCGCCTGTCGCGCCGGTATTTTGGAGTTTTAGGGTTATGCTGACTTGTGGCATGCTTATGTTAGCGGTCGCTTGGCTAGGTGCCATACTAATTATTCGCAAGAAGACCTGGCCTAAGGCCTATCTAAAATTACTCGTCGCCATGACTTTTATTGGTTGGGTGGCAGTACTTGCCGGTTGGTATGTCACCGAAGTCGGACGTCAACCCTACTTAGTGCAGGGGGTATTACTCACAGCAGATGCCGTCACCGATATCTCACCCTCTCATGTCGCCCTATCATTAAGCATGTATTTGGCTCTATACAGCACATTACTCGTCGCTTACATTCGCACATTATTCGTCATGGCAAAACGCGCCGTAGAAGTAGAAGAAATCCGTAAACCCAAAGCAGTAATGAGTACCGAGCCACTCATCCAACAGGAGTCTTCACTATGAACGAAGCACAATGGTTACCCTTTATGTATTTAATTATTTTGGGGCTTGCCGTAATGATCTATGCCATTTTGGATGGTTACGATTTAGGCGTGGGTATTTTACTCCCAATGGGCAAACAGTCCGAACTAGAACGAGACACAATGATTGCCTCTATCGGCCCATTTTGGGATGCTAATGAGACATGGCTAGTCTTAGCCGTAGGCGTTCTACTTATTGCTTTCCCAACTGCCCACAGCATTATATTCAAAGCCTTATATCTGCCGGTCGCATTAATGCTTGCAGGTTTAATTTTACGCGGAGTGGCTTTTGATTTTCGAGCCAAAGTACTTAATACGCATAAATCGACTTGGGACTGGCTATTCAAAATAGGCTCGATTATAGCGTCAATGAGTCAAGGCTATATGCTGGGTATGTACGTCATGGGATTTGAGCAAACTGTGGAAGCATTAATATTTGCTTTATTAAGTGCTGCTGGTGTCGCAGCAGCATATGCGTTTATTGGTGGCGCCTGGCTTGTAATGAAGACAGAGGGGAGTTTACAACAACAAAGTGCGCAATGGACCCGCTATAGCGGATGGCTAGCAGCCGGCGGGATTGGCTTAGTGAGTATTGTTCACCCGATGATCAATTCGCGTATTTTTGATAAATGGTTTAGCTTACCGGAAATATTTTTATTAATTCCCATTCCCTTGGTCTGTTACGGGCTCTTTTTTGCAGCCGACCGTTACCTTACAAAAATGTCGGAACTGCAAGGTCGAATATGCTGGCTACCATTTGCCTGCGCTTGCAGTATCTTCTTTCTTTGTTTTCAGGCACTCGCGTATAGCTTCTTCCCTTACATCGTGCCTGACCAACTAACTATTTGGGAAGCTGCAAGCGCTACCGAGTCCCTGAAGTTTTTGGCCTACGGCATTGTATTTGTAGTGCCAACGATTCTAATTTATACGGTATTCTCTTACCGTGTCTTTTGGGGTAAAGCGACGCAGCTGCAGTACTATTAAAGCCAGTATTATTAAAATCGGTGCGATTAGAAACAGTATTTAACCTTGCGATAATAACTCGCGCAAATCAATCATCGCAGCATTTGCACGCGAGATATAGGAGGCCATAACCAAGGAATGATTCGCCAAGGGGCCAAAGCCGCTACCATTAAGAATCATCAAAGGGAACACAGCCTCTTGTGTTCCCTCTAACTCCCGAATTATTTGCTGCAAACTGGTTTTGGCATTTTTCCGCTCTAAAGTATCGGCAAAATCTAACTCAATGGCTTTTAGAAAATGAATCAGCGCCCAAGCACTACCGCGCGCTTCATAAAAAACATCATCAATCTCTAAGCGGGGGGTCTTTACCTCAAACTCATCGCGTGTGGCAGTCGATTGCTTGGCGGAAATATCACCCGCCAGGTCTGTGTTAATACGCTTTTGTCCGACACTCGCACTTAAGCGTTGCGATATACTGCCAAGCCGGGTTTCAACGGTACTCAACCAAAACCTCAAATTGTCAGCGCGAGAGAAGAACTGTGCATTATGCTGACGAACATCCGACAGACGCTGTAGATAACTGCGTAGAAACACGAGCCCCTCTTCATATTCGCCTTCTGTTGACGGTAATATCCAACTAGCGTGATCAAAATTAAAGCGGGATTCAGCCAGAGCCAAATCCTTATCCTCTATAGACTGAGACTGAGAGCGGCTAAAGGATTCACGCATCGCCTTAGTCAAGTCACGCGCCTGAATCAACACGCCATATTCCCAATTAGGGATGTTATCCATCCAAACACCGGGGAACACGATATCGTTTACGATATAACCACCGCGCTTATGTAACATCGTATCGACGACATGAATTAGTGCCGTAGTCGTGTGCGCTCCGGTCACAACTTTATGATCTTTACCATCAAGCTCTTGAATGACTTTCACTTTGATGTCAAATTGCTCCGGCTCAACGCTCCAAATTATCGAAAGTACCGTCCCCACTATTAGGTATATGCCGATAAGCCCTGCTGATATTTTCGCCAAAGTACCGGCACCACCAACACGCGTGCTCAAAAAATACCAAGGAGCCAATAGCATTTTCTTAATCTTTGTAATAATGCTCATCATGTATCTCACTTGTTAACCAAAAGGCTTAACCTTAACCGTGGCGTTAATGCTTAATCCTCGTTCGAATTCAAATATTATCTCAAAGCTCTCTTCAGCTTTCAGTTCTCGCACAAGCCCCGAAAGCACTAAGCGATAACCGCGCGGTTTAAATTGTAGCTTGCTGTTAGGGTCTATAATAAGTTGTTCAACAGGTTTTACGTTTAACGCGCCATGCTCATAATACTCGCGTTCAATTTGCACATGTCCTGCTAGATTACAGTGCACGTGTGACAAAGTATGTTGTGTGCCACTTGGGTTATGAATAGCAAGATAAGCAATGACTTTTTTTTGACCTGGAAATGTCGGTTTAACAAAGGCATCTGTAATGGTTAACGTTGCGTTACTAGTGCTAGCATCTTTAGTTATTCCAGCTGTACCTATAGTGCCTTGAATACTATTGTTGTCAGCTGTAGAAGCATTAACATCAATCCCTTTACCGTCCGGGGTGCACTGACATAGTAGCAACAATAAGAGTGTGGCATAAACACATTTGATCATGGTTATCCTTTTAATTCGTCATTATTAGACTCTGTTTGCGGTTTCGCTAACCAATAGCCTTGCCCCCCATCAACCCCGAGCGCAATAAGAGCTTCCCACTGCTGTTCATTTTCTACGCCTTCAGCATATACCTGAACCTCGCAACTTTTCGCAATCTGAATCAAGGTTTTAATGTAGAAGCTATTATCTTGGTTGACATGGACTTTATCGACAAACCAACGGTCGATTTTGACATAGCGCAAGGCTAAGCCCTGTAGGCTTCCTAAGGCTGCTGGTGTACGTCCAAAATGATCCAACGCAGCGCCAACCCCAAAGTGCTGTAATAGCACCAAAAACTCTTTTAGCTCGTTAGCATGCTCACTTAATACAGTTTCCGGTACTTCCACTGTTAACCGTTCACAACACGCTTTATATTGAGGTAGCAATGCGCCAAGCCACTGCTTAAAACCTGCAGAGCTAAAAGTCACCGCCGCAAAATTAACGCTCAGATACACAGTAGAATCCGCCTGCAAAATAGCAAGCGCATGTTCCAATACCATTTTGTCCATTTTTTCACTCAAGCCAAAGCGCGCTACTAAAGGCCAAAACACTTTAGCCGAGGCCACCCCATCTTGCGTTTTAATACAAGTGAAGACTTCATGGCCGACACACTGACGCTTGCCATCGAACATCGCTTGCCGCTGATAAGACATATGCTGCCGGTCAACAATGTCATGTAAAAACTCAGACCATTCACCCGCTGAACGAATAAGCTGCCCTTGCTCATCCAATGAACGAATAACCCAACCGGAAGCTGGCGATGCGCGATATTCACGTTGCGCCTCATCTGCAGCACTTAATAATGTACCTACTGAATGCACTTTGGTGGTTGTGACTGCGCCAAGATCCGTTGCGAGCATGGAATCTTTCCGTATCAATGGATCGAGCTGTTGTTTCAATGTGTCTAACACTAGTGGCAGCTCATCTGGCGTAATGCCTGGGATAAACAAGCTAAAGTCACTGCCGCTGCGCCGCGCAATAATCGACTCAGGCCAAGTTGCCACAACAACTTTCAGTTTATTGGCAACATCCACCAACAGGGCGTCACCGGATTGACGACCATTTTGGTCATTGAACGCTAACAAGCCATCCACATGCAAAAGCGCCAACGCACTCGGGCTATCCGCATTGTCTGCACCTAACCACGCTTGCAGCCGTGCATCAAACTCATCGCGATTCGGCAGCCCGGTAACACCATCAATATACGCTTGTTTACGTAAAGAATCAGTCAACACCAGCTGCTGCTCAAACATATCTTTGATTTTGTGCGTCATAGTATTCATCGCAACTACAACACGTTTAAGCTCCGGGGCATTTGGCAATTGCTCTTCGGCAGTAAACTCACGCCTGCAAATAGCCAAGGCTTGTGTTTCCATTTTTTTCAAAGGCCGTAGGATATAATTGAGCCCAAGCCCGGCTAAGCCGTAGCACAATACGGCTATCACGCTGAATAACCACAACTGCTCACGAAAAACGCGCCACAAATCACGATACGCGTAGCCGGGGCTGGGTAAAATACGTAGCTCGCCCAGGCGATACCAGCCCGAACTTACCTCGGCAAAACCACCACGAACAGGCACCACATTCAAATCAATAAACCATGCAGGTACACCTTCCACGCTCACCTTTCTCGTGCGTGAGACTAAGGCCTCGCCTTTCATGTTGCTGTAAATAATACTCTGGTAATAACCACGATCGAAAATCACGTCTATCATCGACTCAACTTGAGCCATATCCTGATCGCTGACCGCATGAGTAATCGTTAAGCCCAAAGAGGTCGCAGTATCTTGTGCGAGGACTTCCATTTGCTCAGAAAAGTAGGTGCGAGCGTTATAGATGCTCACAAACAAATTGGCCAAAAACAAGATCACAATTAAGCCTGTAATCGCCAACAAAAGACGCCTAAGGAGGCTCATATATCTGATGGCTAGCCAGAAGCGCTTAAAAAAATTCATATAAATATCGATTCTGTATTGAAATAGGCCGACAAAGGGAAAGGCACACATAAACAGGCAAACGCTCCACTAAGTTTAGTGTATCTACGAACATCAGTGAATGGCATTGCGCCAATAGTGGTCAATAGCGCTAAAAATCACCGTAAAACCCTCAAATACTCCAATACCTTGACCCCTAGCGCGTTAGTACTAAACTTAATAATACAGCTCCCCGAGTTTTTTCAGCTGCTATTATTGTCGATCGCCAACGGATGCTTTTCTGTATGACTTCCAGTAACCCCTTTTGGCGCACCTACCTTTTTATGCTTGCAAGTTCACTGCTGACTGGCATGATTATGATGTATTTGCAATGTCAGGATGCGTATGAGGACGCCCGCACCGAACTCACCTATGCCAACCAAATTGTCTCCACCTCCATGCATTCGTTGCTGCAAAAAAATGCTACGTTACTCGACTTGATGGGCCAGCGAATGATGGAGTTACAACCGAGCTTCCGCTCAAAAGAAGCACGCCAAATGCTCATTGAAATGATGGATAGAAGCCCCGAGTTAGCAGGGTTAGGCGTTATTGACAAAGACGGCAATTTTTTGGTCTCAAGCTTTAGAGAAGAAGAGAACCTACAACTCCCGAACTTACTTGAACAAGAAGGAAGCGCGGAGACCTTCAGGCAAGCACTAAAGTCCACATCCCTAAGTGTCGGGCGCACCTATTACATAGAAGCACTTAAAGAGTGGACGATACCGATACGCTTGCGTATAACCAATCAACATGAAGAGCCCGTCGCGATCATTTCTGCGGGTTTTAAACTCGATGTGGCTGGCGGATTATGGTCCAACAATAACCTTCCAGAGCATATGCGCTTAGTGATCGTCCGTACGGATCGTTATCATCAATACGTTAGTGGGGTTCAAGGCAAGAACTACGCACGCTGGTACAATGACCCCACTCCCGTTGAACAGCAGGAGCTACTAGAGCGCTTATTGGTGTTTCAAACAGGTAAAACCCTTGATGATATCAAACAGTCAGGGGAGGTAGTCACCCTTATATTACTCGGCATTGCAGGTGAACTACGCTTAGCAGCCATACAATACGACCAAACTTACGACAACTACACCTCCGTTTCCATTGCCTTTTTAACTTTACTAGAAAGGTTGGCGCCGTCCTTTACATGGATAGTCGTGCTGCTATTACTATTTAATATCGCGTCTTTTTTTATCTTTCGTTTTAATGCCAAAATTCAACAAGAATCCAAGCGCCACTTACAGTTTCAAGCCTCTCATGACGCTTTAACCCAACTCCCCAATCGACGCTTTCTATTCAATAACTTCCTACAATGGCAAAAACAACAGGATGGTCATTTCTCATTAATATTCATTGATTTGGATAACTTTAAAACTTGCAATGATCTCCATGGTCACTCGGCGGGCGATAAGGTCTTATGTGAAGTTGCCAAGCGCGTTGAAGCGAGCTTTGTGCAATGTATGAACATCCGCCAAGGTGGCGACGAATTTATCGTAGTCACCAAGACTATTGCCGAAGAAGAGTTAACATCCCTTTGCAGCCGCTTCCTGACTGAACTTAATCGCCCCATTGTAATGGACGATCTCGACTTTTCTATCCGAGCCAGTATTGGTATAGCCCATTACCCAGAGCACGGTGAAAAAATCGATGAGCTACTAAGCAAAGCGGACATGGCGATGTACGAAGCCAAGCGCTTACGTTCCCAAGTGTATATTTACTCCAAATTATTAGCTCAAAAAAATGAACGTGCAGCGGTGATTGAAAAGTACCTCAATCATGCGCTAGAACGAGAAGAGTTATCCTTGGTGTATCAGCCGCAGTTTAATGTTAAAACACAAAGAGTCATCGGTATCGAAGCCTTAGTCCGCTGGTACAACCCAACACTAGGAGAAAATATTTCGCCTAAGGAATTCATTCCTATCTCTGAGGCAACCGGCCACATCTTTGAAATTGGTTTTTTTGTCATTAACACCGCAATCAAAGAAATTGAAGCTGTATTTAAGCGCTTACAGGCAAAAAACCCTCAACATTTTGATGATGCATGGCAAATTCGACTTTCGATTAACGTGTCGGTAAGGCAGTTGTTTAGCCAAAAGTTCCTCAACCATTTCGCTCAACTGATGCAGCATTACGATCACATCAACATCTCACTAATGATTGAGGTGACAGAAAGCGTTTTAATTGAGGACGTAGAAAAGGCGAAGTCCTTGCTCGAATCTATTCAGCAAGCAGGGATAGAGATATCACTCGATGATTTCGGAACAGGGTACTCCTCATTAAGTCATCTAAGTAAGTTACCAATAAACGAAATTAAAATTGATCGCAGTTTTGTGCGGGACATATTAACGGATAACCAAGGCTGGCTACTCATTCAAAGCATCATCAGCTTGGGTAAAAATCTCGGGATACCGGTGTTAGCCGAGGGCGTCGAAACCAAACAGCAAATGCAAAAGCTTGCACAATCAGGGTGTGAGCTTTTCCAAGGTTATTACTTTTCAAGGCCATTAGACCAACATAAGTTAGAAGAATACTTAGAACAACAAGCGAAAACAGACCAAAACAAGCACGACACACCAGATGCCTCGTTAAATACTCCCCGCAAGCTGCACGGCGTTAATGTCACAACAAGTTAATGTCACAGCACAGTTAATATGGTGGCAGCAGCTCTATACGAGGCTTTTTATCGATGCGAATATCACCCCGGATTCGATAATCCGGCGATGCGGCTTTAAGCTGGCGGTAAATCCAACGCCCCTCGGTATCGTTGCGTGCGTAAATCAAGATCCCCTCCTCCGTTTGCTTAAGTCGCTGCGCTAGGTCGCCAAGCTTTGTTTTTACGGACTCAGCGCGGGCACTTAGCGCCCTCTTAGGCAAAATCAACTCGCGCATAATTTTAGCGGTGCCTGCAAGCTCGGGACTATCGGCCGAAAGGCTTTTATATGAGCTCTTTATACGTGCAATGTCTTGCTTTAAGTTATCGACCAAAGCATCGGAGGAAAACACGGTCAAGATACGCTCGACAAGTACCTGAGCACCTTGAAAGTCTCCATTTCGCGCGGTCTCACGCGCCAGCTCTGCCAGCTTTAACCGCACCGCTTGAAGGCCTGATTTTGCTTCACGGTTGTTTGGGTCAAGTAATAGTATTGAGCGGAATTTGTCGAGCGCATTATCATGCTCGGGTAAGGTATAACGCCCATGACGGAAGGCTTTTTTGGCCTGCACGAGTAAGCTTTCGATCAGCTGACGGTATAGTGGTAACAACCTACCTTCAGATGACGTAGATTCTAGCTGTTGCGCCGGTAGCGGAGGCTCATCAGGCACTTGATCTTTAGTCAGGCTACAAGCACTTAAAAACACACCGCAAGCGAGACACCATCCACACAAACGAAGTAATTTAATATAATTTTCATTGCCACTTATTTTCATCAAGAACTCCTAAACGCTTTTACATATAGATTGTGGTAGTCTTGCACGCTATGATTACGGGCGTTAAAACCCAAGATTAATTAGGCGGCATAGAGCGGAGGCTCTTCGTAGTTAAGTCATCATAAGCGATCACCTTTATGAGAACTATTGAGAACTATCAAAGCCCCTGCCTGTCGATACCCCTACTATATAATCACTATTCGCTAGCCAAACCACTATTATGCTTATTACCAAGACGCTTTCAACAAAAGTACTCGCTAATCTACTCACCCTATTCGTAAGCATTGCCTTACTTTACAGCACCTTAGTTCATAACGCATACGCGGACAGTGCCAACGTACTTGGTCAAACGCAATCCTCGAATTCATCCACCTCGCTCTTTGCAGAAGAGAACAAGCCGGCTTTTCTACAAGTAGAAGAAGCTTACCAAGTCACACCCAGTCAGCAATCTGACACTCTCACATTCTCTTGGTTTATAGCAGACGGATATTACCTCTATCAACATCAGTTCAAAGCAATCGCTCGTAACAGCGAACAAGTGCAGAAACTTAGTTTAAAAATGCCCGAGGGCAAAAACAAGTACGACGACTATTTTGAAAAAGAGCTGGTCGTTTACTATCACAGCGCAAAAGTTCTATCTGACCTGCCCAAATTCACAGCACCTTATGAGTTAAAAGTCACCTCGCAAGGCTGCGCAGATGCTGGCCTCTGCTATCCGCCAAGACACCAGTATTTTAAAGTAGACACAGATGGCGGTATGCAAGAGATTGCAGCATCGGTTTACACCGGTAGCCCCGCTGCACCGACAGACACAGGCACAGGCACACAAGACAATACGAGCACCACGCCCCCACAAGCAGAGCCGAATGCACCAAAAAAAGATCCATTTATCCCATTCGTCATTTTAGGTGCCATTTTAGGCGGATTAATCCTTAATTTAATGCCTTGTGTATTCCCAGTACTATCACTCAAAGCCTTAAGCTTTACCTCCTCACACTTAGACACACGCAGCCAACGCATGCATGGCTGGGCTTATACCGCAGGCGCCGTCGGTTCATTTTTAGTCGCCGGGCTTGTCATCCTTATCGCCAGAGAAACAGGTCAAGTATTAGGCTGGGGCTTTCAGCTACAACACCCTGCCTTTATCGCCGCTATGGCGTATTTATTTTTTGTCATGGGACTTAGCTTATCCGGTTTAATTTCATTTGGTGGCGGCTGGATGGGAGCAGGGCAATCTCTCACTAGCGGGCAAGGCATGAAGTCATCGTTCTTTACTGGTGTGCTCGCCGCTGTAGTCGCCAGCCCTTGCACAGCTCCGTTTATGGCAACCGCATTAGGCGTCGCACTGACACAGCCTTTGTTAATTGCACTTTCTATATTCGTCGCTCTAGGCTTTGGCATGGCCTTGCCCTTCCTTTTACTGAGTTACAGCCCAGCACTTGCCAGGTATATGCCACGCCCCGGCGCATGGATGGATAACCTAAAACAGTTTTTAGCCTTCCCGCTTTACATCACCTGCGTTTGGTTACTTTGGGTTTTAGCGAATCAAGCCACCAGTGACGGCGCCATGACCGTTGTTTTGGGCATGGTCTTCATTAGCTTTGCCGTTTGGTTATTACCCTTAAGCTCAGGCAAAACAAGCACAGGCATTGCAGGTAAAGCCATCGCTCTTAGCGCCTTAGTCTTTTCGGCTTACCTTGCATTTACCGTAAGCGATTACGCCAAGCCCAAAACTGACATGTGGGATAGCTACTCCGAGAGCAAGCTTACTCAACTGCGCGCACAGGGCAAACCGACCTTTATTGACCTAACGGCTGACTGGTGCCTCACCTGTAAAATCAATGAGCGCGTGGCCTTAAACACTCAAGCCGTCCAAGAGTTCGTTGCCAACAACGATATTACAATGCTGCAAGGCGACTGGACAAACGCGAACCCAGCCATTACCGATTTACTCGCAAAATATGGTCGCAACGGTGTTCCGCTTTACCTTATGTACCCCGCCGACCCAGCAAAACCTGCGACAATACTGCCGCAATTACTCACCAAAACACAGGTACTAGAAGCGATGGCTGCTGCGCTATAGCACGCTTTAACCTTGTACGATTAAAAATTTTCATCTCTACTAGTAGCTGAGCACTTGCAAATGTAACCCTGATACTGGGCTGCACTTTGGCATGACGAGATATTAAAGCGTAAACTCTACAAATTATAGGCAACGCAGATATGGCAACGATACTGGTATTACACGGCCCCAACCTTAACCTACTTGGCACCCGTGAACCTGAGATATACGGTAGCACCACACTTGATGACATCAACGAGTTACTGACCACTCAATGTATTGAGCGTGGACACCACATTCAGATACTCCAAAGTAATGCAGAGTATGAGTTAATCGAGCGCATTCATGACGCACGCAACGAAGGCGTCAACTTTATTGTAATTAACCCTGCGGCATTTACCCACACCAGTGTCGCGATTCGAGATGCCTTGGCAGCAACGGCTATTCCCTTCGTGGAATGCCACCTCTCGAATGTATTCCAGCGTGAGCCCTTCCGCCACCACTCTTACTTTTCAGATCTCGCCTGCGGCGTCATCTGCGGCTTCGGTGCGCAAAGTTACGAGCTTGCACTCAGTGCGGCTTTTAAGAAGCTCGAAGAATAGTAACTTAATCTCAAACTATTCATAAACATCCAAACCAAGCATAAACATCAAAAAGCATTCATCAGTGGGGTAATTATCAGTGCCGTGGCTACAATTAAGAATCGATAGCTCAAAACAAGATGCGGATAAAGTAGAGCAAGCCATGTTAAATAATGGCGCGCTTTCTATCACCCTAGAAGATAACGCTAACCAACCAATACTTGAGCCAAAGCTCGGCACGACACCACTATGGCAACAAACTCGTGTAACCGCCTTATTCGAAGCCGATATCGATTCAGAAACAACTCTTGCCAAGGTTCAGCGCGACTTTAACGAAAGCAGATACACCAAAACCGATACAGAAACAAACGCCGCAGAACAAACCCAACTAGCGAGCTATTGGCATATCGTAGAGGACAAAGATTGGGAGCGCGAATGGATGGATCATTACCACCCAATCCAATGCGCTGACAATTTCTGGATATGCCCAAGCTGGAAAGACGCCCCGGATCCCAAAGCTGTCAACTTGAAGCTCGACCCCGGTCTAGCGTTTGGCACAGGCACTCACGAAACCACCTTTCTGTGCTTGCAATGGCTTGCTGGGCAACAACTGCAAGACAAATACATTATTGATTACGGCTGCGGATCGGGTATTTTAGGGATTGGCGCCCTGCTTATGGGGGCGGCTACCGCAATAGGTATCGACATCGACCCACAAGCGCTTTTAGCCACCGCTGACAATGTCGAAAGAAACGGAATCAGTAGAGAGCGCTTCCCCGTTTACTTCCCAGACAAACAACCAAAGTCAAAAGCAGACGTAGTATTTGCCAACATTCTTGCAGGCCCCTTAGTCACATTAGCACCCAAAATTTGCGAGTTACTTGCCCCTAAGAGCCTACTTTGCTTGTCCGGGATCCTTGCGTCACAACAAGAAAGCATTGTCGAAGCCTATACGCCATTCATCAATATTGATCAAATTAATACCAAAAATGGATGGATATGCGTGACAGGGCACTCACGAGGCTAACTTTTTGCAATTTATCCAGCACAACAATTTACGCGTTTGCCTCATACGTATACACTCATAGCAATCAATCACTTAACTTATGTTGCATAAATGCCTGAGCATATAACGCGTTGCCCAAACTGTAAAACCTCTTTCAGGATCCCTGAAAAACTGCTGCACAGCTCCAAAGGCGCTGTGCGCTGCGGCTCGTGCCTGAATATTTTTGTCGCACGTAACTTTCTCGTTGCGTCACCGGCACCTCAAGCTAGCACAACTTCAAAAGCCAAAGCCCCAAACTCAGCTTCAAGCAAAACAGCACAAGCTAAAAAAGAAGCGACCAAACAAACCAAAAAAGATGATGTGCTAATTAGCGATGATATGGACTCAATCATCAGTGACACCGCTCAAATGAAAATAGGCACTGACGATTTCAGCTCTGAGTTTTCTGATGAGTTTACTGAAAGCTTAAAACTAAGCGGTGCAAAACAAGATCAAAATCTATTTGAACGTGAACTCAAGACCAACGACAGCGACGATACACTCACATCAGACGAGTCATGGGCTCTGAACCTATTAAAGAATGAAGAAAATGGCACCGAAGATACGGGCTCCGACAAAGACACAATTGAACCCGGCCGCAAAAAGCATACCCCCCCCAAAAAGCATAAGCTCGCACTTACCAAAAATGAAGACGATACCAAGCAACCCACGCCAGAGCTGAAAACCGAAAACCCTGGTGATATCTACCAACAAAGACCTAGCGCGCCAATCGAACCTAACAACGACTTGAGCCATGAAATAGAATACCCCTCTGAATACGAACCTAAGCACCAACCAGAACCCGAAATAGAACCGGAATACGCACCAGAGCAAGAAAACAACTACCAGAATTACAGTACCGAAGGCGACAAGGTATCCGACACAGAGGACAGCCACTCCCCGCTAAACGTCAACACCACAGAATATCAATCGGAAGAATACGACGACGCGCCTTACGCCGAAAACCAAGAAGAATACGACCAGCTAGTCGCATCGCAACAAGCCTATGCCGCTTATGAAGAACCGGACAACTACCTCGATGCAATCGAACCGGAACCCGTTGAGCTCGAATGGAAGGGTAAAAGCTCTTGGCTACAATCCTCATACACTTGGGGCGGGCTAGCACTTATCTTCGCAATGCTCCTAATCGTGCAATTCGGTTGGATTAAATTCGATACCTATAGCCGTATTGAACCCTACCGTAACTACTACGCCATCGCCTGTGAAAAACTTGACTGCTCACTGCCTCAGCTCATCGATAGAGCAAAGATCAAGACGTCCAAGTTCATCGTTCGAGAACACCCCCGACAAACCAACGCTTTAATGGCTGACGTCATATTGCAGAACAACGCGCCATTCGAACAAGTATTCCCTCCGATTGAACTCATTTTTACAGATGTTAAAAACAATATTGTTGCTAGGCGAACATTCCAGCCTCACGAATATCTGGGCGGTGAGCTTTCAGGGCG
Organism: Alteromonadaceae bacterium; assembly: GCA_002746115.1. Classification (GTDB taxonomy): domain Bacteria; phylum Pseudomonadota; class Gammaproteobacteria; order Pseudomonadales; family Cellvibrionaceae. The sequence continues at coordinate 51,869 of NVXL01000004.1, forward strand.
TAAAACGATGCCAATGAGACAGCCCGTCCATATAGCTTTTGAGCTTGTTGACCCGGGTCAAAGTGCCGTCGGATATCGAATCAATATCTCAAAATAGACAAGCTGCTATTTTTTTAAGCAACTTGATCAATTATTACATTCCAATATCTAAGCACAAAGGGTATTATAGCGCCGCATTATAAGAGGCCGCGCCGAACTTATCTCATCCGAGCTTCTGCGCGTAGCGACTTAAAGCAATGCTGAGAGTAGGGGCTGAGGCGGCGCAAATAACGCTTTTATAAACGCAAGCCTGCCAACATTAGCGTTTAATTAGTGCTCTCGCACTAAGCAAACTTGATACAAGCGTGGTATATTGCGCACCGTGAAAATCACAGGTAATGCAAACACACTGCAAGGATGAACTGATTAGACCTGATGCATATATGATTAACACTGCAGGATATAGGCAAGCCCCAACAAGCAGATGAACCTCAATAGGATAGTATATCTGCCGGCGATGGCAACATAGGGAACCCTTTATACTCAACCGTTTATCAAAGCAATCGCCCACACAATTCGTGGTTGGGACGAAAGACAATCTACATACAGTTTAAAACTTATCGCATATTGAGCATCACACACCATTGAAACAACAATATTGAAAAAACAAAGACAATACGACATGCAAACCCCTCTTCTAGGTGAAAAGTTTGTTTAGTATCGGCCCCTACACTATCGAGTCGCAGGTACTGCTCGCACCGATGGCTGGCGTCACTGACCTGCCGTTTAGGAAGATCTGTCGTAACTATGGTGCAGGCTTAACCACTTCTGAAATGCTCACCAGTGATACCAAGTTGTGGCATAGCAGCAAAAGTCACAACCGACTCGCTTTTGAAGGTGAACGCGCCCCAATCAGCGTTCAAATTGCAGGTAGTGAGCCTGAGCAAATGGCCAACGCCGCACGCCAATGCGTAGACCGCGGCGCCCAGATCATTGATATCAATATGGGCTGCCCCGCCAAGAAAGTTTGCCGCAAACTAGCTGGCTCCGCACTAATGCGCGATGAAGCCCTCGTTAGCAACATATTGGATCAAGTCGTTGCGGCGGTAGACGTCCCTGTAACGCTCAAGATGCGTACCGGCTGGGACACAGAAAACAAAAACGCTCTGAGCATTGCCAAAATTGCACAATCAGCAGGAATACAAGCTTTAACGATACATGGGCGAACCCGCAGCTGCCGCTTCAAGGGCATAGCAGAATATGACACCATCGCTGAAGTTTGCGCTAATTTATCGATTCCGATCATTGCAAATGGTGATATTGATAACTCCGAGAAAGCTCGGCAAGTGTTAAAATCCACCGGAGCGGACGCTGTCATGGTGGGGAGGGCAGCCTACGGGAACCCATGGATATTTACAGAAATCGCTAAAAGTCTAGGCAATAAGACTCTGGCAGCAACACCAACAAATGAAATTAAAAAACACACAATTGAACAGCATTTCAAAGAGCTTTATCGATTTTACGGCGAGGGAAAGGGCGTGAGAATCGCCCGCAAACACTTCGCGTGGTACAGCCAATCAATCGGGCAATCTAACAACGCTGTAAAAGCATTTAACAAATTGACCTGTCCGCTGTCCCAGTTAGAATTAGTTGACGCTTTATTTGACAGACCAATTTACCATTAAGAGGAAAAGACAACATGAACACTACGGATACGCTTTTAGGCGAACGCACCAAAGAATTCTCGGCACAGCCGGTCACTCAAGAAACCTATAATGCGCCACAGGATCAATCGTTACGAGATTGCGTTGAAAGAGCAGTATCCAACTACTTTCAACACCTGGAAGGCCAAGAAGTTTCTGACGTGTACGAAATGGTGCTCGCAGAAGTTGAAGCGCCTATGCTTGAAGTTGTTATGAAGTATACTCGTCACAACCAAACCAAAGCCGCCAACGTTCTCGGCCTTAACCGTGGCACACTTCGTAAAAAACTTAAGCAATACGGATTACTCTAAGTAATACCTATAATTAGTGGTTACCACGAATTAGCAGTTGCCAGTTAGCTGGTGAGTAGCCGCAAAAAAACATTCCTTTTTTCGTTCAACAGCACCCAATGGAGCAAAACCGCTCTCTGGGTGCTGTGTTCGTTTAAGCCCAAGGCTCCGACCATCTCTCCTTAGGAACATACGTAAAATGACAGTAAGCCCTGACCTAGTCAACATAAAGCGCGCACTTATAAGCGTTTCAGATAAGACCGGTGTTGTCGCATTTGCACAAATGCTACGCTCCCACAATGTCGAGATCCTTTCAACTGGTGGCACCTTTCGCTTATTACAAGAGAATGACGTCGCCGCCATTGAAATTTCTGATTACACCGGCTTTCCAGAAATGATGGACGGCAGGGTCAAAACGCTACACCCGAAGGTACATGGCGGCATACTAGGCCGACAAGGCATTGACGAAGCGGTGATGGAGAAACACGACATTAACGCCATCGATATGGTCGTCGTTAACTTATACCCATTTGAAAACACTGTCGCCAACCCAGATTGTGACTTGCCGACTGCGATTGAAAACATCGATATCGGTGGACCCACCATGGTACGCGCAGCGGCAAAAAACCACACTCGTGTGACTATCGTGGTTAACGCTGACAACTACGCACGCATTGGTGAAGAGATGCAAGCTAACAAAGGCGCACTCGCTCAAAACACCCGCTTTGACCTAGCCGTACAAGCATTTGAGCATACGGCGGCCTATGACGGCGCCATCGCCAACTATTTAGGTAAGCAAGTTGGAGAGGAGCCCGCCAAGAATAACTTCCCCCGCACCTTCAATGTTCAGTTTCAAAAAGCGTCAGATATGCGCTACGGGGAAAACCCTCACCAAAATGCCGCATTCTACGTCGAAAGCAACACGGCCGAAGCTTCAATTGCAACAGCAAAGCAACTACAAGGCAAAGCACTGTCGTATAACAATGTGGCCGATACAGACGCCGCCCTTGAGACCGTCAAGTTATTCGATGCGCCCTGCTGCGTCATAGTAAAACATGCCAACCCGTGTGGTGTCGCTGAAGGCAGCAACCTACTAGAAGCCTACAACAAGGCTTTTAATACCGACAAAGAATCCTCTTTCGGCGGCATAATTGCATTCAACCGTGAACTCGACGGCGAAACAGCTGCAGCCATTATTGAACACCAATTCGTTGAAGTCATAATCGCCCCTAAAGTCAGCAATGACGCTATCGCCGCTATAAAAGCCAAGAAAAATGTACGCTTGCTAGAGACTGGCGAGTGGAGTAAAACAGCAACAAGTGGCCAAAGCGCGCTAGACTATAAGCGCGTCACCGGCGGCTTACTAGTGCAAGATCGTGACTTCGGCATGATCACCGCTACCGACCTTGAAATCGTCACCAAGCGCGCGCCCACAGAAGACGAAATCACTGACTTATTATTTGCTTGGAAAGTCGGAAAAATGGTCAAGTCCAATGCAATCGTCTACGCAAAAAACCTTCAAACCATCGGCGTAGGTGCAGGCCAAATGAGCCGGATCAACTCCGCACGCATAGCCGCAATCAAAGCCGAGCATGCCGGGCTCGAAGTAGCAGGCTCAGTTATGGCTTCTGACGCATTTTTCCCATTTAGAGATGGCATTGATAGCGCAGGACAATCCGGTATTGCTGCGGTTATTCAACCTGGCGGCTCAGTTCGAGATAAAGAAGTCATCGCCGCAGCTGACGAGCACAACATCGCCATGGTGCTAACACGCATGCGTCATTTTAGACACTAAAAGTCCATCACAATAAAGATGAGTTAAGTACTGAATATGAATATTTTAATTATTGGCGGTGGCGGCCGAGAACACGCCCTCGCTTGGAAGTGCGCGCAAAGTGACAAGGTCACACACGTCTTTGTCGCACCGGGTAACGCAGGCACTCACTCAGAAGACAAGATAAGCAATGTCGCCATTGATGTCTGTGATTTTGAGGCTCAGTCCTCGTTCGCGATCGAGAACAAAGTGGAACTCACCATCGTAGGCCCCGAAATCCCCTTAGTCGAAGGCATCGTCGATCACTTCGAAGCTAAAAAGCTCGCTTGCTTTGGCCCGAGTAAAGCCGCTGCCCAACTTGAAGGCTCAAAGACGTTCACTAAAGACTTTCTTGAACGCCATAAGATTCCGACGGCGGACTACCAAAGCTTTACCGAAGTTGAGCCTGCCTTAGCCTACCTAAGAGAAAAAGGCGCCCCAATTGTAATTAAAGCCGACGGCCTCGCCGCAGGTAAAGGTGTCATTGTTGCCGAAGACCTCGAAACTGCCGAAAACACGGTTAAAGACATGCTTGCTGGCAATACATTTAACGAAGCGGGTAGCCGGGTTGTTATAGAGGAATTCTTAGACGGAGAAGAAGCCAGCTTTATCGTTATTGCCGATGGCAATAACGTCTTACCAATGGCAACCAGTCAAGACCACAAACGTGTCGGTAACGGCGATAGCGGCCCAAACACTGGCGGCATGGGCGCTTACTCACCAGCACCAGTGGTAACTGACGAAGTTCATCAGCGCATCATGAATGAAGTTATCTTACCCACCATCGCGGGAATGAAAGCCGAAGGAAACAGCTATACCGGGTTTCTCTACGCCGGTTTAATGATTGACGCTAACGGCACGCCCAAAGTGATCGAATACAACTGTCGCTTTGGCGACCCTGAAACGCAGCCCATCATGATGCGCCTAAACTCTGATTTAGCCGAGCTTTGCCTAGCCGCCATCAATGGTACTCTTTCTGAGCAAAAAGCGGACTGGAGCGAACTACCCGCTGTTGGTGTTGTACTCGCAAGTGGTGGCTACCCAGATAGCTATCAAAAAGGACACGAGATTAGTGGACTGGATAGCTGCGAGGAAAGTAAGAGCACTAAAGTTTTTCACGCAGGCACTCAACTGCAAGACGGCAAAACCGTCACTTCGGGCGGTCGCGTACTATGCGCAACAGCCCTTGGCGATACCGTTGCGCAAGCCCAGAAAAATGCTTACGCCGCAGCCAAAAAAATACACTGGCCTGAAGCCTTCATGCGCGACGATATTGCCTACCGCGCCATAGCCAGAGAAGAACAAAGCTAAACCAGCTTAACGCTCAATCAATTCGCAAGGATGCGAATTACTGTTCAATCACTTCACAGCCTTTACTTCAGACCTTTGCCCCACCTTACTATTCGGTCACACCCAATCGTTACAGATTATTAGATAGCCTCTTATTAGATAGCTTCAACAACCTCATAGCTATGAGTAATCTCAACGCCCGCCGCTTCCATCATCATTGAAGCAGAACAATATTTTTCAGCCGAAAGCGATACTGCACGCTTAACTTGGGCTTCTTTCAACCCTCGGCCACTCACTAAAAATTTTAAGTTTATCTTGGTAAAAACCGCAGGCGTCGCATCCGCTCGCTCCGCTTCCAAGTCCACTTTACAGTCAACGACTTGTTGTCGAGCTTTTTTAAGAATGCTCATCACGTCGAATGAGGCACAACCGCCCAAGCCAATCAATATCATTTCCATTGGTCGGATACCAACATTACGGCCGCCATGATTCTCAGGACCATCCATAACTACGCTATGACCGCTTCCCGATTCGCCAACAAAAGCTGCACCATCCAGCCACTTTACCGTCGCTTGCATATAAACATCTCTATTTGATTAACATCAGTACACCTTAGTGTCGGTGCCCTCACCAGAAGATGTGAGGTGGTGAACGATTATCGCACAAGAAGTAAAAACAAGTAGCACAAATCCATTTAAGTGTCGAGAAATCGAACACTAGCCTACACATAGCAGCTATAATGCTTGGAAACTGAATACGTATCTGCACTTAAGCCCTTGGGCGTTATGCTCCAGAGTCATAAGATAAGAACTTTCGCAATTAGAGGGTATCGACTTGGTTGCTTCATCACTATCACCTCATATAAAAAATGTTGACGACTTTTTAGCACACTGTCACCGCCGCCGCTATCCAGCAAAGAGCACATTGATTTACGCCGGTGATAAAAGCGATTCACTGTATTACATCATCAAAGGCTCCGTAACCGTTCTCATTGAAGATGAAGAAGGTCGCGAGATGATTGTTGCCTATCTTAACGATGGCGATTTTTTCGGTGAAATGGGGCTGTTTGATCAAACCGACGCACGTAGTGCTTGGGTTAGAGCCAAATTGGAATGTGAAATTGGCGAAATTTCTTATTCCAAATTTCACGAGCTTTCTGAAGACCACCCCGAGTTCTTGTTTTCACTTGCCACGCAAATGGCGAAGCGCCTGCGCAATACCACACGTAAAGTCGGCGACTTAGCCTTTCTTGACGTTACTGGTCGCGTTGCTAGAACCTTACTTGACCTCTGTAACGAACCCGACGCGATGACACATCCCGACGGCATGCAAATCAAAATTACCCGCCAAGAAATTGGTCGAATTGTCGGCTGCTCACGCGAGATGGTTGGACGTGTACTCAAAACTTTGGATGATCAAGGTTTAGTCACAGTGACCGGGAAAACGATGGTCGTTTACGGCACACGTTAACACCGAGCCGTGAACCGCAAAATAAAGGCGATCCACTTAACTACTGATCGCCTTTTTATATCTAAACATCTAAACCTAGCTCAGGCACAATCTAAGGCTCAGCTAGACAACTGCATTAGAAAATTCGACAAATTCCTTAAACTTTTCATTAGCCGCTCCGCTCGCAATTGCATCCTCCGCCATCGCCACACCATCAGCCAAAGAAATCGCCGCGCCACTCACATAAATCGCTGCACCCGCATTTAACGCAATAATATTCGCAGCCTTACCGGCGGCAACGTTATCCGCACGAGAAAATGCATCGCGAATCAAGGTCAGGGATTGCTCGGCACTCGTAACAGATAAACCCTCAAGAGAATCACACTGCAAGCCAAACTCTGCTGGGCTCAACTCATACTCCGTCACAACACCCGCCTTTAACTCAGCAACAAAATTATTTGCCGCCACAGACAACTCATCCAAGCCATCCGCTGCATGCACAACTAGCACATGCTCACTCCCCAAACGCTGAAGCACTTGCGCTATAGGTTTGCATAAATCCCGGTCAAACACACCCAGCACCTGCCGCTTAACGCCAGCAGGGTTAGTCATAGGCCCTAAGATATTATATACAGTGCGAAGCCCAAGCTCTCTACGCGGCCCAATAGCATGCCTCATCGCGCCGTGATGTGCAGGTGCAAACATAAAACCAATCCCAACTTCCTCTACCGATCGAGCAACCTGCTCAGCTCCAAGCGCTAAATTAGCGCCCGCCGCTTCTAGCACATCAGCACTCCCGCAAGAGCTCGAAACTGAGCGATTGCCATGCTTCGCCACCTTTGCCCCCGCCGCCGCAACCACAAATGCAGATGCCGTGGAGACATTAAACAGGTTAGCACCGTCACCACCTGTACCACAGGTATCAACAACACCATCCAAGTCAATGCTCACAGGGGTCACCAGTTCACGCATAACTCTAGCGGCACCAGTGATCTCATCAATAGTCTCACCCTTCATGCGTAATGCAACCAAAAATGCGCCAATCTGCGCCTGAGTTGCTTCTCCAGTCATGATTTCACGCATAACATCCTGCATCTCAGATTCATTCAAATCTTGCGACAAAACCAATTTTGATATTGCTTCACGAATATTCATAATTCTCCACCAAATTGCAGCTAAAACACACCTATCGAAGCGAGCTCACGAATAAGGCCGAACCCACGACGAGCTGCCGTTTACGATTAAAATAATTAGCCAACGAACCCCGCAAGACAACTTATATACGGATATTTAAAAAATTCTGTAACAGCTGATGCCCACATTCACTCAAAATCGACTCAGGGTGAAACTGAACACCCTCGACGGCTAGCGTCCTATGACGCAAACCCATAATAACCCCAGAAGCACCCTGCACTTCAGCCCAAGCCGTGACTTCAAATTCACTAGGTAAACTATCAGACTCAACTACTAATGAGTGATAACGGGTAGCGATAAACGAGTCCGGTAGGCCACTAAAAACCCCGCAGCCGGAATGGCGAATGAGCGAGGTCTTACCATGCATAATTTCAGGCGCCCTACCGATTTTCCCGCCAAAAGCTTCACCAATACTCTGGTGCCCCAAACAAATACCTAAAATCGGTACCTGACCCGCAAAGCGCTTGATGCTCGCAACAGAAATGCCCGCCTCCGCAGGCGTACAAGGGCCAGGGGAAATAACAATTTGATCCGGTTTCATAGCCGCAATACTATCAAGACTGCACTCATCGTTGCGCACCACTTTAACAACACAGCCCAACTCTACAAAATACTGAACAACGTTATAAGTAAACGAGTCATAATTATCAATCATCAGAAGCATAGCCAACACCACAACCCAAATAACGAATGACAACCTCGCCTGTGCCATACAAAACGATGCCTCCACCAACACAAGCCAAAGCATCTATCTTATCACAACTCCCGAAGCCATCATCAGCTCACAAATGAAGTAATTGGACGCGTAAAAAGACGATAAACTGTCGATTAACTTTACAAAACAATTCCACCACCTATTTATTTAGTCGCCCTGCAAGCTACCTATATGTTTTTCGTGCCAGCACTTAAAATACCGCAATATAATTTAGCTCAAACGAACCATTAAGCTCTAATAGCTCTCAATAGGTAATAAACTTGCGACATGATATGCTCAAGCTATAGATTGTCGATCCGTATTCACATGTGAAAGTTGACTAAGTTATGGTACTTTTAACAATGTTGGGTTTTATGGTGACCGTACGAACATATTGCCGCCCTATTAAGGGGCATGCGGCATAATTTTTGCTTCATATGAACTGTAGCTGGCGGAAATTTGGCACGCCCAAAATAGTAAAAAACAAACTATAACGCAACTACCCTTTATCCGCCTTTTAAACATAAGACTGTAACCATGATTACGGCCACATAAGCGAGAAGATAAGAGACAAATGATTACACCCACAAACGGTAAAACCGGACACCTCGAACTTGTTCAAGATAAAGCTCGAGGCAAAATTTCGGTATCGGGTGCGCTTGAGCAAATTCATGGCGAAACTATAGCCGCGGTAAAGCAACTTATAGACCATATGTTTGCCTCCACTGACGATCTTTTTTACGAACTGTCAAAACGCGCATCAACCAACAACGAACAAAGCCTATATTTTGATTCTATGCGAGAGATTCGCATCAAAAAGGAAGGTCTACGCAACTTATTTCTGCAGTCTGCAGGCGGCGCGTTTAACACATTATTAAGCGCGAAAGCCCATGCGGCACACAAAAAAAACAACGACCCAATGGCCGGCTTGGCGATTGTAGAAGGCGATGACCTAGAAATCGAGCTGGCACTAAAAAACATGTCCAGCCGAGCACGTGACTCATTCAAGTCGGAGCTTTTCGAGCTCAATATTCGCCTAAGCGAGCTACTCCCAACACATGAAGTTAACGAAGATAACAACCCTATCGATCCGCAACAAATCTCTCGAGCTTTCGTTAATGCCTGCATAGAAAGGCTCAACATCAATATCAAGATACGATTGATCCTATTCAAACTATTCGAAAAACATGTCCTAAAGCAACTCGGCAACCTGTACTACAACGTCAATCAGATGATGATAGCGAATGGCATCATGCCCAAGCTACCACGCAGAGAAGGCCAAAGCTCGTCGCCCCCTAACACCCACAGGACGCAAGAAGAAGAACAGTCTCAGAGTGCGTCAGCACCTGAGCAACAAGCAACTATTTCAATCAGCCCAGGAACGCTAGCTACACTAATGTCCGCTATTCGTAAAGAATCTACGGGCAAGAATGAACCTAGCAATGTGCATTATCACATTTACACCAATAACCCCGGCCCACAAATGAGCCCGGGTGAACTAGCATCAACGCTAACAAATAAACAAACACAAATCGAAAACGAGATTAGCGAGTCTTCACCGCAAAACCTACTTCACGACCTAATTCAAGAACTACTTGTTAAGCAAAGCCCAAGCAAACCCAAGTCACTCGCACAACCTCAAGAAGACACCATAAACCTAGTTGCGATGTTTTTCGACAAGGTACTGGAAGACGAATCATTACCGGCTAGCGTGCAGTCATTAATCTGCCGACTGCAAATCCCGGTGCTTAAAACCGCAATAAAAGACAGGCGCTTCCTCTCTGACGCAACACACCCAGCAAGAAAGCTAATCAACACGATTACGCAAGCAGGCCTACAGTTCGATGAAAGTAAATCTATTGAACGAGACGGCCTTTATCGTGTCATCGCCGACGGCGTGCGTGCTATCAACAACCAATATACAATTGATGACAACTTATTTGAGCAAGTGCACAAGAGCATAGAAAAGACCATCGAAAAAGAAAAGCATCGCTCGAATGTCGTCGAAAACCGCACCAATCAAACCGAACGTGGCAAAGCCAAGATCAAACATGCTCGCAGCTATACCCAATCCGTACTGTTCGAGCGAATGAAAAGTATTGATTTACCCCAAACCGTGAGTGAGTTTTTATCCAACACATGGATGCAAGTTCTCATTATCACCTATATAAAAGAAGGCCATGACAGCGCCCAATGGGTAGAAAACGAACAATTGATCTCTGACTTGATTTGGCTATGCGAGCCTCACAGCGACGAACGCTCAAAAGCTCGCTCTCAGCGTATCAAACCTGAGATAATGGCAAGAATCGAAAAAGGCCTCAGCGTCGCCATCGACAACCCGCAGACACGAACCTTGCGCATCAACGAAATAGAAGAAACCATTGAGCGACTCGTGATTGAATCAAGCAACTGTGAACCGGTTTCTCTCCAAGGGCTTAGCGATGATCAAAAAGAAGCTTTAGGAAAAACCGAAACGGCAAATAAATCGTGGGACGAGATGTCCGCCCAAGAGCGACTCGCCAGCAACCGCGAAGAACTTTCCAACGAATACTACATCATGGCAAAAAACCTGCCGACGGGCACTTGGGTCAACTACCAAAGCGACACCATTGAAGAAGCCCATATCACATCGCAAAAAGGCGATGGACAACAAACCGATAGCAAGAACCAAGTAAAAATCACACGGTGTAAACTCAGCACCAAAATAGATGCCAATACCTATATTTTTGTTAATCGCCTCGGATTCAAAACAGGCGAGAAAACACGCCGTCAATTTGCCTATGACATGCAATTTGGCAAGGCTAGTATCTTAGACTCAACCGCCCTATTCGATCGAATCATGAACAACATATTCCATCGTAACCATAAAACCGCCAAAGCACTTTAATATAAAACACTCCGATATAGCGCACTCCCGATAAAACACCTCTAAAATAAACCACTGAGCATTGTTGTCGAAAACCTAAATCATAAACATGGTAAACGTAACTATGGCTCGCAAGATCAGCTGTTACCGATTACTCTGCTACGTATATATCTAGCGTCCACACCAGCGTAAACACCTCATATTCCCATTAACGATAACGAGTTAAGACTGATGGAATTTAGTAGCGTCACCCAAACGGCATTTTTAAGCGCGTCGATTCTATCGATGATACTAGCCGCCTCGCTCACCTACCAAGCAACCAAAAAACGCTTACACTGGTCAATGGCCGCAGCAGCACTCATGCAAACAATATGGCTTGCCTCCATTGCGCTAAAATCGTCAATGTCTGTTAACTACCTCGGCACCCTCCTCATTACAGAATCGCTACACTACAGCTTCTGGTTGTTTGCCCTAACCAAAACCACCGAGAGATTTTGCGCCAACTGCCTACCCGTGTCGTACAAAGTTGCCTTGTTTTTCGTCTGTATTGTCAGTATTAGCCTTTATACATATAACTACTTTACACGCGCGTTTATTCGTTACGAAGCCACTCTCATTATCGCGCAAGGTATTTTATTCTCAATTGTTTGCCTATTAAGCCTTGAGCAGCTTTACCGCAACATTAACTTCTATCGGCTTATTAAGCTTTTATGCTTGGGGCTGTCTATCGTATTTGTATTCGATGCCTACTTATTTTCACAGCATTTAATCTTTTCCGAGCTTGACCCTAACCTGTGGCAAGCGCGCGCGGCAGTGAGTATGGCGGCTAGCACCCTGATGATTATTGGCGTCGCAACGTTCATTCAACCCATACAGCAATCGGCAAAACTCACATTCTCTCGGCCTATTATTTTTTATACCACCTCACTCACCATCGCTGGCGCCTTACTCACGACACTTTCAATAGGCGGCTACTATGTACGCTCTTACGGCGGCAACTGGGGCACGGTTATTTACACACTAATATTGATGGCGGGATTAATTTTTCTAGCCTTTGTCTTTACCTCGGACAAACTACGCAAACGAATTAGCGTCCTGATAAACAAGCACTTATTTAGCTATAAATATGACTATCGATCTGAATGGCTCAAACTTATCAACCAGCTATCAATTCCCGCTAACGCTTCAGACGCGTCGGTTCGCGCAATCAAAGTTTCAGCAGATCTATTTAAATGTGAAGGCGGCGCACTTTGGCTAAAGCGCTCCAATATACTCGTGCCCGTCTGCCAAATAAATACGAATATCGACGTTAGCGGCACATCGGAGTCGTCATCGAGCCCATTTTATAAGGCTCTAAAACAAGAGTGGGTCTTTGCTCCTAACTCCCCGAACAATGACCTTGCCTATAACAACAGCATATTACCGCAATGGATCAACAGAATAGATAATATTTGGCTACTATTCCCACTACTTACAGAGGATGACTTAATTGGCTTTATGTTGCTAACCTATTCAAAAGACTACATGCCAATTAGCTGGGAGGATCTCGACCTCACCAAAACCGTCGGGCGCCAGGTTGCCAGCTACCTCACCCGCCATGAACAAGCTGAGCTATTAGCGCAATCTCGCCAATTCGATGCATTTAACAAGTTATCGGCCTTTGTTATGCACGACCTTAAAAACCTGATCGCACAACAATCATTGGTGGTAAAGAATGCTGAAAAGCATAAAGACAATCCAGCATTCGTTGAGGACGCAATCAACACAATTAAAAACTCTGTTGACCGCATGCATAACTTGTTACGCAAATTACAGCACACCGAGCCGGAACAAACCAAGATCCACGCACTCAAAGACGTCTTCATTGAAGCAGTTAAACGCTGTCACCGCATGCAACCAATTCCGACGCTTGTGCCATTAAAAAGTGATATTCGCGTAAAAGCTGACTTCGACAGCTTAGTTATGGTATTCACACACATCATTCAAAATGCGCAAGACGCAACCCCAAACAATGGCTTTGTTGACATCGGTGCAATTGAAGAGGAGCAAACAGCTTTCATCACTATTGAAGATAACGGCTGCGGCATGAGTGACGACTTTATAGCTAACAAGTTATTCAGACCTTTCGAATCCACCAAAGCAGGCAAAGGTATGGGGGTCGGCGTTTATCAAGCACGTGAATATATTGACAGTTTAAGTGGCAATATCCGCGTTGAAAGTACCCAAGAAGAAGGAACAACCTTTATAATCATGCTCCCAACTGCAAGCATCGAAATAGCCATGCCACTGCAGTGACATTCGCGCTAGGACAACCATGAAAAAATCAGACGCTAAGCAAAAACTACTCATCGTTGAAGATGACATTGGATTACAAAGCCAACTGCGCTGGCATTTCGATCAATACGAAGTCATTCTTGCAGGAACGCGCGAAGAAGCCATTACGGCTATCCGCTTACATGAGCCGCCCATCATCCTTCAAGATCTAGGCCTTCCACCCGATGAAGAGGGTGTCGACGAAGGCTTTCGTTCTATCCGGGAGATATCAAACCTATCCCCCACCTCCAAAATTATCGTCAYGACCGGCAATGCCGATTATGAGAATGCGGTAAGAGCCGTCGCAATGGGCGCCTATGATTTTTATCAGAAACCCGTAAACCCAGAGACTCTTGACTTAATACTGCAACGCGCTTACCACATCCACACACTAGAAGAGCAGCATCGCAAAATTCAGGAACAGCAGCTATCGCCTCTCGATGGGCTAATTGCTTGCGACCCTGCAGTGTTAAAAATCTGCCGAACCGTAGAAAAACTAGCGCCCTCTAATGTCACATGTACACTCACAGGTGAAAGCGGCACAGGCAAAGAGGTGCTCGCTAAAGCGCTACACAACTTAAGCCCACGAAAAGAAAAACGCCTAGTCACTATTAACTGCGCCGCTGTTCCAGAGAACCTTATGGAAAGCGAGCTGTTCGGTTATGAAAAAGGCGCCTTTACCGGCGCCAACAAACGCACACTCGGGAAGGTCGAGACCGCTAATGGCGGCACGCTATTCCTTGATGAAATTGGTGATATGCCGCTTTTACTCCAAGCTAAATTACTGCGCTTTCTACAAGAGCGTATAGTAGAGCGAGTGGGAGGGCGCGAGGAGATTCCCGTAGATGTTCGAGTAGTGTGCGCAACCAACAAAGACCTTAAGCAAATGGTCCGCGACGGCACCTTCCGCGAAGATTTATACTACCGTATATGTGAAATGGAAATTGAGATACCGCCACTACGTGAGCGTCACGGTGATAAATTATTGCTTGCACGGCACTTTTTACGTCGCATCGTAGAACAGGACAGCCAGGGAGTGATAGGTTTTACTACCGAAGCCGTTGAAGCTATCGAAGCCTATGACTGGCCAGGAAATATACGAGAACTGGAAAACCGCGTAAAGCGTGGCGTTGTCATGTGCGATGACAAGCTCGTCTCCTCTGAAGATCTCGGCCTAGTATCTGAAGACAGCCTGAGTTTAAACTTGCGTGAAGTACGCTATAACGCTGAACGCGCGGCGATTTTACGGGCACTGACAATGACTGAGTACAACATCTCGGCCACGTCCAAACTCTTAGGCGTTACGCGACCAACGCTGTATGATCTGATGAAGAAATATAATATCCCAATGGCGGCAAACTAACACACGCCAAAGCAAACATTCACTCTTACCATGCCTGCCAACCAGATATTGAGACTGGCAGGCATGGTAAGAATTTAATCAAACTAAACCGACTCAGCTACTGCACTCGGGCTAATGATACGCCGCATATCACCAATGACACGCTCGTAATTATCCGCTCCAAAGATGGCTGAACCCGCAACAAAAGTATCCGCGCCAGCATCAGCAATCGCTTTAATATTCGCCAGTCCAACACCACCATCCACCTCTAGACGGGTAGAAAGTGCACGGCCGTTAATCATGTCGCGGGCGGCGCGAATTTTTTGATAAATATAAGGTAAAAACTTCTGTCCACCAAAACCTGGATTCACCGACATTAACAACAGTATATCCAGCTGATCAAGTAAATATTCAATAGGCTCCAAGGTTGTCGCGGGATTCAACGCCAATCCAGGCTTACAGCCACGATCCATAATAAGCTGAATGGAGCGATCAAGATGCATCACAGCCTCAGGATGGATAGTAATATAAGTGGCGCCGGCGTCGGCAAAACGCGCGATAAGATCATCCGCAGGGCTAACCATGAGATGGACATCAATCGGCACCGTAATGCCGTAATCACGCAAGGCCTTACAAACCATTGGGCCAAAACTCAAGTTCGGCACATAATGATTATCCATAACATCAAAATGGATAAAGTCGGCTCCTGCGGCGACTACGGCATCAACATCTTCGCCAAGTCTGGCAAAATCGGCCGATAAAATCGACGGAGCTATTTTATAATCTAACAACATTATGTGCTTACCACCCTAACAACGCTGAACGAACATGATGAGCTACCGCTATCCACACAGCTACAAACATACTATTGTACTGAATATGGCATACACAAAGAACCACCCCTTTGGAGCAGCAGCTAAATATTTTGGCTTACTGATCACATTTTATACTCTTTTTGCGGTTTTCATACCAATTTTATCAGTTAAGGCATACGCTGCTGCTGAAGTCGCTCCACAAGCGCCAGCTCAAACAAACACTCAAACAAACACTCAAACACACCCAGATTTTGAGCTTTATTCGGCCGCAAACCGTGCAAAAATTGAATGGCTAGAAGCCAAAGATGGTAAATTTTCTGCTTTCTGGGAGCCAGATTCAAGTGGTAACCCCTACGGCGCAGTGCTCATAATTCACGATCATGGCCAACACGCTGACTGGCCACACACCGTCAATGCCTTACGTGAGAGTTTAAGCCCTCATGGATGGGCAGCTCTGTCGATTAGCGTTCCCCCACCTAGCGCCCAGCCCGTACCGAAGCGTCCGCCTCTACCCACTCCAGCTCCGACAGAAGACCCCTCCAAAAAGGCCGACTCCCCAGATACCGCAGTACCTCCAGGCAAAAACGACGCCACTACACCCGAAACAACAGCTAAAACAGCGACTGACTCCGCAGCAGAAGCCGACGCACTAAACACCCAAGATTTAACGGCTGACGCGAGCAAAAAAGAAACAGTGACGCCAAGCCCAACACCACTGATCCCCCAAACACCTCCAGAAGAAATCGTCAATCAGCGAATGAAAGCCGCATTTGAATTTTTAAATGCCCAAGGGCAATTCAATATTGTCGTCATCGGTTTAGGTATCGGTGCAGGGCGTGCCATTCGCTACCTAAATGACAGCAGTCCTCCGGGGAATATAGCGGGAAAGAAGGCTCGACAAGTCAAAGCAACACTTACTCATGGCGTACGAGCACTTATATTTATAGACCCACGCAATCAGCTACCTGAAAGTGACATGCAAATTAGTGATTTTTTTAACGCTCCCAATATTCCGATATTAGACATTCACTTTGGGCAGCACCACAATGATGCATTAGAAGCCAAAGTACGGCGTAAAGAGGCAAAGAAAAAACGTATCATTCACTACTACCAAATCAAAATGATGCCGCCATCTGCAAATACCATCTTCGATGGAGAAAACCGACTAACGCGCCGAGTGCGAGGCTTTCTAAACAAGCATGCCCGCGGCGTTGAAATCGAAGATAAGTAGGCCTGCAGATAAGGTTAGATGGTTAAGCGAGGCGATCTCGCAACAGATTGAGCCGTTCAGGCGTTCCAACATCCAACCAATAGGCCGATAGTTTCTCCCCATAAACACGCCCCTGCATAACCCCCCAATCAAAAACTTCTTTTAGCGGAAATTTATCGCGACACGCAGGGTAGTCAAGGATCAATGCCGGTGAGAGAATACTGATGCCGCTAAACGTTAAGCTTCGGTGACCGTCATTTGATTTAGGCTCAATCATGCCCTCATCAGAAAGAAAGAAATCCCCAAACAGGTTATGATCAGGGTTATTAACCAAGAACAAATGCGCACGCCCTTCAGGTAGGGACTTTACCTGATCAACAAATCCACAAAAATCATACTCCACCCAAACATCACCATTTACCAACAAAAAAGGCTCGCCCCCTAAAAATGGCAAAGCATTGATAATCGCTCCAGCCGTCTCCAAAGGTTCAGCCTCTTCTATCAACTGGATATGCACTTGTTCAAACACCAAGCTTTCAACATATGCGCGAATCTGCTCACTGAGATAAGATATATTGATATAAATCTCGTCGAACCCGGCACGAATTAAACGCTCAATATGATGTGCAATCAATGGCTTCCCCGCAACATCCAACAGTGGCTTAGGAGTATTTTCAGTCAGCGGGAGCATACGACGCCCCTCGCCCGCAGCCAATATAAATGCCTTCATAGTTCTGTCTTCATCCAATTTTTCTGCTGAGCGAGTGGCACAATCACCGCTTCAAACCAACAAGAGAACCCCTCAAGCCTAGGGTAACGACTTGCAACGCGACGAACATAGTCGATCACCAAGGGTAAATCATTAAGGTAGGCATGTTTACCGTCACGCAACGAGAGCCTCGCAAAAATACCGAGCACCTTAATATGACGCTGCAAGCCCATCCAATCAAACCAACGCAAAAACACCTCGTCCTCGACATTATCAATCCATCCGCCATCACGAGCCTGTTTCGCATAGGCCAATGCCCAGCGCTCCACCTGCTCATCAGGCCAGCAAATGTAGCAATCGCGCAACAAGGACACCAAGTCGTAAGTCACAGGGCCTATTACAGCGTCCTGAAAATCAATAATGCCTAAACCACCGTCCGAGCAAACAACCAAATTGCGGGAATGATAATCCCGATGCACAAGCACTTTTGGCTGCTCACACGCGCTTTGACTTAAGTCTTGAAATGTTTGCTCCAACATTGCACGCTCAGATTCCGACACGGTATAACCAAGTAACTTAGCAAACCACTGATCAAACAAATGCATCTCGGTGAGCAACACAGAGTCATCATAGCTAGGCAATGCTAAGGCATTAAGAGGGCACTGCTGAATACCTCTTAATGCACTTAGCGCATCGCCATACAGTTGATCAACACTATCTGAATTCAAACGCTCTAGCAGCAAAGTCTCACCAAAGTCTTCAATAAGGAAAAAACCTTGGTCATCACTTTGACTTAAAATCTCAGGGGCGCGTACCTTATGCTGACGTAAAAAACGATCGATATCGACAAAGGCTTGATTATTCTCAGTATCAGGCGGTGAAAATACCGCCAAAACACTTTTCACAGGGCTATCACCATCAAGATAAATGCGTGCATAGCGACGGAAACCCGCATCACCACTGAGCATCTGCCAAGCAGAGGGTGAAATATTGGCTTTTTTTAACCAAGCTAATTGTTGTAGCTGCAATGCTGCCCAGTGCTGCAATGGCGCTTCAAACACCACAGACTTTGGAATTGTTGAAGAAGATACCACCCAAATAACCCCTTGATTGCGTCTCAACCACCTTCACACCAACACGAAAGCTTTGACCAATACTGCGAAATAATCGCCTTCACGCACAAATAGAATGTACTAATGATAAGTAGCGCAGTAGAATCACCCGTTTTCTTGGGTATATAACCCGCAACAATATTTCGACTTCGGAAACCTAGTATGCCTCAGCGCTTTGCCCGCCTCAATATTTTCGCGCGTAAACCTTCAGGCATATATCGTCTAACCATTGACGAAGGCTCAAGTACCGCTGCGACTGCTGCCATAAAAACAAACACAAAGTCCACCCAGTTAACTCTTCAACACCTCGCATATACATTATTTTTAGCGACAATTTTAACGCAGACTCTGTTATTCAGTACACTTGTTAACGCACAAGGATACCTGCAAAGTGCCTTAGAAAGTACCATAACAGAGGAGATCATCGACCCGGTTAAAAGAAACAAGCAGATCATAGATGCTCACCCCCAAGCGGATGCACTAAAAGTGCTCGCAGATGCCTCCCCTTATAACTGGGTGCCAGTAAGTAGATTACCCGAAGACCTTCTCGGGCTTGTTCAGCCCGGCTGCCACGGTTTATATATTGATACCAGTGAAATCCCTGACAATTTAGATCTCACGTCACTGCTCTCACCCGAATCACAGCCGCTAATCATCGAGGCTGACCACGCGTCGTTAACCGCTGGCACACAGGCTGAGATCGCAGGTAATGTTCGTATTATACAGGGCTCACGATCAATTTCCGCAGGCAAAATGACCTACGACAAGGCCAGCGATAGCGCAACACTACACGACGGCGTCAGCATYAAAGAGCCGGGCATTCAAATCAAAGGCGAAAGCGCCAATATCAGCACGACGGCCAATAAAGGCCAGTTCAACCACGCCACCTTTATCGACCTTGATACGCACATGCGTGGCAGCGCTGAAACAATCGAACAATTAGACGCCTCCAAGATACTACTCATCAACGGCAGTATCACCAGTTGCGAACCCGGTAGTACCGGCTGGAGCTTACAAGGCAAGGAGCTGACTGTCGATCGTGAAAAGCAGCTTGCCACAGGTAGAAACGTCCAACTTAAAATTGGTGAAGTACCGGTTTTTTACCTCCCTTACATCTCAATACCTGTCGGAGATAGGCGTCAATCCGGTATCTTACCGCCGTCGTTTAACTCCAGCGACAATGCCAGCATTGATATTGCTATACCTTATTACTGGAACATTGCACCCAATTACGATGCCACCATTACACCGAGGATAATATCCGGCCGTGGCACCATGGTTGAGCTACAAGGTCGCTACCTAAGCAACTGGATGTATAACGAACTCGGCTTGGCGTTTTTGCCAAATGATGGAGGCAACCAAGACAGCGACATCGATCGCCTTATTCGTTCAGGCCAAACCTCAGAAGAGCTCGCCCGCCCCAACAAGGGCAACAACCGCTGGCTTGCACAATGGCAGCACGAAGGTGGCACAGCCTCTGGCCTGCAATCCAACGTCGATTACACCCGAGTCAGCGACTTTGACTACTTTCGCGATCTCGGCACAGCCTCACTCAGCGTCAATAGCCGCACATATTTAGAACAAACTATGGAGCTTGGCTATCGCTTCGAGAACTGGCGCATCAGTGCACTCGCGCAATCTCACCAAGTACTGCTGCTAGATATCGATTCACCTTATAAGCGACACCCCCAAATCAGCTTTGAGGGCATTCAACGCGCCGGAGACCTTAAACTCTCTATTAGCAACGAATTCACCAGCTTCAAGCACCGCAATGATTTTCGTGGGGATCTAACCAAGATCATTACCGGTAGCCGTTTTGCCACTGATTATCGCTTATCTTGGAAAAAAAACCGCTCTTGGGGCTACTTCAAACCCGAAGTCGGCTACAAATCCCTAAACTATCGTCTTGATGAGCGTGATTTAAAGCTTGAGAATGACAGCGCATTCAGCCTTGGTACTGGCCAAGTAAGTTTTGATGCAGGTCTAATATTCGAGCACCCAGAAGGTAAATACCTACAAACATTAGAGCCTCGATTTTTCTACCTGTATCGTGAATATACCAATCATCACAACTTATTTAACCTCGGTAATGACGGGCAAAACATCAATTTCGACACCTCCTCGCGCACCTTCGGTTACGGGCAGTTATACCGCGATTCTCGATTCATCGGTGGTGATCGTCTCGACGATGCTAACCAAACAACATTAGGCCTGAGCTCACGTTGGTACAATAACGCCACAAACAACGAGATATTCTCCGTCAGTGTCGGGCAGATTTTCCACTTCGAGGATCGTCGAGTATTACTTGAGAACGCCTCCACCGACTACGACACCGAAAATTCCTCCGAGTTTGCCGCTGAAGTCGAGATGAACCTCGGCTCACTTACCAAGGTTTACCTTAACGGTATCTACGATACGAGTAACCAAGAAATCAACCGAGGTTCGGCTGGCCTGCAGTACATCAAAGGTCAAAGGCAAACACTATTTAACCTCTCATATTCCTTTATTCGAGAAGATTCCGATGTTTTAGTGAGCGAGAAAATTGATCAAGTCGACATCTCACTCGTGCAAGCGGTTAAACAGCAATGGTACCTAATGGGGCGACTCAACTACGACTTCCACAATGATCAGGAACTCGACGCCTTTGTTGGACTCGAATACAACGATTGCTGCTTTCGATTTAAAATACTTGCGCGCCGCTGGTTAGACAGTAATATCGCTAACCTAGTCGCAGACAAAGACGCACAATATGACAATGGCATCATATTCGAATTTGAACTGAAAGGCTTAGGGCCGCTTGGCACCAAGCTCAACACCATACTTAGCGACGGTATACTCGGCTATGATAACTGGCAATAATCACCAGCGGTCAAAAACAACAGGCACGGCAAGATACCGACAACCTTTTTTCATTTTTTAAGATACGATTTTCCTATGAAGCTGTTACAACTCGCACTTATCCGCTCTTTGTTAGCATTTCGCGCTATGCGCACCGCCATGATCGCCCTAAGCGCCGTCGGTGTGCTTATGACTGCACCCGCTCACGGCGCCATCGAGACCATTGATAAAGTGGCTGCTATCGTCAACAAAAGCGTCATTACTCAAACCGAACTCGATGCGCGCATTAAAGAAGTCAAAATAATCACCCTGCAACGAGGCTTACAGTTACCGCCACTAGACGTCTTAACTGAGCAGATTCTTGAACAGCTAATCAATGAGTCCCTGCAGATGACCACAGCGCTACGCTATGGCGTCAGCCCAAGCGACGAAGAAATACATGACGCATTAGCCCGTATTCGTCTTTCACGAAAACTCAATGACGAAGATTTTTTACTCAGCCTTATAACCCAAGGCACCACGCTCGAAGAGTTTAAGCGCACCATACAAAGGCAGCTTACTATCGATAATATCTCCCAAGGCCTTGTGCGCTCACGTATCCGCATCTCAGAACAAGATATCGACAATTTTCTTAAATCTGCCGATGCCAAGTTCTGGATATCGCCCGATTATCAACTCAGTCATATCCTTATTGCATTGCCGCAGTCCGCGAACAGTATCGCCGCCCAAGAAGCCGAGGGGGAAGCTAACGAGATCTACCAAAAACTTGTCAATGGGGCGAATTTTGAAGAACTTGCCCTTGCCAAATCTGACGGCCCACTGGCCTTGCAAGGCGGCAACTTAGGTTGGCGTAAAACATCTGATCTCCCCACTTTATTTGCTGAGATGGCGCCCGATCTAAGTAAAGGCGAGGTTGCCAAACCTGCGCGCAGCCAAGCAGGCTTCCACATTATCAAGCTGAACGATAAGCGTGGCGAAACCAAAGAGATCGTCAACCAAACCAAAGCCCGACATATTCTCATCGAACTGTCTGAAATCGTCGATGCCGAGCAAGCACAGGAAACGCTTCGGGGCTTCCGTCAAGAAGTGCTCGATGGCGGTGATTTTTCAGTTTTAGCCAAAAAACACTCCGAGGATATCGGTTCAAAACTCACCGGTGGTGATCTTGGCTGGGCGTCCCCCGGTCAATTTGTGCCGGAGTTTGAAAAAATCATGCAGGAAATGGCTATCGACGAGATCAGCGAGCCGTTCAAGTCCCCTTTCGGCTGGCACATCATGCAAGTACTAGAACGACGTAATGAAGACATGACCGAACAAGCACTTCGTGCGAAAGCACGTTCAGTCATTACTAGTCGTCGTTTTGAAGATGAACTACAACTTTGGATTCAAGAAATGCGTGACGATGCATTTATAGAGACTAAAATATAGTCAAGCCAAGCCACCTCCTGGAGTCGACAAATGACACACGCTCACACGCATAGCACCGTGCATGACATCCTTATTACACCAGGGGAACCCGCTGGCATCGGCCCAGAACTGACCGTCAGGGCACTACAACATAAGTTGCCCTACCGCTTGATTGCCGTATGCGATCCTGACTTGCTGCGCTCAGCCGCCAAACAACTGAATTTACCACTTGAAATTCTTGAGTATCAGCCGGGAAGCCCCGCGCCGAAAGAAAGTTCTCACGCAGGCCAAGCCTGGGTTTATCCAATCAGCATGCCTGCACCGACCACCGTTGGTAGGCTCAATGTCGACAACGCAAACTATGTCATCAAAACACTTGAAGCCGCTTGTGACTTATGTCTTGACGGAACCTGCTCAGCGCTTGTGACCGGGCCCGTACAAAAAAGCATCATAAGTGACGCAGGTATCCCCTTTAGCGGCCATACCGAGTTTTTTGCTGATCGAAGCAATACCGACAAAGTAGTCATGATGCTCGCCACTGAAGGGCTTAGAGTTGCACTCGCCACCACACATATCCCCTTGCGAGACGTCGCCGATGCTATCACCCGAGAGAGCCTCACAGAAGTCATTAACATATTAGTAGATGAGTTAACACAAAAATTTGGCATCGACCAACCTCGTATTTTGGTGTGCGGGCTCAACCCCCACGCAGGCGAAGGTGGCCATCTCGGCAACGAAGAGATTGAGACAATTATCCCCGTTATCCGACACTTTCAAGAGCAAGGCGTCGACCTTATAGGCCCACTCCCTGCCGATACCTTATTTACCCCCGATAATCTTGATGATGCCGATGCTGTACTTGCCATGTATCACGATCAAGGCTTACCCGTATTAAAATTCAAAGGGTTTGGCCGTGCGATTAATATCACCCTAGGCTTGCCCTTTATTCGTACATCCGTTGATCACGGCACAGCCTTAGACATTGCAGGCAAAGGCATTGCTGATTTGGGCAGCCTCGATACCGCCCTACAATGGGCTTACCACCTCGCGCAAAATGCGGACACCTCTGATGCGGACACCTATAATAAAGTATGAATAAATCCACGCTAACGCCTTCCGGGCATCGCGCTAAAAAACGCTTCGGACAAAACTTTCTCGTTGACGAAGGTATTATTCGCTTAATTGTGCGCTCAGTGTACCCTCAAGAAACTGATCACATCGTGGAGATTGGGCCGGGTCAAGGCGCCATCACAGGCTTATTACTAGACGCTTGCCCCCGACTGCAAGCCATTGAGCTCGACCGAGACCTAATGCCGGTATTGTTAGCTCAGTTTGCAAAATACAAGGACTTTAAGATTCACCAAAGCGACGCACTCAACTTCGACTTCAGACAACTCCTTGAGAACCTTAAAAGTAAAGACGAATCAAACGCTAAACTTCGCATCGTTGGAAACCTACCTTACAATATCTCCACGCCGCTGATATTTCACTTGCTCACTCATCGAGATATCATCGCTGACATGCATTTTATGCTGCAAAAAGAGGTCGCTTTACGCTTAGCCGCCAAGCCCGGCGACAAAAATTACGGCCGGCTCAGCATCATGGCGCAATATTACTGTGCCATCGAGAACCTGTTTGATGTTCCACCGACCAGCTTTCACCCAGCGCCAAAAGTGGATTCCGCCATTGTGCGTCTAAGTCCATATACAGAACTGCCTCACCCAGCTCAAAACATTGATAATGTTGAATTGTTAGTTAGAACAGCTTTTGCGCAACGCCGTAAAACCCTGCGTAACGCACTCAAAACACTGATCGACACCGATCAAGCCGAAAATATAAATCTCGATCTAAGCCTACGCGCTGAAAACATCAGCCTTGAGCAATACGTGAGCGTCGCTAATGCACTATGGGGTGAAAACTCCGGGCATCAGGATAACTCCGACACCTAATACAGCGTCTCATAAAACGCCTAATATAACGTTTAACACAGCGCCTAATATAAGAAGTACAACACATGAATCTGCCAGAAAGCGACAATATTCAAGTGCTCGTCAAAGCACAATACGTACCGGAACAGTCCCGCCCAGATCAAAATCAATATGTCTACGCCTACACCATTGAACTACTCAATAAAGGCGACAACGAGGCTCAATTAATTAGCCGCCACTGGTATATTGTAGATGAAAAAGACCAACAACAAGAAGTACAAGGGCTCGGCGTCATAGGTAAACAACCCGTTATATCACCAGGCAAAAGTTATACCTATACCAGCGGTGTAGTGCTACCAACTAAATCGGGCACAATGTCCGGCAGCTACACAATGAAAAACTGCGCAGGCGAAGAGTTCGAGACAGCGATACCAACATTTGCTTTAGTGCAGCCTCATGCGCTCCATTGATAAACCGGTCAACTACGATCACCTTACTAGACAGAATCTAATTAAACACAACGTAAACACACACCATCGTGATAGACAACTATAATGGCTGAGGTAAGTTCGTAGTGGCAACTTATGCTATTGGAGACGTACAAGGTTGCTATCGGCAACTACGACAACTCTTAAAAAAAATCGCCTTTAACCCAAACAACGACCAGCTTTGGGTTGCTGGGGACTTGGTTAATCGTGGCCCCGCCAATCTTGACTCAATACACATCATACAAGATATGGGCAACAGCGCCAAAATGGTTCTAGGCAATCACGACCTACATCTTTTAGCCGTCGCCGAAGGCCATAAAAAACTCACACGAAAAGACACCTTAAAAGATGTCTTAGAGGCTCCAGATCTCCAAGAGATCATTCAGTGGTTACGCAAACAGCCACTTATGCACCAATGCACCGAGCTTGGTTACAGCATGGTACATGCCGGTATTCCCCCGATATGGACTATCAAACAAGCCATGAGCTATGCCAAAGAAGTGCATAATGCCTTAAAAAATGACAAGTCCTTCGACAAGTTCTTAGCCAATATGTACGGGAACGTGCCAAGCGCTTGGCAAGAAGAGCTCACAGGTAGCGATCGATTACGACTAATCACCAACTACTTTACGCGTATGCGTTTTTGTAATGCCGAAGGCGATCTTGAACTTGACACCAAAACCGAAGCCGACACCGCCCCAGCAGGCTTTCAAGCGTGGTTCTCATATAAACACCACGCCTGCGCAGAGCAAAAAGTGATTTTCGGTCACTGGGCCTCACTACTAGGGAAAACTGACACAGCCAACTTCATCGCCCTAGACACTGGCTGCATCTGGGGCGGAAAACTCACCGCGCTACGGCTAGACGACGCCAAATATTTCAGCGTTGCCGGTCACTCACCCTCGTAACCGTTAGGATTTCCTTTCTGCCAGCGCCAAGTATCAGTCACCATACGATTAAGATCGTATTCTGCATGCCAATCTAACTCAGCGGCTGCCAACTGCGGATCCGCGTAGCATTGCGCAATATCGCCACTACGCCTCGCCTCAATACTATAGGGGATAGGCTCTCCGCAAGCCTGCTCAAAGGCCTTAACCACCTCAAGTACACTGTAACCGACCCCAGTCCCTAGGTTGTAGGTATAACAACCCGCATCGGATTGCAGTAATTTTTGTAAGGCTTTCACATGGCCACGAGCAAGGTCAACAACGTGAATATAATCTCTAACGCCAGTGCCATCATTTGTCGGATAATCCCCGCCAAACACCGTTAGCTTCGCTAATTTACCAACCGCAACTTGCGCCACATACGGCAATAGATTATTGGGTATGCCTTTAGGGTCCTCACCAATCAAGCCGCTTTCGTGGGCACCTATTGGGTTAAAGTAACGCAATAACGACACTCGCCATGCACTCTTTGGCGCCATACAAGTATCACGCAATATCTCCTCCACTATTAATTTGCTGCGACCATAAGGGTTCGTCGCTGAAGTCGGGAAGTTTTCAAGAATCGGAACACTTGCCGGGTCACCATAAACCGTTGCCGAAGAGCTAAACAATAAGACGCTACAGTCAAATTCCAACATCACCTCGGACAAAGCAACGCTACCCGCCACATTGTTGCGATAATACAACAGCGGTAACTGGCAGGATTCCCCTACCGCTTTCAGGCCAGCAAAGTGCACGACGGCACTAATTTTATGTGCTTGAAACACCGCTCGCAGCGCTGACTTATCAGTGACATCGGCCTCGACAAAGGTCACTGCTCGTCCGGCAATTTGGGCGACGCGATTCAGCGACTCCGTACGGCTGTTCGACAAATTGTCGACCACGACCACTTCAAAACCTGCATCCAACAACTCAATACAGGTATGA
The DNA here is from genome assembly GCA_002746115.1 of Alteromonadaceae bacterium. GTDB lineage: Bacteria > Pseudomonadota > Gammaproteobacteria > Pseudomonadales > Cellvibrionaceae. The sequence goes on from NVXL01000004.1 coordinate 79,183, forward strand.
GAGCCGATATATCCAGCTCCCCCCGTGACCAAAACACTTATCGACATATATTCCTCGATTATCAAGCTTTTTTGCAATATTGCAGCGCTCAAATAGTATGCTACCTAAAGTAAAACACTTCAGTATAAACAACCGCGTCATCTACAACAGACACATTCCGCTATTCTATGTAAGGTTGGCGTGCAATGCCATAGCAAAAACACACGGCGCCGGAACAGGTATAGCCTGTCAAAAATCATACAAGTGCCAAGTACCATTAAGCCGGCAAAGCTAGCAGGTTAATTAAATAGCCTCAGCTACAAAACAAGCTACACCGAACCAAACACTAAGTCGAAGGTAAAATCAATTTCATCGATATAAAATTACCACGAAACCAACACGCATAACCTAAACTTAAGTTGAAGCGCTCGGCATATTGTTCAGATACAGCTCAAACGTCGCTAATACTCATTAGAGAAAATATTAGCGACAAAAGATTAACGGAATTTATTCCGTGTAAAACTATCAAATAGCTATTAAAGAGCTATTATTATAAGGGCTATAGTTATAATAGTAAGAAATTAAAAATATCCTGCATTTTGTTATACCCTAAAACAATTACGCCGCATTGATTGATGTTATTTAAACAGGGCGATGTATCATCAAACTGTACAAATAACTCCCAGCTAACCTGCAGGTGGCGTAACAGGAGGCACTAAATGAGTATTTTCAAGCATTATAGAGATCGATACGATGCTACCCAGCAAGAGGTACTAAGCATCCAGGAATATCTGGAGCTTTGTAAAAAAGACCCAACTGTATACGCGTCCGCAGCTGAGAGAATGCTGAGTGCAATTGGTGAGCCGGAGTTCGTAGACACCTCTAAAGACTCAAGGTTTAGCAGGATTTTTTCTAACAAAATAATTAAACGCTACAAAGTATTCGAAGAATTCTACGGTATGGAAGAAGCGATAGAACAAATCGTCGCATTCTTCAAACATGCCGCACAAGGGCTCGAAGAGAAAAAACAAATTTTATATCTTCTAGGCCCCGTTGGTGGAGGTAAGTCCTCACTCGCGGAACAGTTAAAATCACTTATCGAAAAAAACCCTATTTATTGTATCGAAGGCTCACCGGTTTTTGAATCGCCTCTCGGCCTTTTTGATCCCGACGAAGATGCCCACATCCTTGAAGAGGATTACGGCATTCCCAAGCGTTACGTCAAAAACATTATGTCGCCTTGGGCGATAAAACGTCTGCACGAATTCGGCGGCGATATCAGTAAATTCAAAGTCGTTAAGCTCTACCCTTCAGTACTCGACCAAATCGCTGTATCCAAAACCGAGCCCGGTGATGAAAACAATCAAGACATCTCCTCACTGGTCGGTAAAGTCGATATCCGTAAACTTGAAGACTTCCCACAAAACGATCCCGACGCATACAGCTTCTCTGGTGGACTATGTCGCTCCAACCAAGGCTTAATGGAATTCGTCGAGATGTTCAAAGCGCCAATTAAAGTGCTGCATCCACTGTTAACAGCCACCCAAGAAGGCAACTACAACAGCACCGAAGGTTTAGGAGCAATCCCCTTTGAGGGCGTAGTACTCGCTCACTCCAATGAATCTGAGTGGCAAACATTTAAAAGTAACAAAAACAACGAAGCCTTCATCGATCGCGTTTATACCGTTAAAGTGCCCTATTGCTTACGCGTATCAGAAGAAGTCCATATTTACGAAAAGCTCCTAGAAAATAGCTCACTTAAACATGCTCCATGCGCACCAGACACCTTACGTTTGCTCGGTCAATTCTCCGTACTCTCTCGACTAAAAGTACCCGAAAATTCCAACTTTTTTTCCAAAATGAAAGTCTACGATGGTGAGAATCTCAAAGACACCGACCCTAAAGCGAAATCCCTGCAAGAATACCGAGATGCCGCTGGCGTCGATGAAGGCATGGACGGACTATCCACGCGTTTTGCATTTAAAATATTATCCAAAGTATTTAATTTTGACTCCGTCGAAATATCCGCCAACCCGGTACATTTACTCTACGTTCTCGAGCAGCAAATCGAGCAAGAGCAATACCCAGAAGAAACCCGCGACCGCTACTTATCCTTTATTAAAGAATATATGGCACCACGCTATGTTGAGTTTATTGGTAAAGAGATTCAAACCGCCTACCTAGAGTCTTATTCCGAATACGGCCAAAACATCTTCGACCGCTATGTTGTATACGCCGATTTTTGGATACAAGATCAAGAGTTTCGCGACCCCGAGACCGGTGAAATACTCGATCGCGGCTCACTCAATGAAGAACTTGAGAAAATCGAAAAGCCCGCAGGCATTAGCAACCCCAAAGACTTCCGAAACGAGATTGTTAACTTCGTATTACGAGCCCGTGCAAACAACAACGGCATGAACCCCCGTTGGAATAGTTACGAAAAACTTCGTACCGTAATCGAGAAGAAAATGTTCTCAAATACCGAGGATCTACTGCCCGTTATTTCCTTCAACACAAAATCTTCAACCGAGGATCAGACGAAACATCAAGACTTCGTCGCTAGAATGGTGGAGCGCGGCTACACCGAGAAACAAGTACGTTTACTTTCTGAGTGGTATCTGCGCGTCAGAAAATCGCAGTAACCCAATGTAGTGCATAACCGAGCCTCTTTTAAGGTATTTAACGTATCTAACGTAAAAAAAAGGCTCGGGTGACCTACAGCGATCTCGATCAACAACAGCAGGTGACTCGTGGCCTATATAATTGATAGACGCCTCAACTCCAAGAAAAAAAGTACCGTTAACCGACAGCGCTTTTTACGACGCTATCAACAACGTATCAAAAAAGCCGTATCGGAAGCCATCGATAAACGCTCGATCACAGACATGGATAAGGGCGAACAAATCAGCATTCCCACCAAAGACATTACCGAGCCCACATTTCAACATGGGAGCGGCGGCAAAAACACCCGAGTTTTGCCCGGTAACGACCAATTCACTCGCGATGACCATATCCAAAGGCCGCGCAACGGTCAAGGCCAAGGCGGCGCAGGTCAAGGTGCTAGTGATAGCGGCGACGGCATGGATGAATTTGCCTTCCAAATCACTCAAGAAGAGTTCCTCAACTTTATGTTTGAGGACCTCGAACTGCCTAACCTAGTCAAACGACAGCTGATGGGCGTCGATAATTTTGAGTTCCGCCGCGCAGGTATTAGCAACGAAGGCAACCCCGGCAAGGTCAATATTATTCGCTCATTGCGCTCCGCTAACAGCCGACGCATCGCGCTCACCGCCAAAAAGCGCAGGCGCCTTAAAGCCATCCTAAAAGAGCTTGAGGAGCTTGAAGAAGAGGAGCAAAAGGAAGCCGATGATAATAGTGCCGACTTACTCGCTCAAGACGATCGCGCAAAACAAATCACAGCACTCAAAACAGAAGCTCAAGAGCTGCAGACTAAAATTAAACGCGTTCCCTGGCTGGATGACTTCGATTTAAAATACAACCTGCACGTCAAACATCCACTACCGCAATCCAAGGCCGTCATGTTTTGCATTATGGATGTCTCCGGCTCCATGGATCAAAACACCAAAGACATCGCCAAACGCTTCTTCCTCTTACTTTATTTATTCTTACAGCGTAATTACGAGCGTACCGAAGTGGTATTTATCCGCCACCATACCAGCGCAAAGGAAGTCGACGAGCAAGAGTTCTTCTACAGCCGAGAAACCGGCGGCACCATCGTATCCAGTGCACTGCACTTAATGGACAACATACTCACTACTCGTTACTCACCAAGCCAATGGAACATCTACTGCGCACAAGCCTCCGATGGCGATAACTGGAATGACGATTCCTCTGTTTGCTACAAGTTACTCACAGAGAAGCTACTGCATAAACTGCAGTATTTTTCCTATATCGAAATAACCTCGCGCGACCACCAAGCGCTTTGGCACGCTTATGGAAAAATATTGGAAGACTTTCCAGACACTTTCGCCATGAAACAACTTGAGGATACCGCCGATATTTACCCTGTTTTTCGCCAACTATTTCAGAAGAAGGCCCTATGAAACAGAAACCCCTATCGACAGACTCGGAGTGGACCTTCGAGTTATTAGAAAAATACACCACAGAAATTGCCAAAATTGCCGAAGAATTTGGGCTCGACACCTACCCCAACCAAATTGAAGTCATCAGCTCAGAACAAATGATGGATGCCTACTCCTCAATTGGCATGCCCATAGGCTACAACCACTGGTCCTACGGCAAGCAGTTTTTGAGTGTAGAGCAATCCTATAAGCGCGGCCAAATGGGGCTTGCCTACGAAATTGTCATCAATTCAGATCCATGCATCTCCTACCTAATGGAAGAGAACACCATGACAATGCAAGCGCTCGTGATCGCGCATGCCTGTTATGGCCATAATTCTTTTTTCAAAGGTAATTACCTGTTCCGCAGCTGGACAGACGCATCATCGATTATTGATTATTTAGTCTTCGCAAAAAACTACATTGCCGAGTGCGAAGACAGACACGGTATCGACGAAGTCGAAGCCATTTTAGACTCCTGTCACGCCATCATGAATTACGGCGTCGATCGCTACAAGCGCCCTTATCCCATATCGCCAGAAGAAGAAAGAAAGCGACAAAAAGAGCGCGAAGCCTATTCCCAACAACAAATTAACGATCTTTGGCGCACTATTCCGGTGAGTGAAAGCGAGAAAACTCAACAACAAGAAAAACGCTTCCCTGAGGAGCCACAAGAGAACTTACTGTATTTCTTTGAAAAGCACGCACCCTTGTTAGAGCCATGGCAACGTGAGATTGTGCGCATCGTGCGTAAAATTGCCCAGTATTTTTACCCACAACGTCAAACACAAGTCATGAACGAAGGATGGGCTTGCTATTGGCATCACTTCTTACTCAACACCATGTATGATCGGGGCTTCGTCACCGACGGTTTTATGATGGAGTTTATGCAATCACACACCGGTGTTATCTATCAACCTCCTTATAACAGCGAGTATTATTCCGGCATAAACCCTTACACCTTAGGTTTTCATATGATGACGGATATCCGCCGTATTTGCGAAAACCCCACAGCCGAAGATAAAGAATGGTTCCCTGACATTGCCGGTAGCAACTGGGTTACAACCCTCGATTTTGCTATGCGTAACTTCAAAGATGAGAGTTTTATTCTGCAGTTTTTATCGCCGAAATTAATGCGTGATTTAAAACTCTTTAATATTCTCGATGACGACGACAATAGCGACATCGTCGTGACGGCGATTCATGACGAATCAGGCTACCATGAATTACGAGAGCACCTCTCCGCACAATATAACCTCGGTAACAATGAGCCCAACATCCAAGTATACAGCGTCGATGTACGCGGCGACCGCTCACTCACACTGCATCACTACCGCCATAACCGTAAGCCATTGAAAGATGGTGACACCGACGAAGTCCTCAAGCATGTACACCGCTTATGGGGCTTCGACGTACACCTTCATTCAATGGAGGGGGACAAAGCCGAGCAGTCCTTTACCTGCCCAGCTAAGCCTGTAGCGCCTTAAGACGAACACTTAAATTCAAGCCCTAAACTCTAACATTAAATCCAGACCTAAATAGCCACCGAAAAATCAGGTAAAGTCCTTAACCCGCTTTACCTGATAGCGGAATAAACCGCAGCAAAGCCTGATAATTAAATCGAAATATATTCTGATAGATTGCCAAAGCCAACATCACAATAATACATCCCACCAAGCTCAAGCCCTCAATTTTTTCATCATTAAATACCGCACCAATCACCAGTGCCGCCACCGGGGTCAACAAAGTAATTAAACCCACAGAAGAGACGCGACAATGTGTTAAAACCTTAAAAAACAAGATTCCACCCAGCACACTCCCAACAACCGCAAGATACAGCATCGAGAATAAAGATTTATCATCAATCACACCGATATGCAGCCCGTCCCAGTAATACCAAGTTAACAGGAGAGCAGGTACCGACAACAATAACGAGCCCGTAGTTTGCTGCAAAGGTTCAACATCTCTCGCAAGTGATTTCATCCAGACAGTGCTAAAAGCAAACACCGCACTCGCAATCAGTAAGCCCACAATACCTAATACCGCGTCAGTACCGCTGACATGTAATTGCCCCCTTTGCACTAACGCCAGCCCCAAAATAGCCACAATCAAAGCCACCACACGATTTTTAGTAAACATATTTTCTTTTAATAAAAGTATAGAAAACACCCCAACCATAAACGGATAGACAGCCAGCACTACCGAAATCAAGCCTGAGGGTACATACTGCGCAGACCAATACACCAACAACATACTTGGAAACAGGCTAATACTCCCCGCAAAAAACACCCGCCAATCCCCAGCAGATCTAACCAAAGGGCGTCGTAAAATAAGTAAAATCACCAAACAAAATATTAATGCCAACACCATTCGTAACGATACTGCGGAGATAAAAGACAAACTGCTATTACTCCACTTCACCGCTAATGGCGTTGTCGCCCAAATTAAAACAATTCCGACGTACGCATGATTTGCGTTTACTTTACTCACCGACCCGCCACTTGTATTTATTTCACTCGTCTCCATATCTTTCTCCGTTATTTTCCAACTGCTTTCTCCGTAACAAAAAAGCCCGCAACAAAAAAGGCCGCAGATTTTACGCTGCGGCCTTTTTTAAATTTCTGTATGTATTTTTACATAGCTTCAGAATATAAAATTGGCCTCAGCAGCGAATGCCGGCGCACCCAC